>NZ_JBIUTD010000037.1:0-69355 GCF_044741705.1 Kitasatospora sp. NPDC088134 | reverse complement strand
CGGCAACGCCGGCGGTCTCACCATGATCGATCAGACTCCTTCAAGCAGCAGGACCCGCAACAAACGAGCCCTGCCACAAAGTCTGACGCGGGACACCAGTACACAGGTAGTCGAGCCGGAAGACTGACCAGGAGAGACGGGGCAGCCGTGACTGAGATGGAGAGCGAGACAGCGCAGCAACGCGCCTACCGCGCGGAGTCAGAAGCGGCAGCAGACGCCATGGAGACGGCGTGGAGGCTCGCAGGTCTGCCGTCCGAGCCCAACTTGATGCCGGTAACCGGCGGGCGCGGCATGCGCCAGGGGGCCCATGTCTCCCTCGGGGGTTGCAGTGCCGCTACGGCGCGTGCCCTGGCCGACGTGCTCACCGAGTACGCCCGGCTCACCGGCCGACTGATCGACGGCCAGTCTCAGCGGCTTATGGCTCGCGTTCTCGGCGAAACCGGCGTAATGCCCGCACTTCCGAGCGACGGACTGTACGTCGTACGAAGGGAGTTGAGCGCATGACTGGGCGGTGGGAACCCGAAGAGGGGCAGGCCGCCTACGATCGACGGTCCGGCCAGGCCGTCAGGATCATGTCGGTGCACAGCTTCGGCGTGTTCGTCCGTCCCCTCAAGGGTGGACGGGAGGCCATCACGAAGCTGCGCGATCTGATCCCGCCCGATGAGCAGCCGGGCAGCTTCAACTCCTGGACTGTAAGCAGTGGTTGATCGATCGGCCAACTTGTCGGCAAGCAGCTTTGGGCAGTCAGTGACGGACACGCCCAACTGCGTGTGGGAGCTGGCCGCCAGGCTTACCGAGGCAACTGGTGCCGAAACCCGGATCATCCGACAGGCCAAGGGGGGCTACCGGCTCGAAAACACCTCATTCAGCCTTGATGAGACGGTAGTTGCCGCTGTCTTGGCCCTCCTGGCCACGGCCGATCTGTACGGCCACTCGTTTCGTGAGCAGCGCCACACGATATGGGCAGAGACACGCTCGCGCATCCAAATGGACGAGATATAGCGAGGGGCACCTTTCGGGGTGCCCCTCTACGCCCACTTCTCCATTGCGCCTATTTGACGCATTCATGTGGAATTATTCCTGAATCCTTTCGAAAGGTAGACCCATCGGTAAGTCCGTCATTCAATAGGGTTCGTTCTTTTGCTAGTTCTTTCTTAGCGTCATCAGGTGCCGTTTGCGGCCTTCGTGAGGACCCTTGCGGCCTTCGTGTCGGTCAGGCCGACACCGGCCCAACGGGACGTGAGGCGAATTCTGAGCTTATCCTGAGCAAAGAAGTACTCTTCGCTGTACATGATTTCTACGTCCTGGCGGAGGCCAGCCCAAACCTGCGAGGAATCCATTAGGGCAACCATGCCCGACGCCATGCGCGGGGCCGGAATCGGATTCGCTCCCCAAATCTGGCGAGGCCCATCCGTAGCCGCGAAGGGCGACGAATGATAGGTACCCGCTGTGGACGCCTTTGCCTTACGCAGAACATTGAACGATGCCGGGTCGGCCAGAATGGCCGCCACTGTACCGCCGAAGGCTTCAAAGGCCGCCATTTCGTCGGCCACGTTGTCCAGCGTGATAGCGGCCGTCAGAGCTGTACTCACGACCCCAGGAGTCTTGAGCAGCCCAAGAGGCTGCTTAACTCCAGCCCCATTCAGGAAGTAGTCGTCAACGGCCGAGGCCGTTCCGCGAATCATCGCGTCCGTAACGCCCTTGCGGATATCAATGGCTGAGTCGGCTAGAACCTCATGCGTGACAGCCCGAAGCATGGCCACCTTGTACGCCTTGAAGCCGTTGTCGGCTACCTGAATATCCGAGGTGGGGATAGTCGCTCCCTCATCCACAATCGAGGCTGTACCGTCGTCTGAAGCCGTCGGCAGGTGCAGACTGCCAGAATCGATTGGAGCCACATTTACCCCGGCCGGCAGGAATGCTGACTTCTTGCGCAGGGACGTAAGGAACTGATTGTAGACCTGCGGCGTGATGGTCATTCCGCCCGACGCCGGGTCACTGGTGAAGTCGCTATATTCCTGGCCAGAGGGCAGAATAAAGCTGCTACGGGCCCGGCTTTCGACCTGTCCGCCCGGCAGCGGCGAACCCCAGCGAGCGCCCGCCGGGCCGGGCCCGGGACCGTCCGCGGTCCCGGCCCGGTGCGCGGCTACTCCGGGGGCAGTGCGATCAGCTGCTCGCCCTGGAGGGCGAACAGCAGCTCGCCGTTGCCGAACAGCTGCCACGGCGCCAGGCCGTCCACGGCGGACTGGAAGGTCCAGCGCAGTTTGTGGGCCCGTACGTCGACGGCGTGGATGCCCTTGTTCGCGGTCGGCACGAACAGGGTGTCCTTGACCAGCACGGGGCCGGTGTCCATCAGCGCCTCGGAGGGCAGCTCCAGGTGCCACAGCTCGGTGCCGTCGGTCGCGTTGAAGGCCACCACCCGGGTCGGGGCGGTCGGGGTGTAGGTGGTGCCCTGGATGGTCATCGTCATGCCGCCGAGGATCGCGTACACGACGTGGCCGCCGGCCGCGGGCGGCGAGTACCACATCCGGGTGGACCGCTCCGAGGTCTTCGCCCAGACCTGCTTGCCGTCGGACACCCGGACGCCCTGCAGGCCGTTCGGGTCGGTCGAGCAGAACACCAGGCCGTCCTGGACCGCCGGCTGGTACGAGGCGTGCGAGTGGGTGGAGGCGACCCAGCTCTGGGTGCCGGTGGCCAGCGAGCGGGCGACCAGGTTCTCCTTGCTGTCGGTGTACAGCAGGGTGTCCGCGGTCAGGTCGGAGCTCACGTAGTAGTCGGCGGTCGGGTTGCGGCGCTGGTTCCACAGCATCGAACCGTCCTTGCGGGACAGCGCCATGATTCCCGGGGTGGACTTCTTGTCCGGGTCCGGGAAACCGGAGCCGTCCAGCTCCACGAAGCCGCACATCGCGTACACGGCGCGGTCGTCGGCGGCCAGCACGATGTCCGAACTGATCTGGGTCCCGTGCGGTTTGCCCTGCTCAGGGGTGTACTTCCACAGCACCGAGCCGGAGGACGCGTCCACCGTGATCAGATCGATGACGTTGCCGTAGGAGAGCGAACCGCCCGCGCAGCCGAGGTGGTTGGCCACCGCGTTCGGGGTGGACCACTTCACCTTGCCGTCGTTCGTGGTGAGGGTGATCAGGTCGGTGCCGCCGAGGTGCGCCAGGCCGGGGGAGAAGGCCATCGCCACGGTGCCGGTGTTGCCGCCGGTGACCCGGTACGTCCACAGCGCGGCCGGCGGCACGCCCGGGGCGCGGGTGCTGCGGGCCGGCGACGGGGAGGCCGAGCCGGTGGTGGAGCCGGTGGGCGACGGGGCCGGCGACGGGTCGGGCGCGTCCTTCCCGGACAGCGCCCAGGCGGTCAGGCCGCCCGCGCCGGCCAGCAGGGCCGCGCCGCCGCCCAGCAGCAGGCCGCGGCGGGACGGACCCGCGGCGGCCTCCCCGGCGGGCTGCGCGGAGACGGTGGCGGTGTCGGCCTCCCGGGCGCCCCGCGGTGACGGCGCGGCAGCGGCGCGCAGGCGGACGGTGCCCCCGTCCCCCGGGGCGGAGACCTCGGTGGGCGTGGGGACGGCCGTCTGTGCCCGGCGCGGGTCGGCGGACCGGACCGGGGCCTCCAGGTCCATGACCGCGGCCGCGTGGGTGGCGATGTCGGAGGCGACCGCGGTGGGCAGCCAGCCGGCGCGGGCCGGGGTCGCCGCCCCGCCCAGCAGCGCCGCCAGCCGGTCCGGCGCGGGCCGGTCGGCCGGGTCCTTCGCCAGGCAGGCGGTGACCGCCGGGCGCAGCGCCTCCGGCAGGCCGGCCAGGTCCGGCTCGTCGTGCACCACCCGGTACAGCAGGGAGGCCGCGGAGGGCGCGCCGCCGTCCTCGGCGCGGTCGAACGGGCCGTGGCCGGTGGCGGCCAGCACCAGCACCGAGCCGAGCGAGAACACGTCGCTGGGCGGGCCGAGCCGGCGCCCGGCGGCCTGCTCGGGGCTCATGAAGCCGGGCGAGCCGACCACGACGCCGGTCGAGGTCAGCCGGTCGCCGTCGAGCGCCCGGGCGATGCCGAAGTCGATCACCCGGGGCCCGTCGGCGGCCAGCAGCACGTTGGAGGGCTTCAGGTCGCGGTGCACCAGCCCCGCCGCGTGGATGGCGGCCAGCGCCTGCGCCAGGCCGGTGCCCAGGGTGCGCACGGTTTCCAACGGCAGCGGGCCGTGTGCCGCCACGGCCTCGCTCAGCGCCGGGCCGAGCACGTACGCGGTGGCCAGCCAGGGCGAGGGGCCGTCCCGGTCGGCGTCCACCACCGGGGCGGTGCAGGCGCCGTCCACGGACTGCGCGGCGGACACCTCGCGGCGGAAGCGCTCCCGGAAGTCGGCGTCCTCCGCCAGGTCCGCGCGCACCACCTTGACCGCCACCGTCCGGCCGCCGGCGGAACGGGCCAGGTAGACCCGGCCCATCCCGCCGGCGCCGAGTCTGGCCAGCAGGTGGTACGGGCCGACCGTCTCCGGATCGGTGCGATCGAGTGGTTCGAACGGCATTGCCTGGTACCCCCGTTGGTTCTTCGTCCGGCGCCGAGCGGTGTTCCCGCGGCAGGGCCGCAGCGTACCGGGCGGCCCGCTGCCGCCGGGGCGGGACGGGGGCTTGATAGATTCGGCCGCGATCCGTCGACCGGCCGGGGGAGTGCGCGGGGCGGCCCTCGGGGCCCCGGGGTGGTCACCGGGCCGGGCGGAGCGCGGAGTTCAGGAAGTTCAGTCGGGTGTGCAGCACTGCGCGGCCGTCCGGGGGCGTAGACCTCTTGGGTGCGCCTTTCGGGTGCATCCCGCCGGACCGGCCCTCCCGGGGCGGTCCGACGGCGGCTCCGCCACTGCACGCCCCGGGAGCCCCGGAGACGGGAGCTGGGAGGAAGTCCGATGTCCGTCACCCTCGCCAAGGGCGGGAACGTCTCGCTGACCAAGGCCGCGCCGAACCTGACCCAGGTTCAGATCGGTCTCGGCTGGGACGCCCGGTCCACCACCGGCGCGCCCTTCGACCTGGACGCCAGCGCGCTGCTGTGCTCCGGCGGCCGGGTCCTCGGCGACGAGTACTTCGTGTTCTACAACAACCTGCGCAGCCCCGAGGGCTCGGTCGAGCACCAGGGCGACAACCTCACCGGCGACGGTGACGGGGACGACGAGGTGGTGCAGGTCCACCTCGACCTGGTGCCGGTGCAGATCGACAAGGTGGTCTTCGCCGTCTCCATCTACGACGCCGACGCCCGGCTGCAGAGCTTCGGGCAGGTCTCCAACGCCTACATCCGGGTGGTCAACCTGGCCGACGGCAGCGAGATCGCGCGCTACGACCTGTCCGAGGACGCCTCCGGCGAGACCGCGATGATCTTCGGCGAGCTGTACCGCTACCAGGGCGAGTGGAAGTTCCGCGCGGTGGGCCAGGGCTACGCCTCGGGCCTGCGCGGGATCGCGCTCGACTTCGGCGTCAACGTCCAGTAACCACCACTCCGGAATCGGTCAATTCCGGTAGCCAGAAAGGTAACCGACCCCGTGTTCCTCCGTACGTTCGGATGGTCCTTCGCCATCACGATCGCCGGCCTGATCGCCGCCGGCCTGATCTGGGGGGCCGAAGGATTCGGCGTCGTCCTGATCCTCTCGATCCTCGAGATCTCCCTGTCCTTCGACAACGCCGTCGTCAACGCCACCGTCCTGAAGCGGATGAACGCCTTCTGGCAGAAGATCTTCCTCACGGTCGGCGTGCTGATCGCGGTCTTCGGCATGCGGCTGGTCTTCCCGCTGCTGGTCGTCGGCCTCACCGCGCACCTCAACCCGGGCACCGTCATCGAGTTGGCGCTCGACTCGAGCAAGACCCACGACGGCCACACCTACGGCGAGTACCTCGACCTGGCCAACCCGGCCATCGCGGCCTTCGGCGGCATCTTCCTGCTGATGATCTTCCTCGACTTCATCTTCGAGGAGAAGGACTTCAACTGGCTGCGCTGGCTGGAGAAGCCGCTGGAGAAGATCGGCAAGCTGGACGCGCTCTCCTCGGTCGTCGCGCTGGTCGTGCTCGCCCTGTCCTCCCGCTTCTTCGCCGGTGACCGCGCCGAGACGGTGCTGCTGGCCGGCGTCTGCGGCCTCGCCACCTACCTCGCCGTGAACGGCCTCTCCGAGGTCTTCGAGTCCGGCCTGGAGGAGCAGCAGGAGGCCGAGGAGGAGGCCGAGCGCAGCGGAAAGTCGATCATGCAGGTCGGCGGCAAGGCCGCGTTCTTCCTCTTCGTCTACCTGGAGGTCCTGGACGCCTCGTTCTCCTTCGACGGCGTGGTCGGCGCGTTCGCCATCTCGCAGGACATCTTCCAGATCACCCTGGGCCTCGGCATCGGCGCGATGTACATCCGCTCGCTGACCGTCTTCCTGGTCCGCAAGGGCACCCTGGACGACTACGTGTACCTGGAGCACGGCGCGCACTACGCGATCGGCGCGCTGGCGCTGATCCTGCTCGCCTCGATCAAGTACCACATCCCGGAGATCGTCACCGGCCTGATCGGCGTCGCCTTCATCGGCGCGGCGCTGGCCTCCTCGATGATCCGCAACAAGCGCCAGCAGGCGCTGGAGGGTGCGGGCGCGGACTCCTAGCGCGCCGCCCGCCGGTACCACAACAGCCGCGCCCGCCGGGGGAGTTCCCCGGCGGGCGCGGCTGTTTCGGCTGCTGTGCGGTCTGCTTCTCCGGTGACCGCGGCGGTGCTAGCCGAGCTGCTGCTCGATGGCGCGCAGCTTGCGCTCCAGCGAGTCCAGCTTCGGCATCGAGAGGGTGTCCTCGTCGGTCGTCAGGTCGATGCTGGACGAGTACGAGTACGGGGAGGAGGACGCGGAGGAGCTGCCGGTGGACTCGACGGCGGCGCGGGGGCGGCGGCCGGCGTTCAGCGCGGCGGGCTCCAGGGCGGAGGCGCCCACCCGGTCCAGGGTGGTCTCCTCGGCGGCTAGGGCAGGCTCCGTTGCGGACGGGGCGTCGCCCGCGGCGGCCAGCGCCGGCACCTGCCGGGCGTGCCGGGCCCGGGCCAGCACGCCGCCCTGCCGGGCGATCGCCTTCAGCTCGGCCCGCTCGCGGCGGTCGGCGCTGCGGGCGCGCGACTTGGCGTCCAGCTTCGCCTGGCGCTCCTCGCGCACCTCCTCGACCGCCTCGTCCAGGCTGCGGACGTTCTCCAGCAGCATCAGCGACCAGGCCGCGTAGGTCTCGCGCGGGGCGCGCAGCCAGCGGACCACCCGGATCTGCGGCAGCGGGCGCGGCACCAGGCCCTGCTCGCGCAGCGCGGCCCGGCGGGTCTGCTTCAGCGCCCGGTCGAACAGCACGGCCGCCGAGATCGACATGCCGGCGAAGAACTGCGGGGCGCCGTCGTGCGAGCCGCCGCGCGGGGCGTGCACCCAGTTGAACCAGGCCGAGGCGATCGCGAACAGCCAGACCAGCATGCGCGAGCCGAGCGCCGCGTCACCGTGGCTGGCCTCGCGGACCGCGAGCACCGAGCAGAACATCGCCGCGCCGTCCAGGCCGAACGGGACCAGGTACTCCCAGCCGCCGGACAGGTTCAGGTTCTGCTGGCCGAAGCCCACCAGGCCGTGGAACGAGAGCGCGGCCGCGACGCCGGCGCAGCAGAACAGCAGCACGTACGAGGCGCCGCCGTAGACGGCCTCCTTGCGGCGCCGGCGCTCCTCGCTGCGCTCCCAGGAGTCGCCGCTCTCGTCGGTCTTGTTGTTCTTGAAGCGGAGGAAGGCGACCAGGATGGCCGTGAACAGCAGGGCTGCACCGCCGACCACGGCCCAGACCAGCTGTATGGAGGAGAAGTTCATCGCGGGGAGGGCCTCGGCTTTCCGCAGGGCAGGGGGAAGGAGGTGACGCACGGGGGGCGCACGGGACACCTGTGCGGGAGAGACGATATCGCGTCCGGGGGGCGGGCATCGTACGGGAGTGACGATCCCTCTGCCAGCGGCGGGCGCCAGCGGTCTGACGTTGACTCAGGGCCCCTCGGGTGGGTATTGGAGAGGCGAGAAGGTTCCGGTGCTGGGGGAGGACACGATGGTCTCGGTGTGGGAGTTCCTGAAGGGGGACCGCAGCGACAGCTTCGACACCGGAGGGCAGTTCAAGGTCACGCTGACCAAGTCGCATCCGCACCACGCCATCACCGGCACCGCGGCCACCACCGGCTACCTGTACATCAACCTGCACTGGTCGACCCGCAGCGCCGAACGGCCGGGCGCGGGCAGCGCGCTGCGCCGCTTCTTCGACCCGCGCATCCTGCGCCCGCTGGAACCCGCCACCGCCGGGTCCGCACCGGTCGGCGTCGACCTCGACCTGGCCTGCATGTACGAACTCGCCGACGGCACCCGGGGCGTGGTGCAGCCGCTGGGCCGGCTGTTCGGCGACCTGAACCGGCCGCCGTACATCAAGCTCTCCGGCGACGACGTGTCGGGCGCGCCCTCCGGCGAGACGATGCACATCAACCTGGAGAAGAAGGACCAGTTCAAGCGGCTGCTGATCTTCGTCTACATCTACGACGACACCCCCGCCTTCGACCGCACCCACGCCGTGCTGACCATCGTCCCGCAGAGCGGCCCGCGGATCGAGATCAAGCTGGACGAGCGCGCCCCGGCGGCCCGTTCGTGCGCGGTGGTGCTGATCGAGAACGACGGCGAGGGCAAGCTGACGATCCGCCGCGAGGTGCGGTACGTGCACGGCTTCCAGTCCGACCTGGACCGGCTGTACGGCTTCGGCATGCAGTGGGAGCGCGGCTACAAGACGCCGGAGCGGCCCGGGAGTTGACGGCGCCGGGGCGGGCCCGGGAGGACCCGCTCCCGGGCCGGGTGGGGCGGTGCTGCCGCGGTGCTGCTGTGGTGCTTCGGCGGCTGCGGTGCGCGGCGGTCAGCGGGGCTGGAACTGCGGGCCCTGCGGCGGCAGCGCGAACGGCCGGCCGGACTGCTGCGGGCCGGGCGGCGGGCCCGGCTGCTGCGGTGCGGGTTGGGGCGCGGGTTGCTGCTGGGCGGGCTGCTGGTGGGTGCCCTGCTGCGGGTAGCCGTAGCCCGGGCCGGGCTGCTGGGGCCGGGGCTGGGCCTGCGGGTAGCCGTACCCGCCCGCCTGCGGCTGGGGGTAGCCGTAGCCGCCGGCCTGCGGGTGCGGCGGTTGCTGCTGTTGCGGGGGCGGCGGCGGGTAGCCGTAACCGGGCTGCTGGGGCTGCGGGTAGCCGTAGCCGCCGGGCACCGGGACGGGCGGCTGCGCGCCGGTCGGCGGGGCGTGGTGGGCGGTCGGCGGCTGCGCGGGCGGCGGCGGGGCGGTGACCGGGACGGGCGGCGGGGCGGCGACCGGCGCGGCCGGGCGCTCCTCGGGCGCCGGGGCGGGCGCGGGGGTCGGGGCGGCCGGGGCGAGCGTCCAGTCCTCCTCGTCCACCGGCAGCGGCGCGGGCCGGTCCGCTCCGGCGTCCTGCTGGAGCAGCCGCGGGTCGGCGGGCGAGCCGTCGGCCGCGCCGTCCTCCACCGCGATGCCGAAGTCGGTGGCCAGCGCGACCAGGCCGTCCAGGTAGCCCTGGCCTACGGCGCGGAACTTCCAGCCGCCGGAGCGGCGGTAGAGCTCGGCGGCGACCAGCGCCGTCACCTGCTCGTCCTCGTCGACCGCGAACTCGGCCAGCGCGGGCGTCCCCTCGGCCGCGCCCGCGTCGAACAGCAGCACCCGCAGGCCCGGCACCGCCGGGAAGGCGCCGCCCTCGGCGGAACCGGCCAGCACCACCCGGTCCACCTCGGGCGGGAGCTGGGCCAGGTCGATCTCCAGCGCGTCCCACACCTCGCCGCCCGCCGTCTGCTTCGGCAGGTGGCGGACCAGGCCGGAGGGGTGCCGCGGCTGGTTGTAGAACACGAAGTCGGTGTCGTCGCGGACCTTGCCCCGGTCGTCCAGCAGCAGGGCCGAGGCGTCCACGTCCGGGACGCCCGGGGCGTCCGTCCAGCGCAGGACGGCGCGGACGGCGGCGGCCGTCAGCGGGATGTTGGCGCCCTTCGCCATCACGTGCGTCATAGCCCACCATCCTGCCGCCTGCCCACGGCCCGGGACAACGCGGGGCACGGCATCGGCGCGCCCCCGCGCCCGGTCCCGATGACGGTGCCGACAAACTTGCGAGAATTCGATGTTTCGAACTGCTGTGTCGGGGTCAACCGGCCGTACGATGAGCGGCCAACGGCCCCGGTACGCCCCTCCCCGCGACGGTCCCGGCGCGTCGGGCGAACTATCCGGCCGCTCCGACCGTCCCACTGGTGAGGAGCCGACAGCCGTTCCCGCCCCCGGCGGGGCCCAACAGACCAGAGCGGGAGAGCATTTTGCGCCACTTCGGGCATCTCGCGGACGACGTCCGCAGCCGGCTCTTTCACGAGCAGCCCGCCGCCTTCGACCGGGACAGCGACGCCGCCGTCCTGGCCACCGCGCTCGGCGCCACCCTCTACAGCCCCGCCACCCGGCCCACGCTGGCCCGCGATGTCCGCAAGCAGACCGCCCGCGGCGTGGTCTCCATGGTGCTCTGCCTGGAGGACGCCATCGCCGACCACGAGGTCGACGACGCCGAGCGCAACCTGGTCGCCCAGCTCACCGAACTCGCCGGCCAGGACGCCGACGCCGAACTGCCGCTGCTGTTCGTCCGGGTCCGCACCCCCGAGCAGATCACCGACCTGGCCGCCCGGCTCGGCCCCGCGCTGCGCCTGCTCAGCGGCTTCGTGGTGCCCAAGTTCACCGAGGACAGCGGCCTGCCGTTCCTGGAGGCGCTGACCGCCGCCGAGGAGCGCACCGGGCAGCGGCTGTTCGTCATGCCGGTCCTCGAATCGCCCGAACTCGCCCACCTGGAGAGCCGCCGCGACCAGCTGCACGGCATCGCCCGGCTGCTCGACAAGCACCGCCCCCGGGTGCTCGCCGTCCGGCTCGGCGTCACCGACCTGTGCTCCGCGTACGGGCTGCGCCGCTCGCCCGACCTGACCGCCTACGACGTCGCCCTGGTGGCCGGCGTGATCGGCGACGTGGTCAACGTGCTCGGCCGGGCCGACGGCACCGGCCACACCATCACCGGGCCGGTCTGGGAGTACTTCCCGCTCCAGGAGCGGATGTTCAAGCCGCAACTGCGCCGCACCCCGTTCAGCGCGGCCACCCCGCCCGCCGACCGGGTCCGCCAGCGGCTGATCGAGCACGACCTGGACGGCCTGATCCGGGAGATCGAACTCGACCGGGCCAACGGACTGCTCGGCAAGACCTGCATCCACCCCAGCCACGTCGCCGCCGTGCACGCGCTCTCCGTGGTCACCCACGAGGAGCTGTGCGACGCCCAGGACATCCTGCAGCGGCACCGCGGCGGCGGCGGGGTGAGCCGCTCCGCGTACACCAACAAGATGAACGAGGCCAAGCCGCACCGGGCCTGGGCCGAGCGGGTGCTGCTGCGCGCCGAGGTGTTCGGCGTCGCCCGGGCCGAGGTCTCGTTCGCCGAACTGCTCTCCGCCTGCGTGGGCTGACGGGGGCCTCAGCCGATCGGCCGACCCGGTCGTCGACCGGACGGGGCGGGGGTTGGAGTCGATCGGCCCGGAGGTTCCGGCCGGTCGGCGGGCGTTCTCCAACTGATCGGCGGGCGTTCTCCGGCCGGTCGGCCGATCCGGGGGCCCCGGGGCGGCCCGTAGTCTCGAACCCGGAGCGCACACCCGTGCGCCCCGCCGGACACCACCAGCAACACCCGTAGCACCCGTAGCGACAGCACCACCAGCACCGCCCGTCACAGTGACAGGAGTTCCGATGACCGCCGACGTCTGGACCGGCCAGTGGGTCACCGACCGGCTCGGCCTGCGCCTCAGCGGCGACCCCGAGCTCGGCTCGCTGATCGGGCTCGCACTGCGCCGCAACCCCAAGCGCGCCCACCTGCTGGTCTCCCGGGTGCTGGGCAAGCACGTCCCGCAGCGGCCCGCCGTGGTGCACGGCGCCGGCCTCGACCTCGGCCGCCGGGTCGCCGAACTGCTCGGCCCCGCCGACACCGCCCGCGCCGCCGTGCTCGGCTACGCGGAGACCGCCACCGCCCTCGGCCACAGCGTCGCCGACGCCCTGGACGCCCCCTACCTGCACTCCAC
This sequence comes from Kitasatospora sp. NPDC088134, assembly GCF_044741705.1. NCBI lineage: Bacteria > Bacillati > Actinomycetota > Actinomycetes > Kitasatosporales > Streptomycetaceae > Kitasatospora > Kitasatospora sp. NPDC088134. The sequence continues at coordinate 57,261 of NZ_JBIUTD010000037.1, read as the reverse complement.
CCGCCGCCCCGTCCCCGGCGTCGCCCCGCTCGGCGGCTTCGAGGAGGAGCACTCGCACGCCACCAGCCACCTGCTGCTCCCCGAGGACGCCGCCCTGCTGGCCGGCGACGGCCCGCTGGTCCTGGTCGACGACGAGATCTCCACCGGCAGCACCGTCCTCAACACCATCCGCGCCCTGCACGCCGCCCACCCCCGCGAGCGGTACGTCCTGGTCGCCCTGGTCGACCTGCGCACCCCCGCCGACCACGAGCGGCTGCACGCCGCCGCCGCCGAACTCGGCGCCCGCCTCGACCTGGTGGCCACCGCCGGCGGCGGCGTCCACCTCCCCGAGGGCGTCCTCGACCGGGCCCGCGCCCTGATCGACGCCGCCCCCGCCCAGCCCCGCCCCACCGGCGCGCCGGGCCGGCTGACCAGGGCCCCGCTGCCCTGGCCCGAGGGCCTGCCCGACGGCGGCCGGCACGGCTTCACCCCCGCCCACCGCCGCCGCCTGGAGGCCGCCCTCCCCGCCCTCGGCACCGCCCTCGCCGCCGCCGTCGGTCCCCGCCCCGGCCGGGTCCTGGTGCTCGGCTGCGAGGAGCTGATGTACGCCCCGCTGCGGCTCGCCGACGCCCTCCAGCAGCAGTTCCCCGCAGCCGAGGTCCGGTTCTCCACCACCACCCGCTCCCCGGTGCTCGCCCTCGACCACCCCGGCTACGCCATCCGCACCGGCCTGACCTTCCCCGCCCACGACGACCCCGCCGACACCGACGCCACCGAGCGCTACGCCTACAACGTCGCCCCCGGCACCGACCCCGCCCGCCGCTTCGACACCGTCGTCCTGGTCGTCGACGACCCCGCCGACACCCCCGCCCTGCACACCGGCCCCGACGCCCTGCTGCCCCAACTGCGCACCGCCGCCGACCACGTGGTGCTCGCCGTTCTCCCGTCGTACCGCCCCGCGCCACCCGACCGACGCACCGCCGACCACCCGCTGACCGAGCATCACCCTGCACACCTCGACGAAGGCCCGGCATGACCGCACACACCGCCCCTGCTCCGCCCGCCGCCCGCCCGCTGCACGGGCCGGCCTTCTCCAGCTACCCCGCCGCGGACGTCACCTGGCTGCTCAAGGACCTCTCCGACGTCCCGCTCGAAGCGCCCACCGAGGAGCGCGAGGAGGCCGTCCAGTCCGGCGGCGCCCACTACGCCGAATCGCTCCCGGTCGAGTACCAGCCCAGCCCCGAGTACCAGCAGCTGTTCCACACCGCGCTGGCCGCCTCCACCACCCGCCTCGCCACCGCCGTCGGCGTCGTCGCCGAGACCCTGCTGCGCGAGCGCGGCCCGCACCTGGTGCTGGCCTCGCTGGCCCGGGCCGGCACCCCCGTCGGCGTCCTGATCCGCCGCTGGCTCGCCCACGCCCACGGCCTCGACGTGCCGCACTACACCGTCTCCATCGTCCGCGGCCGCGGCATCGACACCACCGCCCTGCACTACCTCGCCGCCCACCACCGCCCCGCCGACGTGGTCTTCGTCGACGGCTGGACGGGCAAGGGCGCCATCACCCGGGAGCTCGGCCGGGCGCTGGCCGGCACCGGCTTCGACCCCGAGCTCGCCGTCCTCGCCGACCCCGGCGGCTGCGTGCGCACCTACGGCACCCGCGACGACTTCCTGATCCCCTCCGCCTGCCTCAACTCCACCGTCTCCGGCCTGATCTCCCGCACCGTGCTGCGCGCCGACCTCACCGGGCCGGGCGAGTTCCACGGCGCCAAGTACTACCGGGACCTCGCGGCCGCCGACGTCTCCCGGCAGTTCGTCGACACCGTCGCCGCCGCCTTCCCGTCCGTCGGCCCCGCCGTCGCCGCCGAGACCGCCCGGCTCGCCGCCGCCGACCGCACCCCCACCTGGGAGGGCTGGGCCGCCGTCGAGCGGATCAGCGCCGAGTACGGCATCGACAGCGTCAACCTGGTCAAGCCCGGCGTCGGCGAGACCACCCGGGTGCTGCTGCGCCGCGTCCCCTGGCGGATCCTGGCCCGCCGCGGCGCCGGTGCCGACCTCGACCACGTGCGGCTGCTCGCCGCCCAGCGCGGTGTCCCGGTCGAGGAGGCCGACGACCTGCCCTACACCTGCGTCGGGCTGATCCACCCGCGCTACACGCGGGGCGCCATCGGCGCGGACGGCACCGCCGTCCAGCCCTGAGCCCCATCCCCGATCGAAGGAGAACCCGCCCGTGCCGCAGTTCCTGGTCGCCAGCGACCTCGACCGCACCCTCGTCTACTCCAACCGCGCGCTCGCCCTGGACGTGCCCGACCGGCTCGCCCCCCGGCTGCTCTCGGTGGAGGTGCACGACGGCAAGGCGCTCTCCTTCATGACCGAGACGGCCGCCGAACTGCTGGCCGAACTCGCCGCGCAGGTCCCGGTCGTCCCCATCACCACCCGCACCCGCACCCAGTACGAGCGGATCAACCTCCCCGGCCCCACGCCGGGCTGGATCCCCCCGTACGCGGTCTGCGCCAACGGCGGCCACCTGCTCGTCGACGGAGTCCCCGACCTCGACTGGCACCACGAGATCCGGGCCCGGCTGGCGGCCGCCAGCGCCCCCGTCGCCGAGGTGGTCGAGCACCTGGCGATCGCCGCCGACCCCGAGTGGACCCACAAGCGCCGGGTCGCCGACGAGCTCTTCGCCTACCTGGTGGTCGAGCGCGCCGAACTCCCGGCCGGCTGGATCGACGAGCTCACCGCCTGGTGCGCCGAACGCGGTTGGACGGTCTCGCTCCAGGGCCGCAAGGTCTACGCCGTCCCCGCGCCGCTCTCCAAGAGCGCCGCCCTCGCCGAGGTCCGCGAGCGCACCGGCGCGCGGACGGTCCTCACCGCCGGCGACTCGCTGCTCGACGCCGAACTCCTGCTCGCCGCCGACCACGGCTGGCGCCCCGGCCACGGCGAGCTCGCCGAGACCGGCTGGACGGCGGAGGGCGTCACCGCGCTCACCGAGATCGGCGTCTCGGCGGGCGAGGAGATCATCCGCCAGATGCTGGAACGGGTCCGCTCGGGGGCAACCGTCCCCGTCACGGCCTGACGGCCCGTCAGCCGTGGGTGCCGGGTCCGGGCGCACGCCCCGGACCCGGCCCCGGTTCCGGGTTGCGGTTTCGGGCTGCGGTTTCGGGCTCAGCCGCAGCAGCCACCGCCGCAGCAGCCGCCCCCGCCACCACCGCTGGGCGCCGGGGAGCCGGCCGCCCCGCCGGTGACGGCGACGGTGGAGAGCAGCTTGACGGTGTCGGGGTGCCCCTGCGGGCAGGTGGCCGGGTCGTTGGCTTCGGCCATCGGGCGGCTCAGTTCGAAGGTCGCGCCACAGGCGCGGCAGCGGAAGTCGTAGCGAGGCATACCGAGCAGGGTACCCAGCGGGCACCGGACACCCGGCGAAGCGGGCACCGGCGGCTGCTCCTCCTGTCCTCCTGCCCCTTCTGGTCTTGCTGCTCCGGCCGTCCGGTGCTCGGCTTCCGGTGTTTACTCCCGCTGTCCGCTTCCGACGGTTGCTCCCAGCGGTCGCTCAGTGGCCGCGGATCATGGTGACCACCTCGGCCGCCGTCTCCCGGACGGCCACCAGCTCGGTCAGGAAGGCCCAGTAGTCGGGGTGGCGGCCAGCGTCCTCCAGCGAGGCCACGGCGCGGTCCAGCCGGGCCACCGCCGCGTCCAGCGGTCCGGCGTGCCGCGGGTCCGGGGCCTGGCGTCCGGCCATGGCGAGCCGCTGCGCGTCGCGCAGCGCGAACCGGGCCCGCTCGATCTCCTGCTGCGGGTCGCGCTGCACCTCGTTCAGCTGCCGCAGCCGCTCGTTCACGGCGGACACCGAACCCTCGGCGGTGTCCAGCAGCGCCCGCACGGTGCCGATCGCCGCGGTGGCGTCCGCCCAGCGCTGCTCGTCCCGGGCCCGCACCGCCTCGGTCAGCCGGGCCCGGGCGTTGCGGACGGCGTCCGCGGTCTGCGCGGGCACGTGCTGCAGGTCCTGCCAGCAGGCCAGCGAGAAGCGGCGGCGCAGGTCGCTGAGCGCCGGGTCGACCGTCCCGGCCCGGTTCTCCAGGGCGTCGATCCTGGTCCGCAGGGTGCCGACCCGGCGGTCGATCTCGCCCGCCCGCTCCGGCAGCCGGACGGCCTCGGCCCGGACCTCCTCGGCCCGTCGGGCCACGTCCTCGGCGCGCTGCAGCGTGGCGGGCACGCCGTGCTGCGAGACGCCCTGGTTCAGCCTGGTCAGCTCCGGGGCCAGCTCGGCCAGCCGGGCCGCCAGGTCGTCGGCCCGCAGCCCGGCGCCCCGGGCCTGTTCGAGGGCGGTGGTCGCGGCCAGCAGCGCCTGCTTGGCCCGCTCCACGGCGGGCGTGACCCGGATCAGCTGCGCCTCGGCGTGCTCGACCAGCGGCTGCAACCGGCTCACGAAGGTGCCCAGTTCGGCGCGCTTGGCGTCCAGTTCGCGCTTGGCCTGGTCGAGCTGCTGCCGGGCCCGGGCGACGGCGCCCGGGTCGACCTCGGCCGAGTCCAGGTCGACGGCGTCCAGCGCACCCAGGTAGGCGACGGTGACCTGGTCGATCCGGGCGGTCAGGTCGGCGAAGTCCTGCTCGACCCGGCGGGAGGTGGCGGGCTCGCCCGCGGACTTCACCGTCTCGACCGCGAGCAGCGCGTCCCGCTGGGCGGAGTCCAACTCGTAGAAGGACTCCTGGGCCGCCTCCCGGGCCGCCCGGGCGTCCTCCCGCGCGGCGTCCCGGCGGCCGCCGCCCCACCAGCCGCCGCCCCGTCCCCCGCCACCGCCGCCGGCCACCCTCACCACGCCGCTCCCTGCTCCGTACCGTCCCGTCGCTTCCCCGCCATTCTTGCCGATCACCCGCCCCGCCCGGCACCCCCCGCGGAATCCCCCTTCCGGACACGGCGGCGAAGCACTCCCCGGACCAGGTAGTCTGTCCATTCGTCGTGCGACCGGCCTGCCGGTCCACCGCGACGAGGGCGCATAGCTCAGCGGTAGAGCGCCGCCCTTACAAGGCGGATGTCGGCGGTTCGAAACCGTCTGCGCCCACCCTCGTGAGTAGTGGTGAAGCACTCAAAGGCCCAGGTCGGAGCGGAAGTTCCGGCCCGGGCCGTTTGCGTTTCCGGGGCCGGGGTCGGTGCCGGCGGCCGGGGAGGGGACGGGGAGCGGCCACGGCGAAGACCGTCTCCCGATTTCCCCCTGAAGGATCATGATGTGTGCCCTCCGATGGCCGGGCGTTGCGTGGGGGACGGGGGAGCGGGTTGCATGGCGGGATGGGAGACGTGGGGGCCGGGCGGCCGGTGGTGTACCTGTTCGCTTCGGCGGCGGGGGTGGTGCCGGGGATCGGTGGGGTGGTGCGGTCGGCGTTGGGCCGGGGGTGGGACGTCGCGGTGGGGCTGACTCCGGCGGCGCGGGCCTGGTTGGAGGGGCGGGTGCCGGAGTTGGAGGAGTTGACCGGGCACCCGGTGAAGAGCACGTACCGGTGGCCGGGGCAGCCGGACGTGCTGCCGCCCGCGGATGCGGTGCTGTTCGCCCCGGCGACGTTCAACTCGGTCAACAGCCTGGCGCTCGGCCTGACCGGTTCCTGGGTGGTCGGCTACGCGGCCGAGGCGGCGGGCAAGGGCGTCCCGGTGCTGGTGGCGCCCTGTGTCAATGCGGCGCTCGCCGCACACCCCCAGTACGCCCGCAGTCTCGCGGTGTTGCGGGAGGCCGGGATGGAGGTGCTGGAGGCCGAGGACGCCGGCTTCGACTGGGAGGCGGGGCTGGACGCGGTGACCAGGGCGCTCCGGCTCAAGGGCGGGGACGGGGCAGCAGCAGGTCCGCGAGTGCGCTGAGCGAGTCCGCGGTGAGGTCGGCGTCCGGGGCGGTGGTGGTGAGGCCGATCGGTCCGCGTCGGAGGTGGGCGGTGCGCAGGCCGGCGGCGCGGGCGGGGGCGATGTCGTGGGCCGGGTGGTCGCCGACGTAGAGGGTGCGGTGCGGGGGCGTGGGGGCCCAGGCGGTGAGCCGTGCGTAGAAGTTCGGCGAGGGTTTGGCGGCGCCCCACTCGGCGGAGGTGGCGATCGCGTCGGCGGGCAGGTCGAGTCCGCGCAGCAGTGGGCCGACGGCGGCGTTCTGGTTGCCGGCGACGCCGACCCAGAGTCCGGCGGCCCGTAGCCGTCCGAGCGCGGGCCGGACGTCGGGGTACAGGTCGTCCTCGGTGAGCCGTTCGCCCCGTCCGGCGGCCTGCCGGGCCCGCCACTCGGCGCCCACGTCGCAGCCGGGGCGCAGGATGCGGATCGCGTCGGCGTTGTCGCGCCCCTCGGCGACCACCATGCCGACCAGCGCGGACATGGTGTGCGCGGGCACGCCCAGCCAGTCGGCCCAGTCCCGCCAGTACCGGGTGTCGTCGGTCAGCGTGTTGCCGACGTCGAACACCACCGCATCGATGTCCATGGGAGAAGGGTAACCAGAGCGGAAAAGGACATTGACGGCTCGTCAGAGGAGCTTGCGGGGCGCGAGGGCGGGGCGCGGGTCGTCGTCCGTGCGGTAGGGGTGGAGCAGGGCGGCGGCGCTGCGGAGGCGGGCGGCGGTGCGGGTGGGGAGGACGGCGGTCCAGAGGTGGCCATGGCCGGCGGGGCCCTCCACCAGCCAGGAGGTCCAGGGGAGTTGGAGGGTGGCGGCGGGACTGAAGGCGAGAGGGAGGTGGCCGGCCAGTGGGAGGTCCTGGAGGCCGAGGCGGCACCAGCTGGAGAGGGTGAGGGTGCGGCGGGCGGGGTCGAAGCCGACCGGGACGCAGTCGGCTACCCGGTCCCGGCCGACGGCGTCGAGGAAGCGCAGGTTGCTCCGGACGCTGAGGTGCTTCTCGGTGAACTCCTCGACTGCGGTGCGGAGTTCGGCCGCGTACCGGGCGGGGGTGGTGCCGGGCCGCCAGGGCAGCCGGATCTCGCCGAGCAGGTTGCCGAGCGCGCCGTCGGGCAGGCCGAGGACGCGGCGCAGGTTGACCGGCATGGTGAGGGTCTGCTCGTCCGCGTCGGCGCCGTCGGCCTCGCGCAGGACGTGCAGCAGGTGGGCGCAGAGGGCGTCGTTGGCGGAGAGCCGGCGGCCGGCCTCGGCGGAGAGTGCGGTGCGCAGCCGCTCGGTCTCCTCGGCGGAGAACCAGACCTGGACGGTGCGGTTGGCGAGGGCAGCGGCCGCGAAGGAGCGGCGGAGTTCGGCGCTCTCGGCCGGGGCGGGGAGCCGGAGGGCGGGGGTGCCGCTGTCGTGCTCGGGCAGGTGCGCGTCGAGGTGGCGGTCGCGGTCGGCGGCGCGTTCGACCGCGGGGAGCGGGGTGCCCTCGGTGCAGGCGGACCAGGTGCGCAGCAGGGTGGCGAAGGTCTGCATGTCGCCGACGGCGTGGTGCCAGGAGATGCCAAGGGCGCTGCCGCCGTCGGCGAGGCGGTTGAGCCGGACGGTGAGCAGCGGGTGGCCGCCGCGGCGGGCCTCGGCGGCGCGGACGTGGTCGACCAGCCCACCGGCGGGCAGCACCATCCGGTCGAAGGCCTCGGTGAGGGTGTGGGGGGAGTCGGCGACGGTGAAGGGGACGCCGGCGTCGTCGGTGTCGATCCACAGGTCGCCGTCGTCGGTGGTGCGCAGCCGGCCGGCGAACTCGGGGAGCCGGTCGAGGGCGAGGGCGAGGCCGTCGGCGAGGACCTCGGGGTCGAGGGCGTGTTCGTGGAACAGCACCACGGAGACCGGGAGGTCGGCGAGCAGCAGGTCGCCGACGGAGCAGCGGATCGGCCCCGGCCCGGGGCGGCCGGCCCGGACGGTGCGGGTGTCGGTCTCGGACGTCAGCGTGCCGGTCATGCCGGTCCCCTCCCTGGAGTGACGGGGGGAACGATAGGGGCGGCGGGCGGCGGGAACCAGAGGTGCCCGAACGGACGGTTCCGGTTCGGGAGGGTGTGTGGTGTTTCTCACGTTGCTGGTCGAAAAGCCGGAAATAACACCGTCTGCGGTTTTCGTCCCCGGCTCCACGCCCATGGAGCGGCCTGAAACGAAGGCAATTTCCAGTTAAAAATCATGTAATCAACGGGAGTAGACCCTATCATTCCGATGAAACGCAGGCGATCGTCCGGCTTCGACCGTGGTGAGCTGCGGAAACAGTGGGGGTTACGGTTCCCGCATGGTTCAGCTCGACAACCGCCCGCGGGCCGGCGCCGAGGTCGCCGCCGGTGCGGACGCCCCCGGCGGCGTCCGGTCCAAGGGCCTCAACAGCAACTCGGTGGGCCTGCTCGGCAACGCCGTGATCGGCGTGTCCACCGTCGCCCCGGTGTACTGCCTGACCACCACCCTCGGCACCACGGTGGCCGCCGTCGGCCTGCAGATGCCGGCGCTGTTCCTGGCCGGCTTCCTGCCGATGATGCTGGTGGCCTTCGCCTACCGGGAGTTGAACAAGGCGATCCCCGACAGCGGGACCTCCTTCACCTGGACGGTGAAGGCGTTCGGCCCGAAGGTCGGCTGGATGTGCGGCTGGGGCCTGGTGGTGGCGACCATCATCGTGCTCTCCAACCTCGCGGGCGTCGCCACCGAGTACCTGTACCTGCTGCTCGGCGAGATCACCCGGAGCGACGCGGTCACCGCGCTCAACGACAACCGGCTGGTCCACGTGCTCACCTGCCTGGCGCTGATCGCGGTCGCCACGCTGATCAGCTACCGCGGCATGACGGCCACCAAGGGCGTCCAGTACGCCCTGGTGGGGCTCCAGTTGGCGGTGCTCGGCCTGTTCGGCGCGATGGCGATCACCAAGTCCGCCGGCCACGGCGCGGCGGGCTCGCTGCCCTTCTCCTGGAGCTGGCTGAACCCGTTCCAGGCCAGCTCCTTCACCTCCTTCGTCGCGGGCCTGTCGCTCTCGCTCTTCATGTACTGGGGCTGGGACGCCTGCCTGAGCGCCAACGAGGAGACCGGCGGCAGCGAGAAGACCCCCGGCCGGGCCGCGCTGCTGGCCATGGCGGTGCTGGTCGGCTCCTACCTGTTCACCGCCGTCGCGGTGCAGATGTACGCGGGCGTCGGCACCACCGGCACCGGCCTCGGCAACCCGGAGACCTCCTCCAACGTGCTCGCCGTGCTGGCCGGACCGGTGATGGGCCCGGTGCTCGGCGTGCTGCTGTTCGTCGCCGTGCTGGCCTCCGCCGCCGCCAGCCTGCAGACCACCTTCATCCCGGTCAGCCGCACCGTACTGGCGATGAGCGTCTACGAGGCGCTGCCGCCGTCCTTCACCGGCGTCAACGAGCGCTACAAGACGCCCGGCCGGGCGATCGTCACCGCGGGCGTCGGCACCGGTGCGTTCTACACCGTGATGACCCTGGTCAGCTCGCACGTGCTGGCCGACACCATCGCCGCGCTGACGCTGATGATCTGCTTCTACTACTCGCTGACCGCCTTCGCCTGCGCCTGGTACTTCCGCGCCGACCTGCGCGGCTCGTTCCGCTACGCGCTGCTCAGGTGCGTCTTCCCGCTGCTCGGCGGGCTCACCCTGGCCGGGATCTTCGGCAAGTCGCTGGTCGACATGGTCGATCCGTCCTACGGCAGCGGCAGTTCGGTGTTCGGCGTCGGCTCGGTCTTCGTGGTCGGGGCCGGACTGCTGGCGCTCGGCCTGCTGGTGATGGCCGTGATGACCCGGCGCAGCCCCGCGTTCTTCCGCGGCGAGGTGCTCACCCGCGACACCCCCGCCCTGGTCGTCCCCGACTGAGCCGGGGAGCACGCCGGAGGGCCCCGACCACCCGGTGGTTCGGGGCCCTCGGCATGTCGTGCGACGGATCGGTGCGCGGGCGGGATCAGTACGCGGACGGGATCAGTACGCGGACGGGATCGGTGCGCGGACGGGATCAGTACGCGACGGTGAAGCGCTCGCCGAGGTGCTTCGGGTGCTCGATCTCGTCCAGCAGCGCCACCGCGTAGTCCTCGGTGGAGATCCGGCTCTCGCCGTCCGCGCCGATCAGCAGGTCGTCCAGGCCGACCCGGTAGGTGCCGGTGCGCTCGCCCGGCGCGATGGTGCCCGCCGGGGAGACGTTGGTCCAGCGGACGTCGGTGACGGTGCGCAGGAAGTCCAGCGCGTCGCCGTGCGCGTGCATGATCTGCAGCAGGAACTCCGGCAGGCCCTCGGCGTCCCAGACCTGCTTGCCGTCCGGGGTGCGCAGCGAGCCCGCGCCGCCCACCGTGACCAGTCGCGGCGCGTCCGCGCCCAGCGTGCGCAGCCCCGTCACCAGCGACTCGAAGGACGGCGCGATCAGCGCCTGGTGGCCCGGCCCGTCGCCGCCGCCGACCGCGCTGACCACCACGTCCGCGCCCTTGGCGTGCTCGGCCACCGAGGCCGGGTCCAGCACGTCGCCGGTCACCACGGTCAGCGCCGGGTGGGTCAGCGTCAGCTTCGCCGGGTCGCGGACCACCGCGGTGACGGTGTGGCCGCGGCGCAGCGCCTCATCCAGGACGCGGGAGCCGATGGTGCCGGTGGCGCCGTACAGGGTGATGGTGCTGCTCATGTCGGATCGTCCCGTCTGTCGTTTTCGGTCTTCGCAACGACCGTACGGCGGGTCGGTCCGGTTCGGCGAGGTGGCGGGCCGACAGGGTGTGGTGAAAAACGGACAGCGGCAGGGGTGGGGCCGAGGGGTGGCGAGGGGTTGGCTTGCAACGTTTTGTTGAAACGCACCTTGACGCCCCGGATGGCCCGGCCTAGCTTGCTTTCGCATGACAAAAATGTTCTTCCGCATAGCGGAAGCAAGCGCCGACGGCAGGAGTAGCCGATGCCCCGCATGACAGCCGCCCGCGCGGCCGTGGAGATCCTCAAGCTCGAAGGCGTCGAGGTCGCGTTCGGCGTGCCCGGGGCCGCGATCAACCCCTTCTACGCCGCGCTCAAGGCGTCCGGCGGCATCCGGCACACCCTGGCCCGGCACGTCGAGGGCGCCTCGCACATGGCGGAGGGCTACACCCGGGCGAAGGCGGGCAACATCGGTGTCTGCATCGGCACCTCGGGTCCGGCCGGCACCGACATGATCACCGGCCTGTACTCGGCGATCGCCGACTCGATCCCGATCCTGTGCATCACCGGCCAGGCCCCGGTCGCCCGCCTGCACAAGGAGGACTTCCAGGCCGTCGACATCGCCTCGATCGCCCGGCCCGTCACCAAGGCCGCCACGACCGTGCTGGAGGCCGCGCAGGTCCCCGGCGTCCTCCAGCAGGCCTTCCACCTGATGCGCTCCGGCCGGCCCGGCCCCGTCCTGGTCGACCTGCCGATCGACGTCCAGCTCACCGAGATCGAGTTCGACCCCGAGGCGTACCAGCCGCTTCCCGTCCACCGGCCCGCCGCCAACCGGGTCCAGATCGACAAGGCGCTCGCCCTGCTCCAGGAGTCCGAGCGCCCGCTGATCGTGGCCGGCGGCGGCGTCATCAACGCGGACGCGGCCGAACTCCTGCGGGAATTCGCCGAGTTGACCGGCGTCCCGGTCGTTCCGACGCTGATGGGCTGGGGCGTCGTCCCCGACGACCACGAGCTGAACGCCGGCCTGGTCGGCCTGCAGACCTCGCACCGCTACGGCAACGAGAACTTCCTCGCCTCCGACTTCGTCCTCGGCATCGGCAACCGCTGGGCCAACCGCCACACCGGCGGCCTGGACGTCTACACCGCCGGCCGGAAGTTCGTCCACATCGACGTCGAGCCCACCCAGATCGGCCGGATCTTCGCCCCCGACCTCGGGATCGCCTCCGACGCGAAGGCCGCGCTGGTGCTGTTGCTGGCGGCGGCCCGCGAACTGGCCGCCGCCGGGCGGCTGAAGGACCGTCGGGAGTGGGCCGCGAGCACCCGGGAGCGGAAGGCCGCGCTGCAGCGCAAGACCCACTTCGACGACGTCCCGCTCAAGCCGCAGCGCGTCTACGAGGAGATGAACCGCGCCTTCGGCCCCGAGACCCGGTACGTCACCACCATCGGCCTCTCGCAGATCGCCGGCGCGCAGCTGCTGCACGTCTACCAGCCCCGCCACTGGATCAACTGCGGCCAGGCCGGCCCGCTCGGCTGGACGATCCCCGCCGCGCTCGGCGTCGCCACCGCCGACCCGGACGGGCAGGTGGTCGCGCTCTCCGGCGACTACGACTTCCAGTTCATGATCGAGGAGTTGGCGGTCGGCGCGCAGCACCGCATCCCCTACGTCCACGTGCTGGTCAACAACGCCTACCTGGGCCTGATCCGGCAGGCCCAGCGGAACTTCGACATCGACTTCCAGGTCAAGCTGGAGTTCGAGAACGTCAACGCCCCCGAGCTGGGTGTCTACGGCGTCGACCACGTCCGGGTGGCCGAGGGGCTGGGCTGCAAGGCGATCAGGGTGACCCGGCCGGAGGAACTGCTGCCGGCGTTCGAGCAGGCGAAGAAGCTCGCCGCGGAGTTCCGCGTCCCGGTGGTGGTCGAGGCGATCCTGGAGCGCGTCACCAACATCTCGATGGCGGCCGCGGACATCGACAAGGTCATGGAGTGGGAGGAGCTCGCCACCTCGCCGGAGGACGCGCCGACGGCGATCCTCCCGCTCAACTCCTGAGCAGTCAGGGGCCCGTGGAACTTTGCGGCAGACGCTGAGTCATCAGGGGCCCGGGGAACGGCGGGGCCGAGGGGCGAGGGGCCGGGGCACAGTGGGGCGCTACGGGGCGTCGGCCAAAAGACCTTCGGCCCGAAACGGGGTGGCGCCTCGCAGCCTGTTGGACGCCCGCCACTCGGCTCCGCCGTTCCCCGGGCCCCTGGAGCTTCGCTCCCAGCGGGCCCAGAACGGAGCTTCGCTCCCCGGGCTGGGCCCTGGTTCAGCCGAGGTGCCAGAGGGTGCCGTGGGCGGTGTGCAGGGTGGTGGCGAGGAGGGCGAGGTCGGCGAGGCCGAGGGTGAGGCCGAGGAGGGCGCGGGCCGGGCGGGTGGTGCGGCGGCGGAGGGCGACGGCCGCGAGGGTGAGGGCGATGGGGCCGAGGACGAGGTTGAAGAAGAGGAGTCCGAGCAGGCCCAGGACGAAGGAGGCGACGGCGAGTTGGTCGGCCTCGGCGGCGGTGCGGCGGGTGTCGTGCATGGCGGAGGCTCCCGAAGGGTCAGTGACGGCGGGTGCGGCCGAGTCGTTCGCGGGCGGCGAAGAGCAGCAGCCAGCCGGAGATCGCGGCCGCGGCGGTGAGGAAGACCGGCCCGGGCAGGTGGGCGGCGGCCCCGGCGAGCAGGCCGAGGGCGAGCAGGGCGACAAGCAGCACGGCGGACTCCTTCCGACTTCGGTTAACAAGTGTTCGCTGAGTGTTGGTCAGTACTCTAGCGGGGCTCGCCAAATTCGGCAAACAGTTGTTTACTGAACCCCGTGACGACCCCCACGACGACCCCGCCCCCCGGTGCCCGCCAGGTTCAGAAGCAGGCCAGCCGCCGCGCCCTGCTGGACGCCGCGCTCGGCCTGCTGGAGCAGCAGAACCTGAGCGGCCTGGGTGTCCGCGAGGTGACCCGGGCCGCCGGCCTCTCCCCGGCCGGGTTCTACCGGCACTTCGCGGACCTGGCCGAGCTGGGCGTGGTGCTGGTGGAGGAGTCGCTGGCGAACCTGCACGAGATGGTCCGGGCGGTGTTCGCGGGCGCGGGCGACCCGGAGCGGCTGATCGACCGCTCGGTCGAGGTGATCGCCGCGCACGTGGCCGCGCACCCGGCGTACATCCGGTTCCTGGCCCGTGAGCGGCACGGCGGGGTGAAGCCGGTACGGGACGCGGTCGCCGCCGAACTGGCGCGTTTCGCCGAGGAGTTGGCCCAGCTGCTGGCTGTCCAGCCGGACACCGCGGACTGGTCGGCGGCGGACCGGCGGATGCTGGCGGAGCTGTACGTGGACCGGATGGTGTCGACCGCGCTGGCGCTGGTGGAGGCGGACCCGGCGGGCCGGGCGGCGCTGGCGGCAACGGTGCGCACCCAGTTGCGGCTGATCAACCTGGGCAGCCGCCACTGGAAGGCCGACTGACGGCCCGTCGGCGGGAGGTGTCGGAGGCGGGGGTCTTGACAGTCTGTCATGGGCGCGCCAATTTAGGTGGACCCCGTGGGACCCCCACCCCCACGCCCCTTGAGAGGCACCCTCATGAAGAAGCCGCTCACCGGCGCGCTCTGCGCGCTCCTCGTCACCGGCGCCACCGCCCTGGTGAACGCCGCCCCCGCCACGGCCGCCCAGGCCCTGGTCGCCCCCGCCGTCACGGTGAACTTCTCCGGCACGGTCGCACTCAGCAACTGCTCCGGCTCGCTGGTGCGGATGCCCAACTCGGTCGACAGCGACCCCGGCCTGATCCTCACCAACGGCCACTGCCTGGAGTCCGGCATGCCGAACCCCGGACAGGTCGTCACCAACCAGTCCTCCAGCCGCAGTTTCACCCTGTTGAGCGCCAGTGGCAGCAGCCTCGGCACCGTCCGGGCCAACCGGGTGCTCTACTCGACGATGACCGACACCGACGTCACGCTCTACCGGCTGGGCAGCAGCTACGCCACGATCAAGAGCCGCTACGGGGTGTCCCCGCTGACCATGGCCACCACCCACCCGGTGGCCGGCAGTGCGATCAAGGTGGTCTCCGGCTACTGGAAGAAGATCTACTCCTGCAACGTGGACGGCTTCGTGTACCGCCTCAAGGAGGGCGGCTGGACCTTCAAGGACTCGGTCCGCTACACCTCCGCCTGCGACACCATCGGCGGCACCTCCGGCTCCCCGGTGGTCGACGCCGCCAGCGGCCAGGTCGTCGCCGTGAACAACACCGGCAACGAGAACGGTGAGCGTTGCACCGTCGACAATCCCTGCGAGGTCGACCAGAACGGCACGGTGACGGTCCGTCAAGGCATCAACTACGCCCAGGAGACCTACACCATCCCGAACTGCTTCGCCCCGGGCAACGTGCTCGACCTGACCAGGGCAGGCTGCGTGCTGCCCCGCCCGTAGTCGCGCCCGCTCCCGTCCGGCCACCCGCGAACCCCCTTCCCGCGGGTGGCCGGACGCGTTCCTGCCCGGACGCGTTCCCGCCCGGACACGTCCCCGCTCGGATGCGTTTCCGGGCGGATGCCTGCGCCCCCGCCGCGCGCCCTTCCTGAAGCAGTGAATCGGTGCTTCAATCCTTGCCGTGGTCTACCGACGCACCCCCGCCGTCCAAGCCCGGCTCGACGACCGGCGCGAAGCCGTCCTGCGGGCCGCCGCCGCGCTGCTCGCCGACCGCGGCTACGCGGCCTGCTCGATGGCGGCCGTCGCCGAGCGGGCGGGCATCGCCACCGGCAGCGTCTACCAGCACTTCGGCAGCAAGGCCGAGTTGGCCGTCGCCCTGTTCCGTGCCGTCTGCGGCCGCGAGATCGCCGCCGTCACCGAGGCCGCCGAACGCGCCGCCGACCCGCTCGACGGCATCGCCGCCCTGGTCGGCGCCTTCGCCGCCCGCGCCCTCCAGGCGCCCCGGCTCGCCCGCGCCCTGCTCGCCGAACCCGCCGACCCGGCGGTCGAGGCCGAACGGCTGGTCTTCCGCCGGGCCTTCCGCGACCTGATCGCCGTCCGGATCGACCGGGCCGTCGCGCTCGGCCGACTCCCCGCCCAGCCCGCCGAGTTGACCGCCGCCGCGATCGTCGGCGGCGTCGCCGAGGCCCTGGTCGGACCGCTCACCGAGGGCCGCCCGCCCGAGGCGGTGCTGCCCGCACTGGTCACCTTCACCCTGCGCGCCCTGGGAGGGCACTGATGGCAAGCACCCACGAGGTCACCAACCAGGTGCCCGACCCGTACGGCCACGACGTCGCCGCCGACCCCACCCTGCTCGCCGCCCTCGACCGGGCCGGTGCCGGCTGGGCCGCCGACGAACTGCACGCCCTCGGCCGGCTCGCCGGCAGCGAGCAGGCCGCCGACTGGGCCCGCCTCGCCAACGACCACCCGCCCGTGCTGCGCACCCACGATCGCTACGGCCACCGCGTCGACGAGGTCGAATTCCACCCGTACTGGCACGAGTTGATGCGCACCGCCGTCGAACACGGCCTGCACGCCGCCCCCTGGCGCGACGGCCGCCCCGGCGCGCACACCGCCCGGGCCGCGAAGTTCTACGTCTGGGGCCAGGTCGAGGCCGGCCACACCTGCCCCGTCTCGATGACCTACGCCGCCGTCCCCGCGCTCCGCACCAGCCCCGAACTCGCCGAGCAGTACGAGCCGTTGCTCGCCGCCCGGGAGTACGACTTCGGCCTGCGCGAACCGCACGGCAAGCGCGGCCTGATCGCCGGCATGTCGATGACCGAGAAGCAGGGCGGCTCCGACGTCCGCGCCAACACCACCAGCGCCGTCCCCGCCGGCGACGGCACCCACCGCCTCACCGGCCACAAGTGGTTCACCTCCGCCCCGATGTCCGACCTGTTCCTGACCCTGGCCCAGGCCCCCGGCGGCCTGTCGTGCTTCGTGCTGCCCCGCGTCCTGCCCGACGGCAGCCGGAACGCGCTGCGCCTGCAGCGCCTCAAGGACAAGCTCGGCAACAAGTCGAACGCCTCCGCGGAGATCGAGTACGAGGACGCGGTGGGCTGGCTGGTCGGCGAGGAGGGCCGGGGCGTGCGCACCATCATCGAGATGGTCAACATGACCCGCCTGGACTGCACGGTCGGCGCCGCCTCCGCGATGCGCTACGGCGCCCTGCGCGCCCTCCACCACGCCACCCACCGGCGGGCGTTCGGCAAGGCCCTGGTCGACCAGCCGCTGATGCGCAACGTCCTCGCCGACCTGGTGGTCGAGTCCGAGGCCGCCACCGCGATCGCCCTGCGCCTCGCCGAGGCCACCGACCGCGCGCTGGCCGGCGACCCCGGCGAGGCGCTGCTGCGCCGCCTCGGCCTCGCCGTCGCCAAGTACTGGGTGTGCAAGCGCGGCCCCGGCCACGCCGCCGAAGCCCTCGAATGCCTCGGCGGCAACGGCTACGTCGAGGAGTCCGGCATGCCCCGGCTCTACCGGGAGGCCCCGCTGGTCTCGATCTGGGAGGGCTCCGGCAACGTCGCCGCGCTGGACGCGCTGCGCGCGATGGCCCGCCAACCCGAGAGCGTGGCGGCCGTGTTCGCCGAACTCGACGCCGCGAGCGGCCTCGACCGGCACTACGACACCGCGCTGGCCGCTCTTCGCAAGGATCTCGCCGACCCCGACCAACTGGAGTACCGCACCCGCCACTTGGTCGAACGGCTCGCCCTCGCCCTCCAGGGCTCCGTGCTGCTCCGGCACGGCCACCCCGCCGTCGCCGAGGCTTTCACCGCGACCCGCCTGGCCGGTGGCGGCGGCCTCGCCTACGGCACCCTCCCCACCGGCCTCGACATCGCCGCGATCCTCGGCCGGATTCCCGAACTCCCCTGAGGCCGTCGGAGCAGGCGGGGCACGCCCCGCCGTTCTCTCCGCGGCGATTTGGGCGGGATTGTTTCGGCTGTGCCCAATCGGACGGGTGGGCCGGAATTCGGGGCGGATCGATCAAATGTCCGCCCGGTTGTCCGGTCGCAGCCCGCCCGGCCGAACGGGGTCGAATTTCCCGGAGTTGTGCAGGTGAATGGTGTCTTTGCGCGACATTTGGCGCCGCGTCACCTATGCGGCGGCAATGGACGATTTCGGAGTCGAACGTGACCTGCATCACTCCGCTGCCGTTGGAAATTTCAGCGCCCTGAATTGACCTGCCCTTGGTACGCTGCACCGCCATTTTCCTGATCGTCGGTCAGTTTTCTGATCCGGACAATAGGGGTGCAAAGCATGTCAAGGGCAAAGCAGCTGACATATCGTCAAGCGGCTCAATCCCCACCGAAGTACCGGACCAGGTTCGCCGCGTTGGCCGCCGGGGCCGTCGTCGCCTCGCTGCTGGTGCCGGTGTCGGTGGCTGCTGCGGGGCCGGACTGGTCGCGGAAGTGGTCGCCGCCGAACACGCCGTTGGCGAGGACCGCGTCGGTGGACGGTCGGGACGCGGCGTTGCTGGGTGCGGTGAAGCCGGCGCATCCGGTGCCGCCGGTGTGGCAGCCGGCGAAGCCGGTGGCGGTGCCGAAGGGGCACGCGGACGTCAGGCTGTCCAAGTCGCCTGCGGCGAAGCGCAGTTCGGGTGTTCCGGAGGCGGGTGCGGCGGTGCAGGCGGCGGGTCTGCCGGTGGCGCTGGCGCCGCTGGCGGGCTCGGCGGTGGCGGAGCAGTCGGTGGGGGTCGACGTGGTCGACCCGAAGACGGCCGGTGCGGCGGGGATCCCGGGCCCGGTGGTGGCGCTGTCGCGGGCGGCCGGGGCTTCGGGGGACGGCCCGGTGCGGGTCTCGCTCGACCTGGCGAAGCTCGCCCCCGCCTACGGTGCGGACTGGGCGTCGCGGGTGCGGCTGGTGGCGCTGCCGGCGTGTGCGCTGACGACGCCGCAGCACGAGGAGTGCCGGAGGCAGACTCCGGTGGAGTCGCAACTCGACGCCACTGCCAAGCAGTTGACGGCGGACGTGGTGCTGCCCGGTGACGGCGGTACGGCGCGGACGCAGCTCCAGGGCGTGGGCGCGGCCTCCGCGCAGCAGGGTGTGGTGCTGGCGGCCGTGTCCGGTGCGTCCAGCGGTGCGGGCACCTACGCCGCGACGCCTTTGAACGTCTCGCAGAGTTGGACGTCGGGTTCGTCCTCGGGTTCGTTCGACTACGACTACCCGATCGGGCTGCCGAAGGGCCTGGGTGGCACGGCGCCGTCGGTGTCCCTGTCCTACGACTCGGCGTCGGTGGACGGGAAGACCTCTTCGACGAACGCGCAGGCGTCCTGGATCGGTGACGGCTGGGAGTACGGCGCGGGTTTCGTGGAGCGCTCGTACAAGCCCTGCTCGAAGGCCGGGATCACCAACTCCGGTGACGAGTGCTGGGCGGGGGCGAACCTGACGCTGTCGCTGGGCGGCCACTCCGGTGAGCTGGTGCCCGACGACGCGTCCTGCCAGAGCGGCGCGGCGGCGACGCTGGAGCAGTCGGCGTGCACTTGGCGGCTGAAGAAGGACGACGGCAGCAAGGTGCAGTTCCTGACCGGCGCCACCAACGGCACCTGGAACGGCTCGTACCTGAAGGTTACGGACACGGCCGGCACGGTCTACTACTTCGGCCTGAACCACCTGCCCGACGCGAGCGGCAACCCGTCCACCAAGGGCGCGGACTCCGGCTCGGCGTGGACGGTGCCGGTGTACTCCCCGAACGCCGGGGACCCGTGCTACGACGCCGCCAAGGGCAAGTCCTCCTGGTGTCAGGCGGCCTGGCGCTGGAACCTGGACTACGTGGTCGACGCGCACGGCAACCTGACGACGTACACGTACGCGCCGGAGACCAACTCCTACGCGCGGGGCGGTGCGCAGAACAACGGCACCGGCACGCTGACGCAGTACACCCGCGGCGGCGTCCTGCAGTCCATCGGCTACGGGCAGCTGCTGTCCGACCAGATCGCGGCGAACGGCGCCTACAACCCGGCGGCGAAGGTCGTCTTCTCCTCCGGCGAGCGCTGCGTCACCTCGACCCTGGCGTGCGACCCGGTGAACCGGACCGCCGCGCACGCGGGCGACTGGCCGGACGTCCCGCTCGACCAGCAGTGCGCGAGCACCGGCACCTGCACCAACTACGGGCCGACCTTCTGGTCCACGAAGTGGCTCAACTCGATCACCACGCAGGTGCGGTACAACGGCGCCTACCAGGACGTCGACGTCTACACGCTCACGCACCGCTTCGTGAACGTGCAGAACAGCACGGAGAACACCCAGGTCCCGTGGCTGGCCAGCGTCCAGCGCACCGGCAAGGACACCCAGGCATCGTCCACCCCGGTGGCGCTGCCGCCGGTGTCCTTCACCGAGATGCTGCTGCCCAACCGGGTCGACGGCACCAACCTGGTGCCGTCCCGTCCGGCCTACAACCGGCCGCGCATCCAGCTGATCACCACCGAGACCGGCGCGACGATCGGCATCGACTACTATCCGGCGGACTGCTCGCGGGTGAACAACTCGATGCCGGGCTCGGCCGATACGAACACCCGGTCCTGCTACAACGTCAAGTGGCACACCCCGAACGAGGTTCAGGGCGCGGACCCGGTGGACGACTGGTTCCAGCGCTACCCGGTCAAGACCGTCACCGTCACGCCCGGCACACCCGGCTCGGCCCCGATGACCACCGCCTACAGCTACGGCAGCACGGCCTGGCACCGCAACAACTCGCCCTTCGTCGAGACGAAGGACCGCACCTGGGACGACTTCCGGGGCTACGCGAGCGTCACCACCGTCACCGGAAACGGCAACGACGGGCCGCGCGCGCAGAGCACCGCCACCTACCACCAGGGCATGGACGGCGACTTCAAGGCCGACGGGACGACCCGCAGCGTCAGCGTCGCGGGGCCGATGAGCGGTCAGGTCACCGACTCCGAGTGGCTCTCCGGCCGAGCGCTGGAGACCGACACGTTCACGCAGGCCGGCGGCACGATAGCGGCCTACACTGTCACCACCGGTACCGGCCCGGTCGCCACCGCCACCCACGCCCGCAGCGGGCTGCCGTCGCTGGTCGCCCGCTACGGTGCCACCACCGGCACCACCGTGGCCAAGTCCCGCAAGAGCGACGGGTCCTGGACCGGGACGACGACCACCACGACGGGCGACGCCACGCACGGCAACCGCACCGTCTCGGTCCTGACCGCCGCCGACGGGCTGCCGGACACCTGCAGGCGCACCTCCTACGCCACCGGCCCGGACCCGCAGGTCACCTCCCTCGTCTCGGAGGAGCTGACCGTCAGTGGCGCGAACGCCTGCACCGCCACCGCCGGGCAGCAGAACACCGTCTCCTGGACCAGGACGTACTACGACGGCAAGCAGCTCGGCCAGGCCGGTGCCAAGGCCGACGCCACCTCGGCCGAGACCGTCGACCACTACACCGGCGGCACGGCCGCGTTCACCGTCACCGGCGTCCGGACCTACGACGCCTACGGGCGGACCCGGTCGGTGACCGACCCCAACACCACCGACAGCACCCACCAGGGCGGTGCGACCACCACGACCGCGTACACCGCGCCGCAGGCCGGTGAGCTGCCGACCGGCATGACGGTGACGACCCCGGCCCCGGCCGGAGCCGCCGACGCGGCCACCGGTCGCACCACCGTCACGGTCCTGAACAGCGCCCGGGGCCTGGTCAAGAGCTCGACGGACGCCAACGGCCGTGCCACCACGGTCGGTTACGACGCGCTCGGCCGGACCACCGCGGTGTGGAACCCGGGCCGCAGCACCTCGCTGTCCCCGAACACCGCCTACGCGTACGCGATCCCCGGCGTGGTCAACGGCCAGGTCGTCCCGCCGAGCACCAGCACCACCACCCTGGTCGGCGCCGGCACCAACGACACCTACACCTCGGTGACCGCCACCGCGATCATGGACGGTACGGGCCGGACGATCCAGACCCAGTCCCCGCCCGCCCTGTCGGCGTACTCCGGACGGCTGCTCACCGACACCGCGTACGACTCGCAGGGCCGGGTGATCCGCGCCAACGCGAGCTGGTACAACGACGCGGCCCGGCCGGGCACCACGCTCTACCAGGAGAGCAACACCCAGAAGATCCCGGCCCAGACCCACACCGTCCACGACGGCATGGGCCGCCCGGTCACCACCGAGTTCGTGGCCTACGGCACCGTGCAGAACACCACCACGACGGCGTACCCGGGCGCGGAGCGCACCGATGTGACCCCGCCCGCCGGCACCGCGCCCACCAGCACGGTGGTCGACGCCCTCGGCCGCACCACCCAGCTGTGGCAGTACCGCACCCCGACGGCGACCGGGAACCCGGCCGACGCCGACGTCACCACCTACACCTTCAACCCCGACGGGCAGCCCGCCACCCGCAGGGACGCGGCCGGAAACACCTGGTCCTACGGCTACGACGTGCGGGGCCGCCAGACCTCCGTCACCGACCCGGACACCGGCACCAGCACCACCGCCTACGACGCGGCGGGCCGGGCCGCCTCCACCACGGACGCCCGGGGGCGGACGATCACCACCAGCTACGACCTGCTGGGCCGTCCGGTGGCGACCTACGACGGGGCGACCACCGACGCCGCCAAGCAGTTGACCGCCCGCAGCTACGACACCGTGGCCAAGGGCCGACCGGCCTCCACCACCCGCTACACGGGCGGGGCGTCCGGCAGGGCCTACGTCTCGACCGTCAACGCCTACGACACGGCGTACCACCCGACCAAGGCCACCACCACGATCCCGGGGTCGGAGATCGGGGCGGCCGACACCAGCCCGCTGACCTACACCTACCAGACCGTCTACGACCAGGTCACCGGCCTGCTGCTGCGCGACAACCGGCCGCAGGTGGACACCACGGCCGCGGAGCGGCTCGACTACAACTACGACGCGTACGGGCTGCTGATCGGCTACGGCGCGTTCGGCGGGTCGACGTACGACCTGTCGAACGACTACGACGCCTACGGCCGACCGACCCGCACCACGGTCAACCCGTGGGGCACCCAGATCGTGCTCACCAACGTCTACGACGAGTCGACGGGGCGTCAGCTCTCCCAGTTCGTCGACAAGCAGACCGCCGCGACGGGCGCGGTGCAGCAGACCACGTACGCCTACGACGCCTCGGGCCGGATCACCGGCATCCGCAGCATCCCGGACAACACGCCGTCGGCCACCGACCTGCAGTGCTTCTCCTACGACCACCTGAGCCGCCTGACCACCGCCTGGACGGACAAGGGCGCGCTCAACCTCGCCCCCGACCCGGCCGTCGGCGGGCAGGGCGCCTGCGCCAACACCTCGCCCACCAGCGGCGCGGTCGCCCCGGCGAAGAACACCGTCGGCGGCGGCGCCCCCTACTGGCAGGACTACGGCTACGACCTGACCGGCAACCGCAAGAGCCTCACCCAGCACGACCCGAGCGGTGACACCAGCAAGGACACCGCCACCACCCAGACGTTCCCGGCGGCGGGCACCGTCAACAACGGCAACGGCCAGGGCGGCCCGCACGCCCTTACCGGCACCGGCACCGTCGTCAACGGTGCCACCGACACCACCGGCAGCAGCACGTACGACGCCGCCGGCAACACCGCCGCCCAGTACTCCGACCGGACCGGCACCACCGACCTCGCCTGGACCGCCGAGGGCAAGCTCGACGCCTACCGGCCCGCTGTCCAGATCCAGGGCATCGGCGGCACGTGCCTCACCACCCAGGGCGGCGGCTCCGCCGCAGGCACGCCCGCGGAGATCGTCGACTGCGCCGCCGGCGGTGCGCAGAAGTTCGCCACCACCGGCAACCTGCTCAAGGTCCTGAACAAGTGCCTCACCGCCGCCGGCACCACCCCCGGCGCGGCCGTCCAGCTCCGGACCTGCGACGGCAGCTCGGCGCAGACCTGGACCGCGCAGCCCAACGGCACCGTCACCAACGGTGCGAGCGGCCTGTGCCTGGCCGTCCCCGGTGACGTCACCACCTCGGGCACCGACACCGTGGTCGCCACCTGCGGCACCAGCACGATCCCGGCCGGCCAGAAGTGGACCGTCCCCGACAACGCCACCAGCTACGTCTACGACGCCGACGGCAAGCAACTCGTCCGCCGCGACCCGGGGAAGACCACCATCACCCTCGGCAGCGACGAACTCGCCTACGACACGGTCGCCAGGACCAAGGCCGTGACCCGCTACTACCGGATGCCCGGCGGCCTGAGCCTGGTCCGCCAGGGCGGCACGGCCACCTGGCAGGTCAGTGACCACCACGGCACCGGCAACCTCGCCCTCGACGGCACCACCCTCGCCGAGACCAGGAGGACCACCGACCCGTTCGGCAGCCCACGCGGCACCCAGCCCACCGGCTGGGCCGGATCGCACGGATTCGTCGGCGGCACCAAGGACGAGGCCACCGGCCTGACCAACCTCGGCGCCCGCCAGTACGACCCCCGCACCGGACGCTTCATCAACCCCGACCCGCTGCTCCGCCCCGGCGACCCGCAGCAGTGGAACGCCTACGCCTACGGCAACAACAACCCGCTGAACCTCACGGACCCGGACGGCCTCGCCCCCTGCGCGGACGGCATCAGGGACCAGTGCGGCCCGGCGGGGCCGAGCTGCGGCGGCAGCATGTGGGCGAAGCCGTGCCCGCCCAGCACCGGCACGTGCACGAACCCGTTCGCCCTGAAGTGCAACGGCGGCGGGGGCGGCGGCGGTACGCCCGGCCCGACGCCCGGTCCGACGCCTTCCCCGAGCCCGTCGTCCGGCCTGATGCCGACCCCGGGTCCGACGCCGCCCAAGAGCCCGAAGGCCACCCCGTCCCCGTCGCCGAACTCGCCGCCGCCGGGGTACTACAAGCCGTGCGACGGCCCCTGCAAGTACGTCACCACGGCGGGCATGGCCCTGGACAGCCTCGGCTGGGCGCCCTTCGGCCGGGCCAACGAGCTCAACGGCGCCGACGAGCTGGCGCGGGTGATGGACAACTCCGAAACCTGCGAGGTCGGCGAGAAGCAGGTGATCTGCTACGGCGGCTCGCCCGGCGGCGAGCAGCCGATGACGGTCGGCGACGTGCTCTTCTACCCCGGCAGCAAGGAGGAGCTCAACACCCAGCTGGCGAACGAGGCCGAGACCCGGCGGCAGATGACCGAGAAGCGCGGAGCGGACTTCACCGAGAAGTACGGGCCGGACCTGTTCCGGCACGAGACCGTCCACTCCGAGCAGTGGTCGCGGGAGGGGGCCATCCTGTTCTCGGCGAACTACGGCATGGCGTCCGCCACCTCCAAGATGGCGACCGGGAGCCCGGCCCTGGCCAACAAGTACGAGATCGAGGCCAACCTCTACTGGGGCAGCTACCAGACGATGGAGGGCTGGAAATGACCGGCCCGCGCGTCCGGCGGCACCGCTTCGCCGCCGCCGCGGCCGCCGGCTGCCTCGCGCTCCCCCTGCTGGCCGCGTGCACCCCGGCCGAGGACCGCGTGTTCGGGGTCCGGGTGGTGCAGGGGCGCCTCGTGGTCGACCCCGGCAGGTGTCCGGACGAGACCATGGACTACGTGTCGGTCACCACGCGGCTGAACGGCGCCGAGGCCGGGTCCTGGCGGGCGGACGCGGACAGCACGGGCGCGAAGGCCGACCAGGTCGACCCCGGGGCGCTCGCCCCCGGCTGGAAGGCCGCCGGGGAGCCGCCCGTCCTCCGCGAAGGGGCGAGCTACACCGTCCGGGTGTCGGCGGCCCGCGGCGACCGGCCGCACATCGGTGCCTTCACGGTGGACGCCGCGGCGCTCACCGGGCTCGGCGCGGACCGGATCGTCCGGTTCTCGGGAGGGAAGTCGGGAGGGAAGAAGGACGGGAGCGGGACCGTGACGCTCTCGGACTACCGGGCGCAGGTGGAGAAGTCCTGCCACTGACCCGGTGCACGGACGGCCCCCGCCGTCGGGCCCGGCTCCGGCCGGAGCCCGGTGGCGGGGGCCGTCCCCGTTGCCGGGGTCAGTCCGCCGGGGGCGGGAACTCCGGTCCGGGGAGGCGGAGTTCGGCCACGGCGCCGCCGTCCGGGTGGTTGCCGAGGCGGAGTTCGGCGCCGAGGGCGCCGGCGTGGCCCTGGGCGATGGTGAGGCCGAGGCCGTGGCCGCCGCCGCGTTCGCGGGCGCCGGTGCGGAAGCGGCGCGGCCCCTCGCGCAGGACCTCCTCGGGGTAGCCGGGGCCGTGGTCCCGGACGGTCACGGTGGTGCCCTCGGCGGTGACCAGCACCGGGCCCCGGCCGTGCCGCTGCGCGTTGGCGACCAGGTTGTCCACCACCCGGGCCAGCCGGCGCGGGTCGGTGGTGACCGTCCCGGCGGCGCCGGTGCGCAGCTCGGCCCCCGACCCGGCGGCGGTGACGATCCGGACCAGCAGCGGGCCGAGCGGCAGCTCGGCCAGCTCCGGGGCCTCCGCGCCCGCGTCCAGCCGGGACACCTCCAGCAGGTCCTCCGTCAGGTCCCGCAGGGCGCGCACCCGATTGCGGACCAGCTCGGTCGGCCGGCCCGGCGGCAGCAGCTCGGAGGCGGTGAGCAGCCCGGTCAGCGGGGTGCGCAGCTCGTGCGCCACGTCGGCGGTGAAGCGCTGCTCGCCGGCCAGCCGGTCGCGCAGCGCCGCCGACATCGAGTCGACCGCGGCGGCCAGGTCGGCGACCTCGTCGCGGGAGCGGCCGAGCGGGCCGATCCGGGCGTCCAGGTCGCCGCCCGCGATGGTCCGGGCGGTGCGGGCGGCGGTCCGCAGCCGGCTGCTGATCCGGTCCGCGGCCAGCACCCCGGCCAGCACGGTGACCAGCACCGACAGGGTGGCGCCGACCGCCACCGCCCGGTCCAGGTCGGCGATCGCCCGGGCGTCCTCGGCGTAGTCCATCCGCACCGACAGCACCTGCCCGTTCGCCCCGGCGGCCGCCCACATCGCCGGGCCGCGCGGCCCCGGCCCGAGCATCGACCCCTGCCGGCCGCGCTCGGCCAGGCGGCGCAGCTCGGCGGGCAGCGCCGGGTCGCCGACCGCGGCGTGCCAGCCCGCCACCGGCTCCCCGGTGGCGTCGTAGCCGGTCAGCACGGTGTCGAGGGCGGCCAGCGCGGACTTCCGGGCCTGCGCGCTGTGCTGGTCCACCGAGGCCCGGTGGACCAGCACCCCGACGGCCGTGGCGACCAGGCAGGACACCAGCGCGATCACCGCGGCGATCTGCCGGCGGAGCGTCACGTGGTGCGCCGCAGCTTGTAGCCGAAGCCGCGGACGGTTTCGATCCGGGCCGCGCCGATCTTCGCCCGGAGCCGCTGCACGTGGACGTCCACCACCCGGCTGTCGGCGCCCCAGGAGTAGTCCCAGACCCGCTCCAGCAGGGTCTGACGCTCCATCAGGACACCCGGGGCGGCGGTGAATTCGAGCAGCAGCCGCAGCTCGGTCGGGGTGAGCGGGACGGGCTTGCCCGCGACCCGGACCTCCAGTGCCTCGGTGTCCACCTCCAGGTCCTCGATCACCCGCAGCCCGGCCCCGGCCCCGGGGGCCGCGGCGGGCGCGGGCCCGGCCGGCTGCAGGCCGGTGCGCCGCAGCACGGTGCGGATGCGGGCCACCAGCACGGCCGTCTCGAAGGGCTTGACCACGTAGTCGTCGGCCCCGGCCTCCAGGCCGGAGATCACGTCGATCGGCTCGGTGCGGGCCGACATCATCAGGATCGGCAGCTGGCTCTCCTCGCGGATGCGCCGGCACAGGCCGACGCCGTCCAGCAGCGGCAGCATCACGTCGAGCAGCAGCAGGTCCGGCGGCGCGGCCCGGAACCGCTCCAGGCCCTCCAGGCCGTCCGCCGCCGTCTCGACCGGGAACCCGTAGCGCTCCAGGGCGAGTTGGGTGGCTTCGCGGATCACCTCGTCGTCCTCGACCAGCAGGATGCGCGGGGCGCCGGGCACGGGAGCGGTCATCGGGTCCTCGTCGGGCTGGGGCGGGGGGCCTCGCCCCGGGTGGCGGGGGCGGCCGGGGCGGCGGTGGGGGCGGCGGTGGCGGCCGGGAACGGCGCGACCGCCGGGCGGGAGGGGGCCGGGGACGGCACGGCCGCCTCCGGCGGGCAGCCGGGCGCGTCCTGGACGGGGCCGGTGGCCTTGATCCGCCGGTCGGCGAAGGCCAGCCGGACGCCGTTCCAGCGGTAGGTGCTGCTGGTCTCGGCGGCCTGCCCGGTGGGCTCGTGCACCACCAGGTCCGCGCCGACCGTCTCGGCGGTGAAGCCCGGCAGGGCGGTCACCGACAGCACCGGCAGCACGTCCCGGCCGCGCAGCCGGTAGACGTGCAGCACGGCCCGCCCGGAGTCGGCGCCGGTCAGCACGGCGGTGAGCAGCTCGGGGCTGCCGTCGCCGTCCAGGTCCCGGTACTGGGCGTCCCGGACGGCACAGCCCGGGCAGCCGCCGTCCAGCGCCGCCCGCTCGCCCGGGCCGAGCTCCGGGTCCTTGGCGAGCACCGTGCGGGCGTCCAGCGCGGTCAGCGAGTCGGCGCCCAGCCCGGGCAGCGGGGCCGGGGCCGGCTGGTCGGCCGCCACCTGCGGGGCGCTCGCCGGGGCGGCGGCCGCCGCGTCCGGCCACAGCGGCAGCGGGCTCGGATGGGCCCGGACCGGCCGGGTCTCCCCGGCGTCCCGCAGCCCGCCGGACGCCGAGCAGCCGGTGACGGCCAGCAGGGCGGCGAGCAGGACGGCGAGCGCGGCGAGTGCGGCCGGGAGCCGGCCGGACGGTGGGCGGCGGACGGTCGGCCGGGTCCTCACGTCGGGGGCGCCTTTCGGGAGCGGTCGGGGGCGGTCGGGGAGTCGGGGGGAGCACGGGTACGGGGGAGCGGCCAGTCTCGCACCACCGCGTCCGGCCGCCCGCGGCCCCGGTCGGGACTGCGGGCGGCCGGACGCGCCGACGGCCCGTCAGGCGGCGGGCGTCGCGGGTGCCGGGTCGGCGAAGACGACGATGTTGTCGGTGTAGTGGCCGTCGCCGCCGATCACGCCGCCGCAGGTGATCAGCCGCAGCTGCGGCCCCGCGGTGTCGCCGTACACCAGCTCGGTCGGGAAGGCGTTCTTGGCGTACTGCTGCAGTTCGCGCACCCGGTAGGAGAGGGTGCTGCCGTCCTGCCGCCGGACGTCGATCCGGTCACCGAGCCGCAGCCCCGGCAGCCGGTGGAACACCGCCGGGCCCTTGCGGGTGTCGTAGTGCCCGAGCAGCACGGCCGGACCGGGCTGCCCCGGCTGCGGCCCGTGCCGGTACCAGCCGACCTCGTCGGCCCGCTCCGGCGTCGGCACCTCCACGGTGCCGTCCGGGTTCAGGCCGACGCCCTCGACCGGCGCGTCCACCCCGATCCGCGGGATCACCAGCCGGACCGGCGGCGAGGCCGGGACGGCAGCGGGGGGCGGCGTTCCGAGGGGCGGCGTTCCGAGGGGCGGCGTTCCGGCGGACGGCGACCCGGCCGCCCGGGCCGGCGCGGCCTGCTCGGCCGAGATCCGCACCGGCGCCGCCTCCGGGTGCCGGGCGGCCAGCAGCGTCACCCCGCCCGCGACCAGCAGCCCCGCCGCCAGGGCCGGGGCCCAGCGCGGGCGCCGGCCGCGGCGCCGCCCGGCGCGGGTCCGACCGTCCCCGCCGGCCGGGCGGCGCCGCAGCGCGTGCCGGGCCGACCCGTCCGCCGCCACCGGTGTCCCGGCGCGGCCGTCCGTCCCGGGGCCGCCGGTGCCCGCGCTCCGCCGCCGCCCGCCGGTCCGGCGGGAACGGTCGGTCATCCGCTAGGCCCGGGAGCCGGCGCGGCGGCGGAGCACGACCAGGCCGAGGCCGGCCGCACCGGCCGCCGCGAGCCCGGTGCCGAGCACCAGCGGCAGGGACGAGGAGGCCGTGCCCTCACCGGTCTGCGCGCCGCCCCTGGGGACCGCGGTGACCTGGATGCCGGACTTCGGGTCGGTGCCGGGCGTGGGGGCGACGTCCCGGCCGGTGGCGGAGGTCGCCGCCGGGGAGGGCGCCGCGCTCGGCGTGGCCACGGCGGCGGGCGCGGTCGGGGACGGGGTGCCGTCGGCGAACGCGGCGGTGGTGGGCAGCGCGAGCGCGCCGGCGACACCCGCCGAGACCAGGGCGAGGCGCACCGCACGGCGGACGGACGTGGTACCAGGCATTCGGGTTCCTCCGAGTGTTCGTCACCCGCGGCCCGGTGGCCGCCGGTTGACGCCGCTCACGCTAGGAACCGCGCCTCTCGGCGGGCCGCCGGTCGTGTAACGGCCACCGCCCGGCTCCGTAACAGTCCCGCCGGACGCCCGAGATACCCGGGCGGGCGCGTTCGACGCCGGTGGCGGAGGGGCGGATAAGCGCTGCTAGCGTGACGGGCGTTCCGTCCCCGAGTCGTGGTGAAGGGTTGCCCCCGCGATGGCCAAGTTCCTGCTCTGCCTGCACCTGCTGGCGGTCGCGCTGTGCATCGGACCGGTCGCGGTGGCGGTGAGCATGTTCCCGCGCCGCGCGAAGGCCGCCCTCACCGAGGGGCCGGAGCGGGCGGGCGCCGAGGCATCGGTGCGGCTGCTCCAGCGGATCTGCCACGTCTACGCCCTGATCGGGCTCGCCGTCCCGCTGCTCGGCGTCGGCACCGCGCAGGCGATGGGCGTGCTCGGCAACGCCTGGCTGATCGCCTCGATGGTGCTGACCGCGCTGGCCGCGGGCGTGCTGCTGCTGTTCGTGCTGCCCGGCCAGCAGGCCACCGTCGACGCCCTCGACGCCGCCGACGCGGAGCGGGACGCCGAGACCGCCCGCGCCACCGGCATGCTGAAGAAGCTGCCGATGACGGCCGGGGTGTTCAACCTGCTGTGGGCCGTGGTGCTGGTCCTGATGGTCATCCGGCCGGGGTCGACGACGGGGGCGTGACCCCGCGCACCTCCAGCCCGGCCAGCAGCTCGGCGGTGGCGGCCGCGACGGCGGCCACCGCCGCGTCGAACACCGCCCGGTTGTGCGCGGCGGGCGCCCGGAACCCGGAGATCTTCCGGATGTACTGGAGCGCCGCCGCGTGCACGTCCTCCGGACCGGCGTCGGTGGTCATCGGCGGGCGCAGGGTCTTGATGCTTCGGCACATGCCCCCAGTCTGCCGCGCCGCACCGACGCCCCGGGGGCTTTTCCGGACGGCCCGGGGGCTTTTCAGGACGGCGGGCGCAGCCGGACCCC
This sequence comes from Kitasatospora sp. NPDC088134, assembly GCF_044741705.1. Taxonomy (NCBI): domain Bacteria; kingdom Bacillati; phylum Actinomycetota; class Actinomycetes; order Kitasatosporales; family Streptomycetaceae; genus Kitasatospora; species Kitasatospora sp. NPDC088134. The sequence continues at coordinate 26,709 of NZ_JBIUTD010000037.1, read as the reverse complement.
GGCCCGCTTGACCGGGCGGGCCACGATCGCGGTCTCCGCCCGCCGCACCCCCAGCGGGCCCAGCACCTCGGTCTGGAACCGGTACAGCGCCGCGTGGTCCGGGCAGAACACCGCCGCCATCAGGTTGCTCGGCCCACTGGTCGCCAGCACCCCGTGCACCTGCGGGTGCCGGGCCAGTGCCGCGCCGGTCTCCGCCAGCCGCCCCGGCTCCACGTCCAGCCACAGGTTGGCGTCCACGGCCGCGCCCAGCAGCCGCGGGTCCACGCTCACGTGGGTGCGCAGCAGCCCGCCCGCCGCCAGCCGGTGCAGCCGCCGCCGGACCGTCGACTCCGGCGCGCCCAGCGCCGCCGCCAGCGCGGCCTGCGGGCGGCGGGCGTCCACCGCCAGCAGGTCCAGCAGCCGGTGGTCGAGCGGGTCCGGCTCCGGCGGGGCGGTGCTCGGCGCGGGCGGGGCCAGCGCCGCCTCCTGATCCGCCGTCAACTGCCCGCAGCGCCAGGCGGAGGCGTCCGCGAACAGGTGCAGCACCGCGTACGCCGTCGACTCCACCACCGCGTCCGTCGCCGGGAGCTGCCCGTACAGCAGCCGGTCCCGGTCGGCGGCGCCGCCCAGCACCACCGCCGACACCTCCTGGCCGCCCAGCATCACGTCCAGGAACGGCACGTCCTCCCGGGCCGCCAGGGCCAGCGCGATCGCGTCCACCCGCCCGCGCAGCACCCGGACCCGCAGCAGCAGCGCCCCCAGCGCGGCCGCCCGGGTGTCCGGCATCCGCACCACCCGGACGGTGCCCGTCCCGAACAGCCGCCCCAGCCGCCGGGCCACCGTCCGCGCCGACACGCCCAGCACCTCGGCGATCCGCCCGTTCTCCGCCCGCCCGTCCACCTGGAGGGCGTGCACCAGCCGCCGGTCCAGCGCGTCCAGCACGCCGTCCGGATCCGCCGCCGAGGTGTCCATGGTGTCCGATCTCCGCCGCTTCCCGGCCCTCCGACGTCCCGGAAGGCCGCCCCGACGGTACACCTCGGTCCACACCCGACCCGAGGAGGACCCGTGCGACACCTGCTGGACGCGACCGAGACCGCCGTGCGCGAGGTCGGCGCACTGCTGCGGGCGCGGCAGCCCGCCGAACCGCTCGACGCCGCCACCCCCGCCGAGGCGCTGGCCGCCTTCGAGCGGTACGACCGGCCTGCCGCGGCGCTGCTCCGCGAACGGCTCGGCGCGCTGCGCCCGCAGGCCGGGTGGTGGGGCGACGAGTGGGCCCGGGAGGTCCCGGCGGCGGGGGAGTGGTGGGTCTGCGACGCCACCGACGGCGCCGTCCAGTACCTGAGCGCCCTGCCGCAGTGGGCGGTCACCGCGACGCTGCTGCGCGACGGCGCCCCGGTGCTGGCGGTGGTGCACGCCCCGCTGCTCGGCGCCACCTACACGGCGTGCGCGGGCGGCGGCACCCGGCTGGACGGGGTGCCGTGCGCGCCGCGGGCCCGCAGCCTGGCCACCGCCGTCGCCGCCACCTCCCAGCCGCCCGGCGCGGCCGGCGACCCGGCGGCGCTGCGGGCGGCCGGGGCCTCGCTCGCCGCGGTCCTCCCGCACGTCCCGGCGGTCCGCAACCTCGGCCCCACCGCGCTGCAGGCCGCCCAGGTCGGCTCCGGCCACCTCACCCTGTTCTGGCAGTACGGCGCGGACCCGGCGAACCTGCTCCCCGGCGCCCTGCTGGCCGCCGAGGCGGGCGCCGCCGTCACCGACGCCGAGGGGCGCCCCTGGACCCCGGGCGCGGCCTCCTTCGTGGCCGCCGCCCCGGGCGCGCACGCGGACCTGCTGCGGGTGCTGCGGGCTGTCGGGACCCCGGAGCAGGAAGGGGCGAAGCGGATGTAAGGGGTCTGTTCGGGTGATATCGGTCGAATGGCGTTTCCCTACCGGACCGGGCTCGTTGTGGAGTCTGGAATTCCGGATCTGATCAAGAACGACTACCCGATCTCACCGCTGTGCGGCGGACACCGGCGACCGGCACAGCCACAGGAGGACACGGATGCGCACCCTGCTGGACAGCTTTCTGGCCGAGATGGACCGGATTCAAGCTGACTTCCAGACCAGGATGGAGAGTATCGACCGCCCGAAGCCGCCCGCGCCCCCCTCGTCGCCGGAACCCGAACCGGTCGGCGGGGTCTTCGCCGCGCAGCCCGAGGGCATCGAGGACCGGATCGGCGAACTGCGGCACCTGCTCGGCCTGGAGGCGATCTGGAACGGCAAGCGCGAGCCGGCCCGCGAGGCGGTGCGGGAGGCGGCCCGCGAGACGCTGCGGGACGAGACCGGGCGGGACGGGGTGGTTCGGGAGGAGCGCGCGGAGGAACTGTTCGCCGCGGCGTTCGGCGAGCTGCCCCCGGGGCCGGACGCCGAGCAGGTCGAAGCCCGCACGTGCAGAAACGTTCCTGCGCTGACGGTACGTCAGCCCCGGACGGTGCACCACCACGGGCTGTCCGGCGGGCCGCTGGTGCCCGGCGCGCGTGCAGAAACGATTCTCTGAAACCGTCCCGGCCGGACGGCGGGCCGCAGCTACCCCAGGGTGATCGGCAGGGTGGCCGCGGCGGTGAACACCGCGTCGGGGGTGGTGAGTTCGAGGAAGTGCAGGTCCTCGTGCCGGTGGGTGGCGGGCGGGTCCAGCGGGAGGGCGGAGAGGTCGAGCTCGGGCAGCGAGTCGAGGGTGGCCCGCCCGAGCTTGATCAGTGCCTCCTTGCGCACCCACTGGCGCAGGAACGCCCGGGTGGGCTCGGGATGGGCCCGGACCAGGGCGGTCTCGGCGGCCGTCAGGACGTGCCCGAGGGTCACCGGATCGGTGGTGCGCGGACCGAGGTGCTCGACGTCCACGCCGATCGGGACGGGGGCGGCCGCCGCCGCGATGATGCCGTTGGTGTGCGACAGGCTCAGCCACGTCCCCGGCCGGTCGGTGAGCAGCGGCCGCCCGTGCCCGTCCCCGCCGCAGCCGGGGCAGTGCTGGCCGAAGGCGAGGTCGGCCGGTTCGACGCCGAGCTGCGCGGCCGCGCAGAACCGCACCAGCAGGTGCGCCGCCAGGTAGTCGTCCCGATCGGCGGCCCGCCGGAAGCGTTCGGCGCGCTCGCGCTCGTACGGGGCGAGCAGCCGCTCGTCGGCGTCGGGCCGGGCGAGCACGCCGGCGGTGGTGGCGAGCACGGCGAGCGGGGGGTTCGGCACGGGGCTCCTCGTCCGGACGGGCGGGCGCCGCGGGGTGCGGCGGCGGACTCCCAAAATAGTCCGTTCGAACGACTTCCCGGCGCGTCCGGGGCCGAGTGGCCGGAGTACGCGCCGCGAAACCTTTTTGCTGGCCGGGTCTGCTGTCCGTGACCCACCGTCAAACGAGAGGGGTGGCCGTGCGACACGGCGTCCGAACCAGGAATCCGCTGCTCAGGCTCGCGGCGGTGACCGCCCTCGTTGCCACTCCGGTGCTGGCCCTGGCCACGATCGGCCAGGCCGACCAGCTGGCCCCGCCGCTGGGGCCCTGCGTCGGCAGTTGCCCGAACCCGTACCCGAACCCGCCGCACAACGGCGACTTCGCGGGCTCCGACAGCACCGTCAACGTCTACGTCGGCGGCAACTACCGGGTGCAGGGCCGGGCGGCCGAGGCCGAGGGCAAGATCGTCACGGTCAAGGACCTGACGGTCGACAAGTCCGACGGCGGCGGCCTGTTCAACATGGGCGTGGTCGGCGTCGGCTCCCGGGTCCCCCCGCCGTCGGGCTCCGACTTCGTGACGGTCGGCGGCGCGGTGGACGTGAAGACCGGCAACCGGATCGAGGTCGGCGGCTCCGACTCCAAGGGCAGCCGCGGGGGCAACCTGGTCTACGGCACCACCCGGGCCGGGACGATCGACACGGTCGCCCCCGGCACGGTGCGCAAGGACCCGGCGGCGATCGACGCCTACACCGGGCTGACTCGGATCATCGAGGACCACTCGACGTGCATGGCCGACCAGACGGCCACCGGCACGTTGAAGGTGGACGGCAACCTCTACACCTTCACCGGCGACGGCACCAGCATGCGCCAGGTCTTCAACGTCGACCGGAACATCGGCAACCCGACGGGCGCCGCCGCCGACCTGGTGTTCGCCGGCATCCCGGCGGGCGCCACGGTGATCGTCAACATGGTCGGCCCCGACCCCGTGCTGATCCGCACCAACACCGGCAGCGGCTTCCCCGGCGACCAGCTGACGGACATGCGGCCCCGGCTGATGTGGAACATCCCGAAGGCCGCCGCGGCGACCATCACCGGCGGCGCCCAGTTCCAGGGCTCGATCATGTCGGGCAACCCGGACGGCACCGTCACCGTCTCCACCCCCGGCACCAACGGCCGGGTCTACCTGGCGGGCAACCTGGTCCAGGAGGGCAGCGGCGGCACCGAGCTGCACGCCTACCCGTTCGACGGCGACCTGCCGGTCTGCACCACCCCGACCCCGTCGACCTCGCCGAGCGACAGCATCAGCCCCTCGCCGTCGTCCTCGCCGAGCGGTTCGACCGGCCCGAGCCCGTCGCCGTCGGAGAGCACCAAGCCGTCCCCGTCCTCGTCGGCGAGCGGTTCGACCGGCCCGAGCCCCTCCCCGTCGCCCTCGTCCTCGCCTTCGGGGAGCAACAGCCCGGCCCCGAGCCCGAGTTCGTCCTCCGGCTCGCCGTCGCCGAGCGGGAGCGGCAGCTCCGGGCCGGCGCCGTCCGGGAGCACCCCGGGGACGCCGAAGCCGGTGCCGCCCTCGCCCGGGGGGCCGTCGCTGCCGAGCACCGGTGACGGACTGGTGGCGCCGGCGGCGGGGGCCGCCGCGGTGCTGCTGGCACTGGGCGGCGGTGTGATCGCGCTGGCCCGCCGCGGCCGCGGTCGCCACGGCTGAGCGCGGTGAGCACCTGCTGAGCAGGCAGTGAGCACGCCGGAGGGCCGGAACCCCGTACGCGGGCTCCGGCCCTCCGGCGTGACGGTGGGTCAGGTGACCTCGCCGCGGCGGGCGAACCGCTCCTCGCGCCACTCGCCGGTGGCGAGGACCTCGCGCAGGGCGTCGGCGGCGTCGTGGACGTCGGTGCGGGAGAGGTAGAGCGGGGTGAAGCCGAAGCGCATCAGGTCGGGGGCACGGAAGTCGCCGATGACGCCGCGGGCGATCAGCGCCTGGACGATCCGGTGGCCGTCGGGGTGGCGCAGCGCGACCTGGCTGCCGCGCCGGGCGTGCTCCCGGGGGGTGACCGGTTCGACGTCCAGGTCGGCGGTCAACTCCAGGAACAGGTCGGTGAGTTCGAGGCTCTTGGCGCGGACGGCGGCCGGGTCGGCGAGCTCCCAGACGTCGAGCGCGGCCTCCAGCGCGGCGAGGCCGAGGACCGGCGGGGTGCCGGTGAGGAAGCGGGTGATGCCGTCGGCGGGCCGGTAGCCGGGCTCGAAGTCGAACTGCCGGGCGTGGCCGAACCAGCCGGTGAGCGGCTGCCGGGCGGCGTCCTGGTGCCGGTGCGCGGCGTACAGGTAGGCGGGGGCGCCGGGGCCGCCGTTGAGGTACTTGTAGCCGCAGCCGACGGCGAAGTCGGCGCCGGCGGCGTCCAGTTCGATCGGCAGGGCGCCCGCGGTGTGGCAGAGGTCCCAGACCACCAGCGCCCCGGCGGCGTGCACCCGGGCGGTGGTCTCCGCCAGGTCGAGCAGTTCGCCGGTGCGGTAGTCGACGTGCGAGAGCAGCACCACGGCGGTGTCGGGGCCGAGCGCGGCGTCCAGGTCGGCGGCGGAGTCGAGCAGCACGGGGCGGGTGCCGGGGTGCAGCGCGGTCAGGCCGTCGGCGATGTACAGGTCGGTGGGGAAGGCCCGCCGCTCGGCGAGCACGGCGGTGCGGCCGGGGCGCAGCCGCAGGGCCGCGCCGAGCACCTTGAACAGGTTGACCGAGGTGGAGTCGCAGACCACCACCTGGCCGGGGGCGGCGCCGAGCAGGTGGGCGCCGAGCCGGTCGCCGAGCCGGCCGGGCTGGTGGAACCAGCCGGCGTCGTTCCAGGAGCGGATCAGGCCCTCGCCCCACTCGCCCTCGACCACCTTGGCGAGGTGGCCGGGGGTGCGGCGGGGGAGCGCGCCGAGCGAGTTGCCGTCGAGGTAAAGCACTCCGGCGGGGAGGGTGAACTCGGCGCGCAGGGCGTGCAGCGGGTCGGCCGCGTCGAGGGCGGCGGAGGCTTCGCGGGTCCGGGTCACCGGGAGCTCCTGGGTCACAGGGTGTTCCTGACGGTCCACAGTTCGGGGAAGACGTCCTGGTCGGCGGCCTGCTTGAGCCAGCTGAGGCCGCTGGAGCCGCCGGTGCCGGGCTTGGCCCCCATGGTGCGCTTGACCGAGGAGTAGTGCCGCTGGCGCCAGCGGGTGACCCGCTCGGCGGTGTCGAGCAGGGCCTCGCCGAGCCGGGCCAGGTCGGCCAGTTCGGGGTCGGTGTAGACGGCGCGCCAGGCGTCCTCGACGGCCTCGTCGTGCCGGTGCCGGTCGGTGACGGGCGCCTCGGGTATCCGCTGGCCGCGCCGGGCGAGCAGGGCCAGCGCCTCGTCGTACAGGCTGGGGGTGCGCAGCTCGGCGGCCAGCTCCTGGTGCTCGGCGGGGGAGTCCTGGTACATCGTCAGCAGGCGCTCGCTCTTGTTGCCGAGCAGGAACTCCAGCCGCAGGAAGGCGGAGGACTGGAAGCCGGAGGCCTCGCCGAGGACCGGCCGGAAGGCGTTGAACTCGGCGGCGGTCATGGTGGCCAGCAGGTCCCAGGAGGAGACCAGCACGTCCTGGGTGTGGTGGCCGCGGCGGAGCGCGGCGAGCGCGGCGTCCAGGTCGTCCTCGCGCAGCGCGGCGCGGGCGGCCGTCCACTCGTGGTGCAGCAGGTCGAAGAGCAGCTCCATCACCTGGGTGGTGACGATGAACGAGTACTCCGCGGGCTCCTTGCTGCGGGGCTGCTGGAGCGCGTGCAGTTCGGCCAGGCGCACGTAGCGGGCGTACGGGGTGGATACGCCGGGCTCCTGCTCGGGCCTGAACCGCAGGTGGGGCCGGTCGGCTTGCCCGGTCATGCCGGTACCTCCTGGTTCCGCCCGTTCCGGATCTCGGCGGGCCGGTCACCATTGTGCGGCGCGCGGGCGTGCTCTTGAATGGCCGTCGTGGCCCGGATGGCCCATTCGACCTGCCGTTCGCAAGCCGATCGGGGCCGATCACCTGACGAACGAAAAGGAGCCCCCGATGGACGCGGTGGACCGCCTGCTGCTGGCCGAACTGCAGGCCGACGCGCGGCTGTCGTTCAACGAGCTCTCCCGCCGGGTGAACCTGTCGCCGCCGGCCGTCGCCGAGCGGGTGCGCCGGCTGGAGGCGGACGGGGTGATCACCGGCTACCACGCCCACCTGGCCCCGGCGAAGGCCGGGGCGGCGGTGATGGCGCTGGTGACGGTGCAGTGCTACGGACCGCGCTGCGTGCTGCGCGACCCGGAGGTGCCCGGCTGGCCGGAGGTGTTCCAGCTGCACCGGGTCACCGGCGGGGCGTGCTGCGTGCTGCTGGTCGGGGTGCCGGACATGGCGGCGTTCGAGCGGCTGACCGACCGGCTGGGCGGCTACGGGCAGCCGACCAGCTCGATGATCCTGTCCAGCCCGGTCCCCTGGCGGCCGCTGACGCCCTGACGCCCTGGCGTCCCGCTGCTCCGGCGGCCTGACGCTCCGGCGGCCCGGCGGGGCGTCAGTCCAGCAGGACGGTGACGCCACCCTGGCGGAGCACGTCGAGGACCGCGTCGAAGTAGGAGCGCTCCTCCTCGTCCGGGCCGGTCACCCGGCGGGTCAGCGCCTGCGCCGAGTCCATCGCCCGCCGCCAGCGCAGCGTGAACGGCGGTTCGGGGACGAAGCCGCCGCGCAGGCAGTCGGCCAGCGCGTCCAGGTTGCGGCCGTAGTAGCCGTCGGGGGCGTGCACGGCGCGGCCCAGCTCGGCCCAGAACGCGGGTTCGCCGGTGGCCCGCTCGCCGTGCAGGACGTACTCGGGCGGCTGCGGTGCGGTGGGCATCGGAAGCTCCTGTCTGCCGGTGGCGGGGTCGCCCGGATGGGTTCGCCGGGTCGAAGGGGGCCGGTGCGCGCGCTGGGATGGGCCCTACTGTCATCTCTTCCACACCAGGGGCAACACCATGACCAGTCTGCACCGCAAGGATCTCGGTCTGCTGGCGCTGCGCGGAGCCGTCGGCGGCGTCCTGTTCGCGCACGGGACGCAGAAGCTGTTCGGCTGGTTCGGCGGCGGGGGCCTGGCCGGCACCGCGCAGGGCATGGAGCACATGGGCTTCGTCCCGGCCGAGCGCAGCGCGCTGGCGGCGGGCCTGGGCGAGGCCGGCGGCGGCACGCTGCTCGCGCTCGGCCTGGCCACCCCGGCGGCCGGCGCGGTGGTGGCCGGCACCATGGCCGGCGCGATCTCCGTGCACGCCCCGGCCGGCTTCTTCGCCCAGGGCGGCGGCTACGAGTACCCGGCGCTGCTGGGCGCCTGCGGCCTGGCGCTGGGCGTCTCCGGCGCGGGCCGCTACTCGCTGGACGCCGCGCTCGGGCACCGGCTGGACCGCCCCTGGATGGGGCTGCTGGCCTTCGCGGCCAGCGCGCTCGGCGCCGCCGCGGTGGTGACCCGCCGCCAGGAGGAGGTGCGCCGGCGGGAGGCCCGGGCCGCCGACGAGGCGGTCCGCGAGGACGGCAGCGGACTCTCCTGAGCACCCGCGACCGAACGTCCACGATCGAAGGGAAGTACTGATGAAGCGATCGATGCGGGCCGCCGCGGGTTGGACCGCGGCCGCCCTGCTGGGCGGCGCGGCGCTGGCCGGCTGTTCCTCGGACGGTTCGCCGTCCCCCGGGGTGTCCTCGGCGCTGGACGGCGCCAAGTCGGCGGTGGCCTCGGCGGCCTCCTCCGCGACGGCCGCGATCGGCTCGGCGGCGGCCTCGCTGGGCGCCTCCGCGCAGGCGGCCGCCTCCTCGGCGCTGGCCGGGGTGAAGGGCGGGCTGGACGCCACGGCCGACGTGGCGGCCGGGACCGCGAGCACCGACGGGGAGGGGAAGGTGGTGGTGCCGCTGACGGTCACCAACCACGGTTCCCAGTCCGGCAAGTACACGATTCAGGTCAACTTCCAGGACGGGTCGGGCAACCTGCTCGACGCGGCGGTGGTGAACGTGCCGGAGCTGGCCGCCGGGGCGTCCGCGCAGGCCACGGCCAGGAGCAACCGCGCGCTGAACGGGACCGTGACACCTGCGGTGGCGAACGCGCTGCGGTACTGACCGGACACCGAACCTTAAGCGTGGCGTAAGCGTCAGAACCCGCTCTTGACGGTCGAGTTGGTCTAGTCCATTTTACTTGGCAGGTGCAGGGAGCCCCTGGGCCGGCGCCGGTGGTCCATACCACCGGCGCCGGTTCGGCTTCCCGGCACCCGGTGTTTGTGCAGGCCACCGCTCGATTCCCCTGTCATGCCCATGGCTGTGCGGCCCCACCTCGCACGGTTCGAGCCCGGGTGCGGCAGGACCCCCACGACCAGGAGTCACGCAGCCATGCTTCGTTCCGTTTCCACCCAGTCGCCCGCGCGGCGGCGGCCCAAGGGCTGGGCCGCGCTCGCGGCCGGCACCGCGGCCTCCCTGCTGCTCGGCGGCACCCTCGCGCTGACCGGCGGCACCGCCCAGGCGGCCCCCACCAACTCGACCGGCGCGCCCGCCACCAGCGGCGGCATCAAGGTCGCGTACTTCGACCAGTGGTCGATCTACGCCAACGGCTACTACCTGAAGACCGTGCAGGACACCGGCGCCGCCGGGAAGCTCGACTACCTGATCTACGATTTCGCGAACATCAACCCGACCACGCTGTCCTGTTTCGAGGCCAACAAGGCCGCGTCGCAGAACGAGGACGACCCGAACGCGGGCGACGGCGCGGGCGACTCCTTCGCGGACTACCAGAAGAGCTTCGGCGCCGACATCTCGGTCGACGGCGTGGGCGACACCTGGAACCAGCCGATCGTCGGCAACTTCAACCAGCTGAAGAAGCTGAAGGCGAAGAACCCGAACCTCAAGGTGCTGCTCTCCATCGGCGGCTGGACCTACTCGAAGTACTTCTCCGACGCCGCGGCCACCGACGCTTCCCGCAAGAAGCTGGTGTCCTCCTGCATCGACATGTTCATCAAGGGCAACCTGCCCTCCGAGGGCGGCTACGGCGGCCCGGGCACCGGTGCCGGCATCTTCGACGGCTTCGACCTGGACTGGGAGTACCCGGGCGGCGGCGGCCACACCGGCAACCACGCCGCGGCGGCCGACAAGCAGAACTTCACCGCGCTGCTCGCCGAGTTCCGCAGCCAGCTGGACGCCCAGGGCAGGACCGACAACAAGACCTACGGCCTGGCGGCCGCGGTCGGCGCCGGTCAGGACAAGATCAAGAACGTCGAGACCGACAAGATCGGCCAGTACCTGACGTTCATCGACATCATGACCTACGACATGCACGGCGGTTGGGAGGCGCAGGGCCCGACCAACCACCAGGCCCCGATCTACACCAACCCCAACGACCCGATGAACCCGGTCCCGGGCGGCAACGGGAAGTACTCGCTGGACAGCGCCATCAAGGCGTACACCGTGGGCGACCCGCAGTACGGCATCCCCGGCGGCTTCCCGGCGAAGAAGATCAACGTCGGCATCCCGTTCTACTACCGCGGCTGGACCGGCGTGACCGCCGGCGCCAACCACGGCCTGTTCCAGAAGGCGACCGGCCCGGCGACCGGCGGCACCTACTCCGGCAACGTCAACGGCATCCGGATGTTCAAGGAGCTCAACGGCTTCGTGGACAACCCGAGCTACACCTACTGGGACGACGCCGCCAAGACCGCGTACTTCTACGACGGCACCACCTTCTGGTCCGGCGAGAACGCCCAGTCCATCCAGGCCAAGGTCGACTACGCGCACTGCAACGGCCTCGGCGGCTCCTTCGCCTTCTCGATGTACGACCTGGGCACCCAGACCGGCCTGTTCGACAAGATGGTGACCGCCACCAACGGCTCCGCCGCCGCCTGCCCGGCCGCCCCGACCCAGTCGGCCTCGCCGTCGCCGTCGACCTCGGTCTCGCAGTCGGCCAGCCCGTCCCCGTCGACCTCGGTCTCGGCCTCCCCGTCGACCTCCGTCTCGGCCTCCCCGTCGCAGTCCGCCACCTCCGGCGCCTGCACCCTGCCGAGCTGGAACTCCGCCACCGTCTACGCCGCCCCGACCAAGGTGTCGTGGAAGGGCCACAACTACACCAACAAGTGGTGGACCCAGGGCGAGGACCCGACGCTGAGCGGCCAGTGGGGCGTCTGGGCCGACAACGGCGCCTGCTGAACCACCTGAACCACGGCATCCCGCCGGTCGCCGACCGGTCGGGTGACCGTCCCTGACGACGCGGGGCGCGAGGAGAGGTCATCTCCCTCGCGCCCCGCGTCCTGTTTCCCGGGGGCCGTCAGCAGGTCAGGTCCTCGGTGCGGCCGAGGGCGTCCGGCTGGGACACCTCGATCCGGCGCAGCATCCGGGTCAGCGTCGCGGACAGCTCGGGGCGGGCCTCGGCCGGGACGTCCTGGAGCACGTCGGCCTCGAAGACGGCGGCCATCCGCATCAGCTCCAGCCACTTGTCGCGGCCCTCGGGGGTCAGCTCGACGATCACCCGGACCCGGTTGGCCTCGTCGCGCGCCCGGGTGACCAGGCCCTCGGCGACCATTCGGTCGATCCGGTGGGTCATCGCGGCCGGGGTCAGCCCGAGCCGCTTGGCCAGCTCGCCCGGGCCCAGCCGGTAGGGAGCGCCGGAGATCACCAGCGCCTTGAGCACCTCCCACTCGGCGGAGGTGATGCCGAGGGTGGCCAGCTGCCGGCCGTAGGCCACGTTCATCCGGCGGGCCAGCCGGGACAGGGTGGACACGATGGTCTCCACCTGCGGGTCCACGGTGGGGAACTCCCGCTGGTAGACGGCCACCTGTTCGGCGATGCCGAGTTCGGTGGCGGTCTCCGGCTCCGCTCTGCGTGCGCTCATGTGCTCATCCTCCCACGCGAGGGGTGCAGGACTTAAGCCTTTGACCCGTTAAGGTTTCGGTGGTAAGACTTTAGGTCTGAAATCTTACGGGTTGAAGTCGGGCGAGGGGCCCGGCTCCCCGGCGAACGAGAAGAGGGGTGTGCAGTGAAGGAGTGGGGCGGCCGACTGCGTCGCGTCCAGATCGGCAACGCGCTCAGCGCCTTCGGCAGTGGGTTCACCCTGCCGTACATGTTCGTGTACGTGGACCAGGTGCGCGGCCTCGGCACCGCGGCGGCCGGCGCGGTGTTCACCGTGTTCGCGCTGGCCGCGCTCGCCGTGCTGCCGTTCACCGGCCGCGGCATCGACCGGTACGGCCCCCGCCCGGTCCTGCTGGCCGGTACCGCGATGGCCGCCGCCGGCGCCTTCGCGTTCGGCCAGGCCGCGAGCACGCCCGCGCTGCTGGTGTCCTCCTTCCTGTTCGGTGCGGGCGTCACCACCTGCCAGCCCGCGCTCGCCACGATGATCGTCCGCTGCACCGGCCGGGCCGAGCGGTCCCGCGCCTTCGCGCTCCAGTTCACCCTGGTCAACCTGGGCATGGGCATCGGCGCCCTGGTCGGCGGCCAGATCGTCGACACCGCCGACCCGGCCAGCCTGACCAGGCTGTTCACCATCGAGGCCCTGACCTTCCTCGGCCTCGCCGCCGTCACCGGCACCGCCCGGATGCCCGCCGAGGCCGTCGAACCGGCCGCCCCGGGCAGCCCCGCAGCCAAGCGCGGCGGCGGGCTGCGCGCACTGGTCGCGGACAAGGCGATGCTCCGGCTCTGCCTGCTGGCCGGCCTGATCTTCTTCACCTGCTACGGCCAGTTCGAGTCCGGCGTGGCCGCGTTCGCCACCGACACCGTCGGCACCGCGCCGTCCACCCTGGGCCTGGCGATCGGCGCCAACGCGCTGACCATCGTGCTGCTGCAGATGTTCGTGGTCCGGATGACCGAGCGCCGCCGCCGCACCACCGCGATGGCCGCCGCCGGCCTGGTCTGGCTCGGCGCCTGGGCGATGGCCCTGGTGGCCGGCGTGGTCCGCACCGACGCGCTGGCCGCCACGGTCGCCATCGTCGCGGTGTACGCGCTGTTCGGCGTCGGCGAGTCGCTGCTCGCGCCCACCATGGGCCCGATCGTCGCGGACCTCGCCCCGGCCCGGCTGCTCGGCACCTACAACGCCGGCTACGCCCTGGTGAAGCAGATCGCCGTCGCGGTCGGCCCCGCCGTCGGCGTCCTGCTGGTCGGCTCCGGCACCTGGCCGCTCTACCTGGCCGCGATGGCGCTCTGCACCCTGCTGATCGTCGCGCTGGCCGTCCGGCTGCGCGGGCACCTGACGCCCGCCCAGGACAACGTCCGGGTGCTGAACGTGCCGCAGCGCGAGGTGCGGGAACTGCAGACCGCGGCCTGACGGCCCGGAGACCACGAGGGTCCGGCGGGGCGCGACGGCGCCCCGCCGGACCCTCGCGTCAGCGGGCGACCGGCATCAGCAGCGAGAAGGTGTCCGCCCGGGACGGGAAGCGGATCGCCAGCGGGGCGATCGGGCCGCCCAGCTCCAGGACCAGCTGCTCGGCGCCGCCCGCGGCCTCCAGCAGGAAGTCCCGGTTCACGTGCACCAGCAGGCCCTCCGGGGCCTCCGCGCCCGGCAGGGCGTCGGCGGCGGTGGCGGTCAGCGCGGCCGTCGGCGCGCCCGAGTCGGCGGCGGCGTCCAGCGGCAGCGCCCGGAGCTGGTCGGCCGTCAGCACCACCCGGTGGGTCGGCTCCAGCCGGAGCAGCCGGCGGTAGTCCGGGAAGTCGTGCCCGGCGGGCTCCCCGGAGAGCTCGCGGCCCGCCGCCCGGACGGTGAACTGCCCGCCGTCGAAGACCAGTTCGGCCTGGTCGGCGTCGCCGAGCAGGGCCCGGGCGGCGTCCGCCAGCGCGGTCGGCAGCAGCGCCGAGACCGTCGGGCCGGACAGCTCGGCCGGGCAGTCGGCGACCGCCAGCCGGTAGCGGTCGGTGGCGACCAGGTGCAGCACGCCGTCCTCCGCGTCCAGGAAGATCCCGGCGACGGCGGGCAGGTCGGCGCCGGCGGGGGCGGCGAAGCGCACCGCGTCCAGCGCGGCGGCCAGGGCGGCGGCGGAGACGGTCAGGGTGGACTGCGGCATGGGGAACTCCCGGGAATCGAGCAGCGAACGGACCGCGGAGAGCTCCCGGCGCGCGTCGGTCAGGCCGTCCTGCAGCCGGCGCAGGTGCGCGTCCAGCTCGGCCCGGGCCTGGTCCGGGGTGCCGGTCAGCACCCTGGTGATCCCGGCCAGCGGCATCCCGACCCGGCGCAGCCGGGCCAGCAGCCGGGCGTCCGGCAACTGTTCCGCCGCGTACCGGCGGTAGCCCGTCCGCGGGTCCACCTCGGCGGGGACGAACACGCCCGCGCCGTCGTAGAACCGCAGCGCGCTCACGCCGAGCCCGCTGGCCCTGGCCATCTCGCCGATGCTGCGCATGGTGCTCTCCACCCGGCACACCCTGTGCCCTCGACCTGGTCGAGGGTCAACCGTACGCGAGCGCGATACCCTCCTGGGGCGCGCCGTCCGGCCCGGGCCGGGGGCTAGGATGCGGACATTGCGGACAAGTCGTCAACTGGCGGGCGGACGGGGCGGACATGGCGCTGGCGGTGCTGGAACGGCGGGACCTGCGGACGGGGCGGCGGGCCGCACCGGCGGCGGCCGACCGCTTCGGCTGGTGGGGCCCGCTCGCGGTCGCGGCGTTCGCCGGGGTGCTGCGGCTGTGGGACCTGTCCTACCCGAACGCCTTCGTCTTCGACGAGACGTACTACCCCAAGGACGCCTGGTCGCTCTGGCAGCAGGGCTACGAGGCGGCCTGGCCCGACAACGCCAACCAGCTGATCCTCGGTGTCCCGCAGAACGTCCCGCTCGACCGGGCCCCCGCGTTCGTCGCCCACCCGCCGCTCGGCAAGTGGGCGATCGGCCTCGGCGAGCACGCCTGGGGCCTGCACCCCTTCGGCTGGCGGATCGTCGTCGCCGTGCTCGGCACGCTGAGCGTCCTGCTGGTGGCCCGGATCGGGCGGCGGCTGTTCCGCAACACCCTGCTCGGCTGCGTGGCCGGACTGCTCACCGCCGTCGACGGCCTGCAGTTCGTGATGAGCCGGGTCGGCCTGCTCGACGGCGTCTCCGCGTTCTTCGTGCTCGCCGCGTTCGGCTGCCTGCTGGTCGACCGCGACCGCACCCGCGACCTGCTGCGGGCCGCCCGCGCCGAGGGCGGCCGGGCCGCCGACGAGCTCCGGCTCGGCCTGCGCCCCTGGCGGATCGGCGCGGGCCTGCTGCTCGGCGCCGCCTGCGCCGTCAAGTGGAACGGCCTGCAGATCCTCGCCGTGTTCACCGCCCTCACCCTGCTCTGGGACCAGGCCGGCCGGCGCGCCGCCGGCGCCCACCGGGCGATCCGCTCCACCCTGCGCCGCGACCTGTGGCCCGCCGCGCTCGCCATGCCCGGCGCCGCCCTGCTGGTCTACCTCGGCTCCTGGAGCGGCTGGCTCGCCACCGGCGGCGGCTACGGCCGGCACTGGGCCGACGGCCGGGCCGGGCTCTCGCCGGCCCGCACCCCGCTCGTGGACGTCCCGCTCCCGCAGCTCCCGATGACCTGGGTGCCCGCCCCGCTGCGCAGCCTGTGGCACTACCACTCGCAGATGTACGACTTCAACACCGGCCTGTCCTCCCCGCACACCTACCAGTCCAACCCGTGGAGCTGGCTGGTCCAGGGCCGCCCCGTCTCGATGTACTGGGAGCAGGTGCCGAACGGGCAGCGCGGCTGCGCCTCGGCCGAGGGCTGCGCCAGCCAGATCCTCGGCCTCGGCACCCCGTTCCTGTGGTGGGCGGCCTGCTTCGCGCTCGCCTACGCCCTGTACCGCTGGTTCTTCCGGCGGGACTGGCGCTCGGGCGCGATCCTGGCCGGCGTCGCCGGGATCTACCTGCCCTGGTTCCAGTACCAGCACCGGACGATCTTCTCCTTCTACATGGTGCTGCTGGTGCCGTTCCTCGCCCTGGCCGTCACCCAGATGCTCGGCGCCATGCTCGGCCCGGCCGGCTGCCCGCCCCGCCGCCGGGCCTGGGGCGCGGCCGGGGCCGGGCTGATCGTGCTGGCGATCGTCGGCTGCTTCGCCTTCTTCCACCCGCTGTACACCGCGGAGGTGATCCCGATGTCCGACTGGCGCACCCGGATGTGGTTCACCAGCTGGATGTGACGTCCCGTGAGCGCCGTAGCCTCCTCCCAGCTCCTGCCGGTGACGCCCGCGCTCGGCGCCGCCTGCCTGGTCCTGCTCGCCGCCGCCGCGCTCGTCGCCGGGCGCGGCGGCCTCGGCCACGGGCGGGCGGTGCTGCGCGCCGGGCTCCGGGCGGCCGTCCAACTGGCGGTCGTGGCCCTGGTGATCGCCTGGGTGGTGCGCTCGCTCTGGGCGTCCGCGCTGTTCGTGCTGCTGATGTTCGGCGTCGCCGTGCGCACCGCGGGCCGCCGGATCGGCGAGGGCGGCGCGGGCGGCCGGACGGTCGAGGGGCGCTCCCGGCCCGGGCGGTGGGAGTGGCTGTGGGCGGCGGTGCCGATCGCGGCCGGGGTGCTGCCGGTGCTGCTCCTGCTGCTGGCCGCCGGACTGCTCCCCGCCCGCGGCCTGACGGTCGTCCCGGTCGCCGGCATCCTGATCGGCGGGGCGCTCACCGCCACCTCGCTCGCCGGGCGGCGGGCCCTGGACGAACTGCGGCTGCGGCACGGCGAGGTGGAGGCCGCGCTGGCGCTCGGCTTCGAGGACCGCGACGCCCGGCTGGAGATCTGCCGGGCCGCCGCCGCGACCTCGCTCGTCCCCGCCCTCGACCAGACCCGCACCGTCGGGCTGGTCACCCTGCCCGGCGCGTTCGTCGGCATGCTGCTGGGCGGCGCGACACCCGTCCAGGCGGGCGCGGTGCAGCTGTTCGTGCTGGTGGCGCTGCTCGCGGTGGAGGCGGTCGCGGTGACGGCGGTGCTCGAACTGGTCGGCCGGGGGCTGGTCGGAGCGAACTGACGGAGCGAACTGACGTGACGTCAGCAGTAGTTCGGGCTCTGCGGGGTCTGCAGCAGCGCGAGCTGGGTGACGGCGTCGTAGACGCCGTCCTTGTACTGCACGGCGGGCTTGGCACCGTCGAACAGGTCGTGCTGGAGGTCCGACAGGCGCTGCCTGGTCCAGTCGCCGAAGCCGGGCTGTCCGGACCGGGTGGTGTCCATGGTGAGCGGGCCGATCCGGTTGCACCAGTACGTCATGATCTTCTGCTGCATCGCCGTCACCTCCGGTCCGGTGTCGCCGAACTTCAGCACCCGGCCCGCGGTCGGGGCGGCCGACGGCGACGGGGAGGGCGCGGCCGGGCTGCTCGGCGCGGGCGGCGGGCTCGGGGCCACGGCCGGCTTGCTGACGGCCTGGGTCGGGCGGGCCGTGGTGCGGCTCGGGGACGGGGGCGGCGTCGACGGTGCCGGGGCGACGGAGGTGGCGCTCGGGTCCGGGGTGACCTGGACCGGGCTGGACACCGCCGGGCCGGTCGGGGCGGGCAGCGCGTTGTCGACCTTGGTGGGGGAGGAGGACAGCAGCATCGCCAGGCTCGCGCCGAGCGCCGTCACCCCGACCGCGCCGCCCGCGATCACCAGCCGCTTGCGGTCGGCGCTCTGCTTGCGCCGCTCCCGGCGGTCCGCGCGGCTGACCGGCCCCTCCGCCTCCTCCTCGCGGAAGGTGAACATGCCGAGGTCCGCCGGGGGCGGGCCCGGCTCGGCCGGCCCGGCAGGGACCGGCGGCAGCAACCGGGTGGCCGGCCCGGCCGGTTCGGGGCGGAACAGGTGCGGCGCCGGTTCGACCGGCCCCGCCGGCCGGAGCACCTCGACGGCGGGCGCGGCCGACTGCGGCGGGACCACCACCCGGCCCAGCGCGAACGGCGCGTCCGGCGCCCCGCCGGGCCCGGCCGGTGCGCCCGGCCCCTGCGGGGGGACGGGCGGCAGCAGCTGGGTCGCGGCGGCGTCCGGCTGCGGCGGCTGGGACTGGGGCTGCTGGTGCGGTGCCTGCGGTGCCTGGGCCTGCGGCGGGCCGAACGGGCTGGCGGCCTGCGGGACGTGCGGGGGCCGACCGGGCGGCGGCGGGGCGGCGAACGGCCCGGACGGGACGATCGGCTGCACCGGGGGCGCGGCGGGCGGCGGCCCGGGCGGCGGGCCGACCCGGGTGGCGAACGGGTCGGCGGCCGGGTCGCCGGGCTCGACGACGGAGGCGCCGGCCACGTACGGGCGGACCAGTTGCGGGCCGTCCAGCAGCGGCAGGACGGCGGTGTCCTCGACCGGGGAGGCGGCGTCGCACGCGCAGCGGCCGGCCGTCCGTGCCGTGCCGCAGCGGGGGCAGCGCTCTGCCGGCATGGGCCGGTCCTCCTCGGGTCGGAATCGAACGGGGTGATTATGCAGGAGCATTCCCCGGGGCGACAGGGAAGCCCGGCCCCGGACCCGCTTCCTGTCCGCTTTGATGCTTAATCGGACGGTGTGGACGTCCGCCCGGTTCTCCCGCGCGCCCCTTCCGGCCCGGGAGGCCCCCGCCGCCCCGCCCGGTCAGGCGGTCCGGTCCTCCGTCAGGCGGTCCGGTCCTCCGTCGCGGCCAGCTCGCGGAACCGCTGCGGGCTGATCCCGCGGACCCGCTTGAACGCGGCGCTGAGCGTGAAACCGCTGCCGTAGCCGACCCGGCGGGCCACCGCGTCCAGAGTGGCGTCCGGCTCGGCCAGCAGGTCGGCGGCCTGGGTGAGCCGCCAGTCCGTCAGGTACGCCATCGGGGGCTCGCCGACCAACTCGGTGAACCGGCGGGCCAGCGCGGCCCGGGACGCCCCGCACTCCGCCGCCAGGGCCTGCACCGTCCAGGCCCGGGCCGGGGCGGAGTGCAGCAGGCCCAGCGCCCGGCCGACCAGCGGGTCCGCGTGCGCCCGGTACCAGGCCGGGGCCCGGCCGAGGTCGCGGGCGAACCAGCGACGCAGCACCGAGATCAGCAGCAGGTCGAGCAGCCGGTCCAGCACCGCCTCCTGCCCGGGCTCGTCCCGGTCGATCTCGGCCTCCAGCAGCGCCACCAGCGGCGAGCTCCACTCCTCGGCGCCCAGCCGGAGCACCGGCGGCAGCGCCCGCAGCAGCCGTCCGCCGACCTCGCCGTGCAACTGGTAGGTGCCGCTGAGCAGCACCGTCGCCGCGTCCCGGGCGGGACCCCAGGTCCGCACGCCCTGGTCGAACGCCTCGCACAGGCGCTCCCCGGCGGGCGTGGCCGACACCTGCCCGGGGTGGATCACCACCTGCGGCGGGGTGTCCGGCCGGTCCGCGACGGTGTACGGCTCCGGGCCGCGGACGATCGCCAGGTCGCCGGTGCGCAGCGGCACCGGCGCGGCCCCGTCCGGCACGATCCAGCCGTCGCCGCGCACCGTGGTCAGCACCGTCAGCGGGGCCCGGTCCTCGATCCGCAGCGACCACGGCGGATCGAACACCGACCGCAGCAGGAACGCCCCGCGGGCCCGGGGCCCGGCCAGCAGTGCGGTGAGCGCGTCCATGGCGGCCAGCGTAGTGGCGGGGCGCCGACGGGTGGACGCTCGCGCATGCGGGCGAGCGCCCCGGCCATGGAGCCCGCGGCCGCCGCCGGATTGACTGGACGTCATGACCACACGAACGGGGGCGCACGGCATGGCAGTTCTGCGCACGGTGACACTGATCGGCGCCGTCCTCAGCGCCGGGCTGAGCGCCGGACTCTTCTACTCCTACGCCTGCTCGGTGATGCCGGGCCTGGCCCGGGTCGACGACCGGGCGTTCGTCGCCGCCATGCAGCGGATCAACGTGGCCGTCCTGAACGGGTGGTTCCTGCTGAGCTTCCTCGGCGCGCTGGTCCTGATCGCCGCCGCGGGCCTGCTCCAGTGGCGCGGCGGCGACCGCACCGCCCTGCTCTGGATCGGCGCCGCGGCCGTCCTGTACACCGTCGTGCTCGTCGTCACCGCCGCCGTCAACGTCCCCCTCAACGACCGGCTCGCCGCCGCCGGCGACCCGGCGGACCTCACCGACCCGGCCGCCGTCCGCGCTGCCTTCGAACACACCTGGGTCCGCTGGAACCTGGTCCGCGCCCTGTCCGCCACCGCCGCCTTCGCCTGCCTCGCCCGGGCTCTCGCCCTCACCGGCCGCAGCTCCTGACGCTCCGTCAGCGTGCCTGCAGGGCCGGGTGATCCGGTCCCGCCGTTTCCTGTCGGCGCGTCCGGTCACCCGTGGTGGGGCCGCTCGAACAGCGCGGCCACGCTCTGCGGCGTCCCCCGGCCGAAGAAGGCCTCCAGGTTCCGTGCCGAACGGCCGGCCGCCGCGCTGCTGCGCGGGAACAGCCGCTCCTCGTAGGCGCCGAGCGCGGTCTCGGTGTCGGGCCGTCCGACCAACTCGCCCGCCAGGTCCGCACCGTCGTACAGGGCGAGGTTCGCGCCCGCACCGGCGAAGGGGGCCATCAGGTGCGCGGCGTCACCGACCAGCGTCACTCCGGGCACCCGGTTCCACGCGAGCCCGACGGGAAGTGCGTGAATGGGCCGCAGCCACGGCTCCGACTCGCTCTGCGCCACGAAGGCGGTGAGCGACGGTGACCAGCCGTCGAATTCCTCGGCGACCCGGCGGAGGGTGGCCGACCGGTCGCCGGAACCGATCGGCTCCATCCACTGCTCGGACCGGTTCAGCGCCGCGTATCCGCGCACGTGTCCGTCCGCACAGCGGTGGACGATGATGCCCTTGCCCGGAGCGAGCGCCATCAGCGTGCCGCTGCCGATAGCGGCGACGTTCGCCCGGTGGTCCCGACCGTCCGGGGCGAGGGCGATCTCGACGAAACAGGTCCCGCTGTAGGAAGGGGTGACGGGGGTGAGCAGGGGACGCACCTTCGACCAGGCGCCGTCCGCGCCGATGACGAGGTCGGCGTGCGCGGCGGGACCGCCCGCGAAGGTGAGCTCGTGGCCGCCCTCCGCACGGCGCCGGACCGAGGTGAGCTTGCGGCCCCACCTGATCGTCCCGGGGGCCAGCGAGTCGATGAGCAGGCGGCGCAGTTCGCCGCGGTCCACCTCCGGGCGGGCCGACCCGGGGTCCGCGGGCCGGTCGAACAGGACGGTGCCGCGGCGGTCGACCACGCGCTTGGCGTCCTCGCCCGGGCGGACCAGGGCGAGGAACCCGTCGTACAGGCCGGCTGCGCGAAGCGCGACCTGCCCGGTCTCCACGGCGCGCCGGACTCTCAGCGGCTGATCGAGAGGGCGAAGGGCGTGAACCCGCTGGAGCGGATGACGTGCGGGACGAACAGGATCGCGGCCTCGGTGGCGCGGGCGGTGCGGATCCCGCCGAGGTCGGTGATCCACTCCTGCTGCCAGCCGAGGTCGGTGAGCAGTGCGCGGACGGTCTGCTTGGCCTGCGGGTCGTCGCCGGAGAGGAAGGCGGTCGGGGCCTGGGCGAGCGTGGCGGGCGCGGTCATCACGGGGAAGAGCATGGTGTTGAGCGTCTTGACGACGCGCGTTTCGGGGAGTGCTTCCTGGAGTTGCTCGGCCAGGCTGGAGCCGGGATACACCAGGTCGGCGGGGAGCCCGTCCGGTCCGTCGACGGTGGCGTTGGAGACGTCGACGAGGATCTTGCCCCGCAGTTCGGCGCGCAGGGCGGTGAGGCGCTCCAGCGAGCCGGCGCCCGGGGTGGCGTTGACGACGACCTCGGCGGCGCGGGCGGCGTCGGCGGCGGCGCCCGGCTCGCGGTCCACCGCGGTCACCTGGTGGCCCGCCCCGGCGAGGGCGCGGGCGAGGTTGCCGCCGACGCGGCCGTTTCCGAGAACTGCGATCGTGGTCATGTCGTGCTGTTCCTTTCGTGCGTTCGGGATATGACGGGTGGTCAGCGGGAGAGCGTGGTGACGGCCTGGGCGTGGACGCCGGGTGCGGCGGCCAGGAAGCTCGCGCTCTCCGGGGTCCAGGGGCGGCCCTCGGCGTCGGTGATCCGTCCGCCGGCCTCGGTGACGAGCAGCGCCCCGGGCAGCAGGTCCGCGCGGGCGCCGGCGAACTGCCAGAAGGCGTCGATCCGGCCGGCGGCCACGTTCAGCAGGTGCAGGGTGGCGGGCACGGAGGTGCGCACCACGAGCGCGTCGAGGAGCATCGCGGTGATCGAGGAGCCGATGCGCCGCACGACCTGCTCGTCCTCGTCCGGCCTGGCCTGGCTGGTGGCGACCAGGCTCAGGCCGAGGTCCGCGGTCGGGGACACGTGCAGCGGGCGGCCGTCGAGGCGGGCGCCGGCGCCGGCGAGTGCGGTCCAGGTCTCGCCGGTCAGCGGCAGGTGGACCGCGGTGAGCACCGGCCGGTTGTCGCGCACGAGAGTGGCGGTCACCGCCCAGTCCGGCAGGGCGTGCAGGTGGTTGACGTTGCCCTCGGCCGGGTCCACCACCCACCACTCGCCGGCCGGCAGCGCCCCGCCGTCCAACTCCTCCTCCACCCAGCCCGCGTTCGGGCGCAGTTCCGTGAGCGCGGGGCGCAGGGCGGCGAGGGCGGCGTCGTCGTTGGCGGCGAGCGCGCCCATCAGCTCTTCCCGGGTCCGGTGCGGGACCACGTCGCCGAAGCGCTCCCGCAGCACGGAACCCGCCGCGCGCACGGCGTCCGCGGTCCGGGCGAGCAGGTCGGTGTCGGAGACGGAGTCGGCGGGCGCGGCGATGGCGGTGGTCCGGAGCGATTCGGACATGGTGGTGCTCCTGTCTGAGGAGGGGGTGATCAAGCGGACCGGGCGAAACCGCGTGCCGTTCGTGCCTGCGTTTCGAAGGTAGGGGCGCCGACCGTTAACCTCAAGTGCATGTCATTCACTGCTGGAATGACTCCGGTGCAATTGAATCCACCGCCTCCGCGCGCCGCCCGGCGAGCCCCCGTCCCCTCCACGGGGGGCTACCGCTCGGATGCCTCCGGAGCGGCGAACAGGTGCTGGAGGGTCCGGGTCGCCAGGTCGAGCAGCCAGGTGTGGGCGGGGTCGTCGTCGTAACGCTGGTGCCAGAGCAGGTAGAGCGGTACGGGCGGCAGGTCGAACGGCAACGGCAGCACGGTCAGGCCCAGTTGGTCGCGGGCGGAGCGGGTGACCGCTTCGGGGAGGGTGACCACGACGTCGGTGTCACGGGCGAGCTGCAGGGCGGTGTCCGTCGCGGGTGCGGAGACGATGACCCGGCGCTCGTGCCCGAGGGCGGCGACGACCTCGTCGACCCGGTCGCGCAGGCTTCCGCGCCGGGAGACGGTCACGTGATCGGCCGCCGCGTACCGCTCGACGGTCACCGGCCCCTCAGTGAGCGGATGACCCGCTCGGACGGCGAGGACGATCCTGTCCCGGCCGATGAGGCGGTGCCGGATGTCGGGCTGGGACGGCGGTGCGGCACTGGAGGCCACATCGACCTCGCCGCGACGCAGCTCGGGGGTGTCCTGGCCGGGCTCGACCGTGAGACGCATCTTCACCTTCGGGGCCCGGCGGTGCACCGCGGCGACCAGAGCGGTCCCGCAGGCGGTGGTGAGGGCGTCGTGCAGGCGAACGGTGAACACCCGCTCCAGGCCCGCCAGGTCCAGGTCCGTACGGGAAGACAGCAACTGGTGGGCCTGCTGCACCAGGACGTGGACCTCGGTGCGCATGGCCAGTGCGCGAGGGGTGGGCGTCATGTGCCGTCCGGTGCGCACCAGGATCTGGTCGCCGGTGACCTTGCGGATGCGGCCCAGCGAGCGGCTCATCGCCGGGGCCGTGACGTGCAGCCGCTCCGCGGCCCCAGCCACGCTGCCCTCCTCCAGCAGCGCGTCCAGGGCGGTGAGCAGGTTCAGGTCCAACTGCATGGCGGTAAGCGTACAAGTGGCAGTCATGCACTTGCTGTGAGCTCCGGGAGCTTGATCGAACGGCCGGGGACCGGCTCGGCCGGGGTGGTGCTACCCGGATGTCCACCCACGGGGAGAAGATGGGCGGCATGAGCGTAGTGAAGATCAAGAAAGTTGTTAAGACACTCACATGAAGTCAGCTCTGGGATTCGCCCTCCTGGGGCCTGTGAGGCTGTCAGGAAGTGGGGAAGTCTCCCGATGCGACCTTGGTGACGAATGTCCGCCAGGCGTCCACAGAGAAGACCAGAGCCGGTCCCTCGGGGTCCTTGCTGTCCCGGACCGGTACGACCCCGGCGGCGACGAAGTTGTATGCGACCTCGACGCACTGTCCGCCGTCGCTGCCGCTGTAACTGCTCTTGAGCCACTGGGCGGTGGACAGGTCGATTTTCCGGTCCATGTTCAACAGTCCTTCCATGATGCGGAGGATCAGGCGGGCCGACTCCGGTGCTGACAGGACTTCGGCGCGGAGCCGATCATAGGCGCGTGAGCGCTCCCTGACCTGCCGCGGGTTGTTTGAAAAGGCTCCCCGGCTGAGTGATTCCGTGTACTGCCACTCCATACCTTCGGACAGCTTCAGCAGAGTGAACGATGCGCCGAACGGGGCACGCTCGCCGATCTCGTAGGGCGCGACCTGGATGACGATGTTGGGGCGCTGCGCCAGTTTCAGCAGGTGGCGCAGTTGCTCCGCCATGACGACCGGCCCGCCGACCGTGCGACGTGGCACTGCTTCATCCAGGACGACCACCAGGAACGGATCGGCGCCCGCTTTGAGGAACCGCTCCTGTCGGCCCAGTCGCGCTGCGACCCGTTCGCTGATCAGGTCGTCATCGCCTGCCGCGTCTCCATACGAGAGGACCGCACGGGCGTACGCCGGGGTTTGCAACAAGCCCGGAATCCAGGCAATCTCGTACTGCCGAAGATCAGTTGCCCGTGCTTCCATCTCGGCGAAGCGGCGGAACCAGTCGGGGTGTTCGACCTCTTGGTGCCAGGGCACCCGCTGCCAGACTCGCAGCAGCAGGCCACCCGTGTTCAGGAGCTTGTCGCAGGCTCGGGCGAAGTCCTCGTTCGGCACGCGCTCGCCGGCCTCGATCCGGCTGATCAGGGATCGGTCGCAAGGAATCAGCCGCGCCAACTCGCCCTGGGACAACCCGGCGTTCTCGCGCGCCTCCGACAACTCTGCGGCGAAGAACGCAGGTGAACAGAACGCCTGCTCCTGCACGGATTCCCGACGACCCACTCCCGCTCCCTCCGGTGACGGACTTCATGTCACCACCTGATGCCTACTCAGCGTAGGTACACGAGACGACTCTTGTAGCGGAAACCCCGCAGCGAAGCACAGGAGCCAACCCATGTCGGCAGCCGCCCAAGTCCAGCCCCGGTACAGAGTCGTCCCTCTGCCCACGCCGCCCGGCGAGTTCGATCTGTGGGGTGTCATGGGCGGGATTGGCGGGATTGGCGGGACCGTGACCGGGCTGGATGGTGAACCCGTGGCGTTCTACAGCTTCACCGAGGCCGCGCGCTGGGCGGACGCCCATGGATGAGCGGTGGGAGCCGACGGAGGGGCGGGAAGCCTACGACAGGCGCTCCGGCGAACCAGTGCGGGTAATGGCGGTGCACGCCTGCGGGGTGTTCGTCCGGACCCTGAGAGACGGGCGGGAGCACCTGACCACGCTGGGCGAACTTGCCCCGCCGGAGCGCGGGGCGAGGGAGCGGTGACGGAGGCGTCTCGTCGGGCTTGGGAGGCGGCGTCGCGGTTGGCGGCACTGACGGGAGAGGAGGTGCGGGTGTCGCGGGTGGCCGAAGGTGTCAGGATCAAGTTCCCTGTGCGCTCCGATGACGGCGACGTGGACCACCTCCAAGTACTTGCCGTTCTGGGAGAGTCCGACCAGTACGGGCACCAGAGATTTGCCGATGGAAGCGGACACCTATGGGCCGTCTATTGGCCAGAGCATCTCTGACCGGGCATCCAAAAAACGGCGTCGCCCCCAGGGCACGCACGGTGAGCCGGACCCGGGATCGCAGAGCGTCAGCGTGCCGAACTTCCGCAGCGCCCTTGCCCTCCTCGCCCTGATACGGGGAGAGCCGCCCACCCGCAGCAGGTGGACGGCTCTGTGTCGGCGCAGCGGCGCTACTCCCCGAGGTGGCGGTACAGGGTTGCACGGCTCACACCGAGCGCCTTGGCGATGGCCGTGACGCTCTCTCCGTTCGCCTGGCGGGCACAGGCGGCGGCGAGCTTGTCGGCGTCCAGCACGTTCGGCCGACCACCGGTACGGCCCTGTGCCTTGGCGGCGTCCAGACCGGCCCGGGTGCGATCCTTGATCAAGCTCCGCTCGAACTCTGCCATCGCGCCCACGACTTGGAGCATCAGGCGGCCGTCGGGGGTGTTCGGGTCGATGCTCGCCAACGCTCCCGTCAGCACCTTGAAACCGATGCCCCGGGCCGACAGCGCGTCCACCATCGTCACCAGGTCGATCAGCGAACGGGCGAAGCGGTCCAGCTTCCACACACACAGGGTGTCGCCGGGGCGCACGTAGTCCAGGACAGCGGCAAGCTCCGGCCGGGCGGTGTTCTTCCCGCTGGCCCTGTCCGTGAAGATCCGGGAGCAGCCCGCTACGGTCAGCGCGTCGTGCTGGAGGTGCGCTTCTTGGTCATCGGTTGAGACTCGGGCGTAGCCGATCATGTGTCCGGTGTTCTTCGCCATGGCCCAACCGTCTCATCTTGACATTTATGGTCGGCGGGCTTGGTGTTGCTTGATCGACTCGGCCCGTTTGGCCGTCTTGCCGACGTCGTGGCGCTTGGCCCGGTGTTTGTTCT
>NZ_JBIUTD010000036.1:0-72274 GCF_044741705.1 Kitasatospora sp. NPDC088134 | reverse complement strand
TGGCGGCCAGGACAGCCTGGCGGGTGCCCGGATCGTCCGGCCACCGCTCCCCCAACACACGCAGGGCAGTGCCGCGGACCATCGAGTCAGTGTCGGTGATGGCGGCCAGGACAGCCTGGCGGGTGCCCGGATCGTCCGGCCACCGCTCCCCCAACACACGCAGGGCAGTGCCGCGGACCATCGAGTCAGTGTCGGTGATGGCGGCCAGGACAGCCTGGCGAGTATCCGGATCGTCCGGCCACCGCTCCCCCAGCACCAGCAGGGCGGCGCGGCGAAGGAATGGATCCCAAGGAACGCGTGCTTGGTGGGCTGTTTCCTCCAGGTCTCGGCTCAGTGCCGCAGCTATGTCGCCGCCCTGGAACCTGTTCTCCGGCGATCGGGCCGCGTAGTACCAGCGTAGGTAGCGCTCCCGGCCGCTCCAGAAGCGGTCGAAGGTACCGAGGGCCGGAAGTGCCTCCTCGATGGAGAGATATATCGACCGGCGCAGTGCGGCGGTTAGGGAATCGATGACGGTGTCACTCTGCACGGCCACCGACAGGTACCGGTCTTTGGCGCTCGCGGCGGGGGAGGCGCCGATCTCCTTGACTTCGGCCAGGACACGGATAGCCAGTACCAGCATTGGCACCGACCACCCTGCGGCGCTCTCATTGCGCCGATGCTGGAGGAGGAGGTGCGCAATGAAAGCCGCCACGCCGCGCTGATGGAGGTTGCCGGCCATGAGGAGCAACACTTCGTGCCACGTCGGGTTCCCGGCGCGCTCGGTCAGGACCTCGACTATCTCGTCGCGGGTCCATTCCTCCTCGTGGGAGCGGTCCAGGAGTTCGGTGGCTGCGAGGTATTCGAGGAAGGTGCGGTGGACGAACCCGTAGATGCCACCTCCGTAGTGGGCGAGCAGGAAGTTGCGGGTGCGCAGCCGGTCGACGACGTGTCTGGCGGCGATGTCGGCGGCGGTGCGGGAGATGTTTTGTTCGGTGAGGTAGGTACTGATGATTCCGGTCAGTTCGTCGTGGTGGATGAAGGTACCGGCGGTACGGCCTGCGCCTTCCTGCATGCGGCGGGCAATGCGTTGCAGCACCTTGAGGCGTCTGTCGACGTTGAGCCATTCCAGTGCCTGGGCGGCCTCCCCGGTGGCGGGGGAGTGGGGGGTGAGGAACTTGGCGTCCTTGTCCCACTGCTCAATGAGGACCTCCACCGCGTGGGCATAGACCTCTCGTCGTTCGCGGGGGATGGTCTTGCCGAGGCCCATGGATGCGAGAACGGTCAACAGCAGCGGGTTGCCGGCCAACTCTGTGACCGCCCGGACTCCTCGTACCGCTCCCAGCAGGCGCTGGGTGAGCTGGGAGGCAAGGGAGGGATTCTCCGGGTGGGCGGCGGCGTACCAGCGGCGGATGAACTGCTTGACCTGCCCTCGCTCCAGGTCCTGGAGCATCACCTGCGCGAATCCGGCCGCGGTGAACTCGCCAGCCCGGTAGCCGTACTCCCGTGATGTCACCACTACCCGCACATCAGGGTGCCCGGAGGCGAAAGCAGTGATTCGCCGAGCGGTCTGCGCCCGCACAGCCGGATCGAACACCTCGTCCAGGCCGTCGAAAAACACCACCGTCCGCCCCTGCGCGAGCAGACTCTCCAGGACCGGCCGTGTCAGGCACATCCGGTCCTGCCGGTCCACATGCTCCAGGAAGTCCTCGATCGTCCGATCACGCCACTGCGGCTCCGCGTACTGCCGCAGCTCCACCACCAGCGGCACCAGCCCCGAGAGCCCGTCGAGCTCGGCTGGCAACTCCTCCAACGCACCGGCCAGAACCAGCGCGGTGTACTTCGCCAGCGTCGACTTCCCCGCACCCGGATCACCCAGCACCACCAGCCGCCGACCCCCCTCGCCCGCCAACACCTCCAGCACCGGCCGCGCTGGCTGCGCATGGTATGCCTTACGCAGAGCGCGGGCTGCCTCGGCCTCCATCCCTGGTGGCAGATCCGTGTCCGCCAGCTCACCCGCCGCCAGCAGCCGACGAACCTCGCCGGGCACCTGGGCCACGTGCGGGCGACACAGCTGCGGCATGAACACCTGCCGCACCTCGATCTTCGGCTGCTCACCGGCGCTGCCAGAAGCGCCCAGGACATCGAGGTTCAGCCGCCAGTGCAACTCCCGCACCCGCCGCCGGTACGCCTCCACCGCGGCGGCCCACTCGGCGGCACGTATCTGGTCCTGCGCGGCCACATCCCCGGCGCCAGTTGCGCGGACGGCCTCACGCTCCGCCCGGGCCCCTTCCAGTAGTCGCTCCCACCGCGACCGCTCCGCGCGCAGCCACCGCTCCTCTACCTGTCCATCGGCCGCCAGCGAGGGGAGCCCGGCCCAGGAAGACCACACTGCCACCACCGCCAACAGCACCTCTGCTTCCTGCGGCACCTGCGCCTCACCCGCGCGGCCGATCGGAGGCACCCACGAGCTGATCCTCTTCCCGGCGAACCTCTCCACCCCCACGCGTCCGGTGCGCCGTACCGCCCTCTGCAGCTCCAACTGCCCACACAGGGCTTGCTGAGCCCTGCGCTCCTGCTCCGCCCGCTCCTTTAGCTCCAGCAACCCCCCGTACAGCGCCTGCCGCTTCGGCCCCAATTCCAGCTCGCTGTCCGGCATCGCCCCGCCCCCTGCCTTCCGTCCGCACGTACCCGCCCACCCGCAACAGGCCTGGCGAGCGCACCTGACCTGCCATCGCCGACCAGCAGCGTAGTGCCCAACGCGCCCTCTGCACCCGCTACTTGGGACACCCTGCGCCCCTCGACGTCACATTCGGTACCGACGCCGGGCCCGGCATCCCAACATCAGCAACCATCGATGACACTGCCTGCTAGGCGGACCTGTCACAGTTCGCTTGAAATTGCGCAGAAGTACCACGACTTGTACGAGATGCACGTGGAGAGTGGTCTTGGTTACCTCAACGTTGCTACCGAGGGCCTGAACGATGACCTCAGTGCCAAGCTCGATGCGGCGGCACTGATCTGGGACAAACGCCGCAAGAGGCCCGGTTAGTGGTAGCACGGTGCCGAGAAAGGCGAATAACCCGCGACCAGAGCGTCGCTCCTGCGGGTGGCGGAGCGGTTTTGGCCGATGTCCTGCCTGGCCTGGGGTAGGGCATGCTCGGGCGGCAGTCCGGTGCCGTCGGCCCAGTGGCTGTCACTCAAGTGTCACCGCCATTCTCGCAGTTCAGAGACCATGCAGTGACAGAGTGACAGCTGTGACAGTTGCCTGACGCCCCGAGTGTCACTCCGCCGGATCGCCGGCCGCGGCTGCCGCCGAAGCTCGATCGGTTAGCGGTGCCGGAACAGTTGATGCAAGCGAAGGATCTCCTTCTGCCAACACGCACGAGCCTCGGCGTCGCCTTCAGGTACGACCCGCCCCAGGCGCGTTGAGAGAGCTCGGTACAGAGCCAAGGAGCGGGCACCGTCCGCTACAAGCAGTGAGGACAGCATTGGTTCTTCGGCCGACGTGCCTGCTTCGACTCTCAGGAGCACCTCCACCTGGTCATCCGGGTGCAATGCGGGAAGGGCGCTGCCCAGCTGCTGACGCAGCCGCGACCAGGAGGTGGTGGAGCGTTCCCGGGCGACCTTCTTCAGCGCACCAGCCACTGCGGCCACCGTTTTCGCAAGCGATGTGGCAGGCAACCGGGGCGGGCCAGCCGGCTCCGTCCTGGTCCTCGCCCGTGCCGGTGGCTCGGCGGAGGGAGCAACGCGGGCGGCGGGCGCCTGTGAAGCCGTCTCCTTGCCGCCGCCTGACCCGGTCTGGGTGGCACGCGTACCGACCGTACGGGCCTCGGAGTCCCACTGGGGCCCAGGAATTGTGGGCGGGGCAGCAGCGCACCGCGCAGCCGCCGCCCCCGCCTGAGCCACCAGTCGACCTCTTCGCGCTGCGCAGAGGTGACGCGGCTTCCCGCGGTCCTCGCTGTGGTGGACAGCGACTCCACGAGATACCGAACCTCACGGGGCGACAGTTGAGAACCGAGCTTCCGCAAGTCGCCGAGGATGTCCAACATTCGCAGGTGCGCTGCCTCGGTCGGATCAGTGGTCTGTACTCGGCGCGCTACAGGACTGGGCGTAGAGACACTCACACGCTTCGAGGATGCCTTGCGGGGCGTTTCTGCTGCGCGTGCCCAGGCTGCATGGCGTGCCTGCTCGTCGAGGAACTCGCGTGCCCGTGTGGCGATGTCGTGATCCCCACGGCTACGTTCACGGCCTGCTTCCGCATCCGCTCACGCCAGGAGGGTGCGTACCTGATCGGGCTCGCGATCGTGTACGGCTTGCCGCAGTTGCCCAAATAGCTCCTCACACATGTGGGCCTGACGGACTAGCCATGTCTTGGCCGTCTCCAGTAGCGCGGCCATCTCCTCGGTGGCGGCACCTTCGTGAGAGCCTGCGGCCTCGATCTCGCTGCACACTGACGCCACCGCGATTTGAGCGACCGCTACGGCCCGGCCGAGCGTGAGCACTTCGTGCTGGGCCGGGTGGTGCTGGCCCGGCCGCAGCCCGAGCCGTGGGGAGTGCCCGCGCTGTCCCCGCTCTGACGGGTAGACGGCCCACCGACGGCCCAGGGAGCGGCGGAGGCCCCGGCCCGGTGCGAAGTCGCTACCGGACCGGGGCCTCACGTCCCGTCAGGGACAGGGCGCTGAGCAGGGATTACAGGACCTGGAGCACCTTGCGGAGCTCGAACGGGGTGACCTCGGAGCGGTACTCCTCCCACTCCTGGCGCTTGTTGCGCAGGAAGAAGTCGAAGACGTGCTCGCCCAGGGTCTCGGCGACGAGCTCGCTGCGCTGCATGAGGTCGATGGCCTCGCCGAGGTTCTGCGGCATGGGCTGGATGCCGAGGGCGCGGCGTTCGGCGTCGGTGAGGGCCCAGACGTCGTCGTCGGCGCCCGGGGGGAGTTCGAGGTTGTCCTCGATGCCCTTGAGGCCGGCGGCCAGGGTGACGGCGTAGGCGAGGTAGGGGTTGCAGCCGGTGTCGAGGGAGCGGATCTCGATCCGGGTGGAGCCCTGCTTGCCGGGCTTGTACATCGGGACGCGGATCAGGGCGGAGCGGTTGTTGTGGCCCCAGCAGATGTAGGAGGGGGCCTCGCCGCCGGCGCCCGCGGTGCGCTGGGAGCCGCCCCAGATGCGCTTGTAGGAGTTGACCCACTGGTTGGTGACGGCGGCGGTCTCGGCGGCGTACTTGAGCAGGCCGGCGATGAAGGAGCGGCCGACCTTGGAGAGCTGGTACTCGGCGCCGGACTCGTGGAACGCGTTGCGGTCGCCCTCGAACAGCGAGACGTGGGTGTGCATGCCGGAGCCGGGGAAGTTCGAGAACGGCTTGGGCATGAAGCTGGCGTGGACGCCCTGTTCGAGCGCGACCTCCTTCATGACCAGGCGGAAGGTCATGATGTTGTCGGCGGTGGAGAGCGCGTCCGCGTACCGGAGGTCGATCTCCTGCTGGCCGGGCGCGCCCTCGTGGTGGCTGAACTCGACCGAGATGCCCATGGATTCGAGCATGGTGATGGCCTGGCGGCGGAAGTCGTGGCCGATGCCGCGGGGCGTGTGGTCGAAGTAGCCGGACTGGTCCGCGGGGGTCGGCGGGGTGCCGTCCGAGGGGAGGTCCTTGAGCAGGAAGAACTCGATCTCGGGGTGGGTGTAGAAGGTGAAGCCCTGCGCGGAGGCCTTCTCCAGGGTGCGCTTGAGGACGTAGCGCGGGTCCGCGTAGGAGGGGGAGCCGTCGGGCATCAGGATGTCGCAGAACATCCGGGCGGTGCCGGGGGTCTCGGAGCGCCACGGCAGTATCTGGAAGGTGGTCGGGTCCGGCTTGGCGATCATGTCGGACTCGTAGACCCGGGCGAAGCCCTCGATCGCGGAGCCGTCGAAGCCGATGCCCTCCTCGAAGGCCTGTTCCAGCTCGGCCGGGGCGACCGCCACCGACTTGAGGAACCCGAGGACGTCGGTGAACCACAGCCGGACGAACCGGATGTCACGCTCTTCCAGCGTGCGAAGCACGAACTCCTGCTGCTTGCCCATGGGGACAGTCTCACCTCTGCTCTTTACGCCCGTGTTACGCCGCCCGCACCGGCCGGCCCGGCCCGGTGAGCGCTTCGACCGGGCCGCGTCGCCCCCATCATTGCCGATCCCCGCCCGCTTGCCGACCCCGGACCGCGCCGGGCCGCCGGACGGACCGTCACCGGGCCGCCGGAGGCACCCCCCGCGACATAGCGTCAGTTAGACGATTACACTCGGGGGCATGCCGAATCTGCGTCTCGCCCTGTGCCAGATCGACCCCTGGGTCGGTGACCTCGCCCGCAACAGCGAGGAGGTGCTGCGCTGGTCCAAGCGGGCCGCCGAGTCCGGCGCGGACCTGATCGCGTTCCCGGAGATGGTGCTGACCGGCTACCCGGTCGAGGACCTCGCCTTCCGCGCCTCCTTCGTCGAGTCCTCCCGGCAGACCCTGGTCGAACTGGCCGCCAAGCTGGCCGCCGAGGGCCTGGGCGACGTCCCGGTGCTGGTCGGCTACCTGGGCCGGGCCGAGCCGGGGACGAAGCACGCGGGCAAGCCGCAGAACTGCGCGGCGGTGCTGCGCGGCGGCGAGGTGGTGACCAGGTTCGCCAAGCACTTCCTGCCGAACTACGGCGTGTTCGACGAGTACCGCTACTTCGTGCCGGGCGACCAGCTGACGGTGCTGCGGCTGCACGGCGTGGACGTCGCGCTGGCGATCTGCGAGGACATCTGGCAGGAGGGCGGCCGGGTCGCCGCCACCGGCCAGGCCGGGGCCGGCCTGCTGCTGTCGGTCAACGGCTCGCCGTACGAGCGCGACAAGGACGATGTCCGGCTGGAGCTGGTGAAGCGCCGCGCCGCCGAGGCCGGCTGCCCGCTGGTGTACCTGAACATGGTCGGCGCGCAGGACGAGCTGGTCTTCGACGGCGAGTCGATGGTGGTCACCGAGACCGGTGAACTCCTGTCCCGGGGACCGCAGTTCGAGGAGGCGCTGCTGGTCGTCGACCTCGACCTGCCGGCCGCGAAGGAGGACGGGCTGCCGGACGGCACGGTGCTCGCCGACGGCCTGCGGCTGACCAGGGTCGACCTGGGCGGCGCCCCGAAGGAGCGGCCGGAGCCGATCGCCCCGCAGGTCGCCGAGCGGCTGGACGACGAGGCCGAGGTGTACGCGGCGCTGGTCGAGGGCACCCGGGCGTACGTCCGCAAGAACGGGATGCGCTCGGTGCTGATCGGCCTGTCCGGCGGCATCGACTCGGCGCTGGTGGCGGCGATCGCGGTGGACGCGATCGGGGCGGAGCACGTGTACGGCGTCTCGATGCCGTCCCGCTACTCCTCGCAGCACTCCCGGGACGACGCGGCCGAGCTGGCCCGCCGCACCGGCCTGCACTTCCGCACCGTGTCGATCGCCCCGATGTTCGACGCGTACATGGGCGCCACCGAGCTGACCGGCCTGGCCGAGGAGAACCTGCAGTCCCGGCTGCGCGGCACCCTGCTGATGGCGATCTCCAACCAGGAGGGGCAGCTCGTCCTGGCACCGGGCAACAAGAGCGAGCTGGCGGTCGGCTACTCGACGCTGTACGGCGACTCGGTGGGCGCGTACGGGCCGATCAAGGACGTCTACAAGACGCTGATCTTCAAGCTGGCGCGCTGGCGCAACGCGCAGGCCGAGGCCCGCGGCGAGGTGCCGCCGATCCCGGAGAACACCATCGCCAAGCCGCCGTCCGCCGAGCTGCGCCCGGACCAGGTGGACACCGACTCGCTGCCCGACTACGACCTGCTGGACGCCGTCCTGACCCGGTACGTGGAGGGCGACGAGGGCCGGGACGCGATCGTCGCGGCCGGCTACCCGGCCGAGGTGGTGGACCGGGTGGTGCGGCTGGTCGACACCGCCGAGTACAAGCGCCGGCAGTACCCGCCGGGCCCGAAGGTCTCGCCGAAGAACTTCGGCCGCGACCGCCGGCTGCCGATCACCAACCGGTGGCGGCGCGGCTGACGGGCCGGACGCCGACGGGCCGGACGCCGGTCAGTAGCGGTAGTCGGCGGCCACCGCGCGGTGGTCGCTGGCGTCCGCCGGCAGGGTGCGCGAGTCGGTGGGGGTGAGGCCCCGGCTGAGGATCTGGTCGATCCGGGCCAGCGGGAAGGCGGCCGGCCAGGAGAAGCCGAAGCCGTCGCCGGCCGCGCCCTGGGCGGAGCGCAGCTGCGAGGTGATCGGGGCCAGGCTGCGGTCGTTCATGGTGCCGTTGAGGTCGCCGAGCAGCAGTACCTTGTCCAGCGGCTCGTGCGCGACGGCGTCGCCGAGCAGCCGCGCGCTGACGTCCCGGCGGCCGGCGGTGAAGCCGGTGTCGAAGGTGACCCGGACCGAGGGCAGGTGGGCGACGTACACCGCGACCGGGCCCTTGGGGGTGGTCACCCGGGCCCGGAACGCCCTGGTCCAGCCCATCCGGAGGTCGACCACCGCGACCTCGTCGACGGGGTAGGTCGACCAGAGGCCGACGGTGCCCTCCACCACGTGGTACGGGTAGGCCGCGGCCAGGCCCGCGCTGTAGGTGCGGGCGGCGTCGGCGGACACCTCCTCCAGGGCGACGATCCGCGCGCCCGAGGAGGTGAGCATCCGAATGGTGCCCTGCGGGTCGTCGTTGGCGGCGGCCACGTTGTGGGTGAGCACGGTGAAGTCGCCGGGGCCGCTGCTCTTGTCGACCAGCAGCGCGCCGAACAGGTTCAGCCAGACCGCGGCGGGCAGCAGGGCGGCGAGCACCGCGATCCCGGCCCGCCGCCGGAGCGCGAGACCGAGCAGCACCGGGACGGCCAGGCCCAGCCAGGGCAGGAAGGTCTCCAGCAGGCTGCCCAGGTTGCCGACGCCGTTGGGCACCTGGGCGTGGCCCACCAGCAGCAGGGTGAGCAGCAGGCCGAGCACGGTGAGCACCCGGCCGCGCCGCCAGGAGAACCAGCGGCGCACCCGGCCCCGGCCCTCCTCGGCCGACCCGTCCGCCAGTACCGCCGGGCCGTCCGCCCGCACCATGCCCGCTCCTCGCCGCCGTGCCCGGCCGGCTGCCCGCCGACCCCGTCCCCGACCTGCTCCGATCCGATTCTCGGCTCAGCCTATGACGGGATGGACGCGACAAACCGCCCACGGAGTTCCCACCCGGGGCCGGACGGGAACTCCGCGGGACGGCGCGGCCTAGGCGCGGGCCCGGTCGGCGGCGATGCCCTGGAGCGCGGCGTCGACCATCTGCCGGGGCAGGTCGGGGTCCTCCAGCGGCGCGTCGTCCCACAGCACGGTGCGGACCAGGATCGGCCCGATCAGCAGCTCGCAGAGCAGCTCGACGTCCACGTCGGCGCGGAGCTCGCCGGCCGCGACGCCGCGCCGGACGATCTCCCGGATCATCGCGCGGCGCGGGTGCACCACCCGTTCGTGGTACACCTGCTTGAGCTCCGGCCAGGTGTTCATCTGGCCCAGCGCGGACTTGACGACCCATCGGGTGCGCTTGATCAGGCCCCGGCGGCGCATGTAGTCGACCGCGTTGATCAGGTCGTCCCGGTAGGTCGGGCCGGCCAGCGGGGGCATCGGCTCCTCCAGCCGGGCCACCACGTCGACCAGCAGGGCCTCCTTGTTGGGCCAGCGCCGGTAGATGGTGGCCTTGCCGACGCCCGCCTCGGCGGCGATCCGCTCGATCGACAGCTCGGACAGGCCGAGGCCGTCCTCCATCAGCTTCTCGACCGCGCCGTAGATCGCCTGCTCGGCGGCCTCGCTGCGCGGTCGGCCCCGCCGCGGAGCGTCCTGCTCCGCGGCGGGGCCGGGGCACGGCCGGAGCGGGGCGTCGGCACTCGTCATGGCCTCATTCTCCACCCCGGCCGCCACCTTCCGGATCACACCTTGGCGGAGTTCGTGCCGGCGTCGGCCCGGCCCGGCGCGCCCTCGCCGGAGGCACCGGAAGCGCCCGCAGCGCCGGGAGCGCCGGGGCCGCCCGGGGCACCGGGGCCGCCGGGCGCGGCGACCTTGCCGGGCAGCAGGAGCAGCGCCAGCACCGCGCCCAGCACGGTGACGCCGGCCGAGACGCCGGAGACGACGTGCATGGCGGTGATGAAGGCGTCCTTGGCCGGGTCGACCAGGCCGGGCAGGTGCAGCTTCTCGGCCACCCCGAGGGTGGACTCGATCGACTCGCCGGCCCGGTCCCGGACCGGGGCCGGGACGGTGGACAGGTGGTCCTCCATGCCGTTGCGGTAGACCGTGGACAGCAGCGCGCCGAGCACCGCGATGCCGAGCGAGCCGCCGACCTGGCGGAAGGTGTTGTTCAGCGCGGAGCCCGCGCCGGCCTTCTCGCGCGGCAGCGCGCCCATGATGGCGACCGTCACCGGCGGCATCACGTGCGCCATGCCGGTGCCCATCACGAAGCCGAGCACGATCAGCAGCCAGATCGGGCTGGTGGCGGTGAGGAAGGCGTAGCCGAGGAAGCCGAGGGTGACCAGCAGCATGCCGCCGGCGCAGGTCAGCCGGACGCCGATCCGGTCGACCACCAGCCGGGCCCGCGGGGCGAAGAGCAGTTGGGCGACGGCCAGCGGGAGCATCAGCTCGCCGGCCTGCAGGGCGCTGTAGCCGCGCACGCTCTGGATGTAGAAGACGCCGAAGAACGAGACGCCCATCAGCGCGAAGAAGACGATGCCGACCACGCCGATCGAGGCCGAGAACACCTTGTTGCGGAACCAGGTGACGTCCAGCGCGGGGTGGCTGGTGTGCTTCTCGAACAGCACGAAGGCGGCCAGCGCGAGCACGCCGACCAGGGTCGGGACCCAGGCCTGCGGGTCGGTGAAGTCGGCCAGCTCGCCGCCCTTGATGATGCCGTAGATCAGCGCCACCAGGCCGACGATGGAGAGCAGCACGCCGACCGGGTCGAGCTTGCCGGGGGCGGGGTCCTTGGAGTTCGGGACCAGCCAGCCCATCAGGCCGAGCGCGAGGACCACGATCGGGACGTTGACCAGGAAGACCGAGCCCCACCAGAAGTGCTCGATCAGCAGGCCGCCGGTGATCGGGCCGATGGCGATGGCCAGGCCGACGGCGCCGGCCCAGATGCCGATCGCCTTGGGCTGCTCGGCGCGCTCGAAGACGTTCATGATGATGGCCAGCGTGGCGGGCATCACGAAGGCGCCGCCGAGGCCCATCACGGCGCGGAAGGAGATCAGTTCGCCGGGGCTGCCGGCGAACGCGGAGAGCAGCGAGCCGAGGCCGAAGACCAGCATGCCGGCCAGCAGCGTCCACTTGCGGCCGAACCGGTCGCCGAGCAGGCCGGCGGTGAACAGCAGGCCGGCGAAGACCAGGGTGTACGAGTTGATCGCCCATTCCAGGTCGCTCTGGCTCGCGCCGAGGCCCACCGGGGCGGGGGTGGCGATGGTCTTCATCGCCACGTTGAGGATCGAGTTGTCGAGGACGACGACAAGCAGGGCGAGCACCAGGGTGCCCAGGATCCACCACCGTCGGCGGTGTACGGACTCCGGCACCCGGGGGGTCTGGAGGGAGGGCGAGGTCATGCGAACAGCCTAGCCCCCTTTTCGATACGAGACGGTTCCGTATCGCAACGGTACGAGCAAGGATCGGTAAAGACCTCCCCAAGGGCTGCTGGGCGGCGCCACCCTCCCGGCCCCGGCCTCGGCCCCGGTCCCGGCCCCGGCACGCGCACGTGCACGCGTCTTTGCGCGCGGCCCGCGGCGTGCAAGCATGGAGCCAGATCCGGGGACGCCGCACGGCGCCACGAGACGACACACACCAGGAGTCTGTTCGATGAACGCCTCTCCGCTTCAGCCTGCCCAGCCGCAGGACGCGCCCGCCCAGGCCCTCTACGGCGGGGTCACCAACCGCCGGGTGACGGTCCGGGACCTCGCCAAGGCCAAGCGCCAGGGCGAGCGCTGGGCGATGCTCACCGCCTACGACGCGCTCACCGCCGGCGTCTTCGACGAGGCCGGCATCCCCGTCCTGCTGGTCGGCGACTCGGCCGGCAACTGCCACCTCGGCTACGAGACCACCGTGCCGGTGACCATGGACCAGATGGTGATGCTCTCCGCCGCCGTCGTCCGCGGCACCAAGCGCGCCCTGGTGGTGGCCGACCTGCCGTTCGGCTCCTACCAGGAGTCCCCGGCCCAGGCCATGCACAACGCCGCCCGGCTGATGAAGGAGGCCGGCGTCCAGGCCGTCAAGTTGGAGGGCGGCGAGCGCAGCGCCCGCACCA
This sequence comes from Kitasatospora sp. NPDC088134, assembly GCF_044741705.1. NCBI lineage: Bacteria > Bacillati > Actinomycetota > Actinomycetes > Kitasatosporales > Streptomycetaceae > Kitasatospora > Kitasatospora sp. NPDC088134. The sequence goes on along the minus strand of NZ_JBIUTD010000036.1, from coordinate 60,056 downwards.
TCGAGCTGCTGGTCGAGGCCGGCATCCCGGTGATGGCGCACATCGGCCTCACCCCGCAGTCCGTGCACGCCTTCGGCGGCTACCCCGTCCAGGGCCGCGGCGACGAGGCCGCCCACCAGCTGCTGCGCGACGCCAAGGCGGTCCAGCAGGCCGGTGCCTTCGCCGTCGTGCTGGAGGCCGTCCCGGCCGAGCTGGCCGCGCAGGTCACCGAGCACTCGGCGATCCCGACCGTCGGCATCGGCGGCGGCAACGGCACCGACGCCCAGGTGCTGGTCTGGACCGACTTCGCGGGCATGACGGCCGGCCGGGTGCCGAAGTTCGTCAAGCAGTACGCGAACCTGCGCGCCACCCTGGCGCAGGCCGCCACCGAGTTCGCCGCCGACGTCCGCGACGGCTCCTTCCCCGGCCCGGAGCACAGCTTCGCGTAGCCGCCACCGGCCCGCTGCCACCTGCTGTCACCGCTGTCGGGCGGGCTGACAGCAGCGTGACAGCGGGCTGACAGCCGGGCCCGGCACGGTGTTCCCATGACACGAATCGAGCGGAACGCCGTGGAGGTCCACGGCATCGTGAAGCACTACGGGGAGACCAGGGCCCTCGACGGCGTCGACCTGACGGTCCGCGAGGGGACGGTGCTGGGGCTGCTCGGCCCGAACGGGGCCGGCAAGACCACGCTGGTGCGGGTGCTCTCCACCCTGATCAAGCCGGACGCGGGCTCCGCCGTCGTCGGCGGCTACGACGTGCTGCGCCAGCCCAAGCAGCTGCGCCGCACCATCGGCCTGACCGGCCAGTACGCCTCGGTGGACGAGCTGCTGTCCGGCTACGAGAACCTGTACCTGATCGGCCGCCTGCTGGACCTCTCCGCCAAGGACGCCAAGGCCCGCGCCGCCGAGCTGCTGGAGCGCTTCTCGCTCACCGACGCGGCCAAGCGCCCCGCCAAGGGCTACTCCGGCGGCATGCGCCGCCGCCTCGACCTGGCGGCCTCGATGATCGGCCGCCCCAAGGTGCTCTACCTGGACGAGCCCACCACCGGCCTCGACCCGCGCACCCGCAACGAGGTCTGGGACGAGGTGCAGCGGATGGTCGGCGAGGGCTCGACGGTGCTGCTGACCACCCAGTACATGGAGGAGGCGGAGCAGCTCGCCGACGCGCTGACCGTCATCGACAAGGGCCGGGTGATCGCCAGCGGCGGCGTCCAGGAGCTGAAGACCCGGGTCGGCGGGCAGAGCCTGCAGGTCCGCCCGCAGGACCCGGCCGACCTCCCGGAGATGGTGCGCGCGCTGCGCGCGGCCGGCATCGCCGCCACCACCTCCCCGGAGACCGAACTGCTCTCGGTGCACCTGACCGACGACGCCCAGCTCACCGCCGTGATCGGGGTGCTGGGCACCCGCGGCTTCGGCGTGGCCGGCATCGACACCAAGCTGCCCAGCCTGGACGAGGTCTTCCTGACCATCACCGGCAAGTCCGCCGCCCCCGCCGTCCCCGCCGCCCCTGCCCGTGACAAGGAGCCCGTCGCATGAGTTCTGCCACCCTCACCGCCGCGCCCGCGGGCACCGCCGACGACACCCGGATCGGGCTGCGCGCCCACCTGCGCCACCTGGGCGCGCTGACCCGCCGGAACCTGATGCGGGTCAAGTCCGACCCCGAGTCGATGCTGGACGCGCTGCTGGTCCCGGTCATCATGATCGTGCTGTTCGTCTACGTGTTCGGCGGCGCGATGGCCACCGACCAGCACACCTACATGCAGTACATGGTGCCCGGCCTGCTCGGCACCACCGGCCTCAACCTGGCGATGGCGCTGGGCACCGGCCTGAACACCGACTTCCAGACCGGCGTGATGGACCGCTTCCGGACCCTGCCGATCGCGCGCTCCGCCGTGCTGCTCTCCAAGATGATCGCCGAGACGCTGCGGGCGGTGGTCGCCTTCACCGTGCTGATCGGCTTCTCGATGCTGCTCGGCATGGACATCGACGGCGGCCCGCTGAAGCTGCTGGCCGCGGTCGGCCTGTCGCTGGTGTTCGGCGCCTCGCTGATGTGGGTGTCGATGCTGCTGGGCATGTCGCTGCGCAGCGCCCAGGCGGTGCAGGGCATGTCGATGCTGGTGATGATGCCGCTGCAGTTCGGCAGCTCGATCTTCGCCAACCCGAGCACCATGCCGGGCTGGCTGCGGGCCTTCACCGAGCACAACCCGCTGTCGGCGCTGGCCGACGCCTGCCGGGCGCTGATCAACGACCAGCCGGTGGGCAACTCGGTGGTGACGGTGCTGATCTGGGCGGCCGCGATCACCGTGGTGACCGCGCCGCTGGCGGTGGCCCGCTTCCGCAAGCGCACCTGACGGTGCGCCGACCGGCGGACCGTCAGCCGGGCAGCGGGTCGAACGAACCCGGATCGTCCATCAGGGCGGACACCTCGCGCATCGTGAGGCGTCCGCCCCGGGCGTGCGCGGCCGCGTAGGCGTCCGGGCCGAGCAGTGCGCGGAGCGCGTCGGCGCAGCGCTCGTACTCGGTGCGCTCCATGAAGGAGCCGGGGACGCCGCTGATCGCCTGGTGGGCGCCGAGCAGTTCGGCGGCCCGGCGGGCCGCGGCGGGAGCGTCGTGGGCCAGGGCGTACTCCAGCAGGGTGCCGGCGAGCGGGGTCATCAGCATCATCGCCATGTGCTCGACGAAGATGGTCGCGCCGCCCTCGACCGCCGTCATCGCCCGGCGGCCGGTCCGGATCAGGTCGAGTCCGGCCACGGGGTCGCCGGCCCGGGCGACCACCCAGCCGCGGATGCAGGTGACGATGCCGGCGAAGACCGAGGGGACCGAGCCGCGCACGCCGGGGTCGGCGGGCAGCTCGTCGAGCAGGGCCAGCGCCTCGGCGTACTCGCCGCGCCGCACGGACAGGTTGCACAGCACCATCCGCCCGTACATCCGGGCGCCCTCGGCGTCGGAGCTGCCCTCGGCGGCGGCGACCGCCTCGCGGACCATCGCCTCGCCGCCCTCCGGGTCGCGCTCGGCCAGCACCTCGCCGAGCCGGGCCCGCAGCATCGGGAGCTCCTGGTGCGCGCCGAGCTGCACGGACAGCTCGATGGCCTGCCGGAAGGCCGCCTCGGCCTGGTCGGCGTCGCCGGACTTGGTGGCGTTCTCGGCCTTGCCGGAGAGCGCGTCGGACATGCCCCAGCGGTCGCCCAGCCCGGTGTAGAGGGCGAGCGCCTCCTCGCTGTCGGCGACCGCCTGGTCGAGGCCGCCGGCCAGGTCGTTCAGCAGCCGGGCCCGCAGCTGCAGGGCGAAGGCCAGGTCGAGCGGCCCGCCGTGCACCCGGGCGCCGGCCACCGCGTCGTCCATCACCTCGCGGGTGCGCTGCATCTCGCCGGTGAGGAAGACGGTGAACACCCGGCCGAGCACCGGCTGCCGGTAGGACTGCGGCAGGTCGGGCGTGTAGGTCTCCAGGATGCGCCGGGCGGTGGCCAGCGCGTCCGGGCGGTGCAGCAGGCCCATGTCGCCGGAGAACAGGCCGATCAGCCGGTGCAGGCCGAGCTGGCGGCGGGCCTCGTCGAGCTGCTCGGGCGGCAGCGGCAGCGGCTCGGCCAGCGGGCCCCGGTCGAGCGGGACCGGCGGCGGCGCGTCCTCGGCGTACGGGTCGGGGCCGAGCGCGGACACCGCCGCGTACCAGGCGTTGGACTCGGCCCGGTAGTCGCGCAGCATCCAGTAGCCGGCCATCGACAGCACCAGCACCAGGGCGTCCTGCTCCCGGCCGGTGTCGACGGCCCGGCGCAGCGCGGCCCGGATGTTCTCCTGCTCGCGGTCCAGCCGGGCCAGCTCGTCCAGCTGTCCGGGGCCGTGCAGGTTCAGGTGGGCGGTGCGGGCCAGCTCCCGGTAGTACCGGGTGTGCCGGTGGCCGGTCCCGGTCTCGGCGGCCTCGGCGAGGCGTTCGGCGGCGTACTCGTGGATGGTCTCCAGCATCCAGTACCGGGGCTGCTCACCCAGGCCGGCCACCAGCAGGGACTTGTCGACCAGCGAGAGCAGCAGGTCGGCGACCTCCGCCCGGGGCACCAGCTCCTCGTCGGCGAGGACCTGCTCGGCCGCCTCCAGGGTGCAGCCGCCCGCGAACACCGACAGCCGGCGCAGCGCGGCGCGCTCGCGCGGGCCGAGCAGCTCCCAGGACCAGTCGACCACGGCGCGCAGGGTCTGCTGGCGCGGCAGCAGGGTCCGCGAACCGGCCGTCAGCAGGGCGAACCGGGAGTCCAGCCGGTCGGCGAGCTGGCGGGGCGTCAGGCCGCGCAGCCGGGCGGCGGCGAGCTCGATGGCCAGCGGCAGGCCGTCGAGGCGGCGGCACAGCTCGGCGCAGGCCGCCGGGTCCTGGTCGGTGCGGAAACCGGGGCGGGCGGCGGCGCCGCGCTCGGCGAGCAGCCGCAGCGCGGCCGGGTCGGGCAGCGGCTCGACCGGCAGCACCGCCTCGCCGGGCACGCCGAGCGGTTCGCGGCTGGTGGCCAGCACGGTGACGCCCGGGCAGTCGGCGAGCAGCCGGTCGGCGAGGTCGGCGGCGGCCTGGACGACGTGCTCGCAGTTGTCGAGCAGCAGCAGGACCCGGCGGCGGCCGAGATGGTCGACCAGCCGGGACACCGGGTCCTTGCGGCCGCCCTCCAGGACCTCGGCGACGGCGCCGGTGCCGGTGCTGTGCAGCACGGTCTCGCGCAGGCCGAGCGCGGAGGCCACCGCGTCGGGGACGGCGGCCGGGTCCTCCAGCGGGGCGAGCTCGATCTGCCAGACCCCGCCGGGCCAGCGCGCGGCGTCCTGCTCGCGGCGGCCCGCCTCGACCGACAGCCGGGTCTTGCCGGAGCCGCCGGGCCCGGTCAGGGTGGTCAGCCGACTCTCCGTCAACGCGCCCGCCACGGTGGCGAGTTCGCTGTCCCGGCCGACGAAGCTGGTCCGGCCGGGGCGCAGGTTGCCGCCCGCCGGGGCGGTCGGCCGGGCCTGGGCCGGCACGGCGGCGGGCACCGGGTCGGCGGTCAGCAACTCCTGGTGCAGGGCCCGCAGTTCGGGGCCCGGGTCGGCGCCCAGCTGCTCGGCCAGGGTGTGCCGGATCTCCTCGTAGCCGCTCAGCGCCTCGGCGGTCCGGCCGGCCGCCCGCAGCGCCCGCAGCCGCAGTGCCTGGAGCTGCTCGTCCAGCGGGTGCTCGCGGCACAGTCCGGCGAGTTCGGCGGTGACCTCGGCGGCCCGGCCGAGGGCGAGTTCGGCGGTCAGCCGGTGCCGGCGGGCCTCGGCGTGCTGGCTCTCCAGCCGGGCGGCGGGGCCGGTCCGGTCCGGCAGGTCGGCGAGCGCCGGGCCGCGCCACAGCGCGAGCGCGCCGGCCAGCCGCTCGGCGGCGGTACCGGGGTCGCCGGCCGCCAGCGCCCGGGCCCCCTCGGCGGCCAGCCGGCGGAACTCGGCGACGTCGGTGCGCGGCGCGGTCAGCCAGTACCCGGCCGGGCCGGAGCCGACCTCGGCCCGGCCGACGGTCCGGCGCAGCCGGCCCACCAGGGTCTGCAGCGCGGCGGCGGCGTCCTGCGGCGGCTCGTCCGCCCACACCTCGTCGGCGAGCAGTTCGGCCGGCACCGGCCGCCCCTCGCGCAGCGCCAGCGCGGCCAGCAGGGCGCGCAGCCGGGCGCCGCCCAGCGCGACCTGGGTCCCGTCGTCGTGGTGGGCCGTGGTGGTGCCGAGGATGCCGTAGTGCACCCGCCCATTCTGCGGGACGCGCCGAGCGGCCCGCGCACACCCGTGCGGAACGCCCGGCCGGTCCCGTACGTTCATCCGGGGCCGCTTGTCCGGTGCGCCCTGCGGACGGCATGATCGACGCCTGCCCCGCCCCTCCCACCTTCCCGGAGCCCCAGCCCCATGACCTTCGCCACCACCGACCGGCGCAGCGCGGAGAACCGGGTCAGCCCGATCTTCCTGGTGCTGGCCGCCGCCTTCGTCGCCGCCGGCTTCGCCCTGGGCTCCGGCTGGGGCAACGACCGGGTCGGCGTCTTCCTGTTCGTGGTCGCGGGCTGGATGGTCTCGCTCTGCCTGCACGAGTTCGCGCACGCCCGCACCGCGCTGGCGGGCGGCGACATCACGATCGGCTCCAAGGGCTACCTGACCCTGAACCCGCTCAAGTACGGGCACGTGCTGCTGAGCTTCGTGCTGCCGGTGATCTTCGTGATCATGGGCGGCATCGGCCTGCCCGGCGGCGCGGTCTACATCGAGCGGGACCGGATCTCCGGCCGCCTCAAGCACAGCCTGATCTCGGCGGCCGGGCCACTGGTGAACGTGGTGTTCGCGGTGGTGCTGCTGGTGCTGGTCGGCGGCGGCTGGTTCGACAACCAGGACCTGGCGGTCGGCTTCGAGGGCCGGGTCGATTCGGCCTCCCCGCTGGCGGCGGCCGCCGCCTTCCTCGCCTACCTGCAGGTGACCGCCGCGATCCTGAACCTGCTGCCGGTGCCCGGCCTGGACGGCTACGGCATCGTCGAGCCCTGGCTGTCGTACAAGGCCCGGCGGGCGATCGCCCCGTTCGCGCCGTACGGCATGCTGCTGCTGTTCGCGCTGGTCTGGCAGAGCCAGGTCGGCCAGTGGCTGTACGACCTGACGATGCAGATCTTCGACCTGTTCGACATCCCCCGGGACAGCATGCAGATCGGCTACTCGCTGTTCCGCTTCTGGGACTGAGCCCGGCTCAACCCTGTTCAGCCCTGTTCGGCGGCGGCGGCCCGGGCGCGCTGCTCGGCCCGCTGCTTGCGCAGGTGGTACCAGGCGATGTTGCTGGCCACGCCGGCCATCAGGATCCACACCACGCCGAGCCAGTTGCCCTCGGCGAAGGAGACCACCGCGGCGACCACCGCCAGGACGAGGACGATCACGGCGTACAGGGCGTTGCGGGGCATGGCGGGGGCTCCTCGGGACGGACGGTGTGCCCCGCCATTCTCGCCGACCGAACACCCCTCCCCCGCCGGGGGTGTCCGGATCGGCCGTCGACCCGGGGACCGTCCGGGCCGGGGCGCGGCTCAGACGTCGGTGATCCGCAGGCCCGCGTGGGCCTTGTAGCGGCGGTTGACCGAGATCAGGTTGGCCACCAGCGCCTCCACCTGGTGGGCGTTGCGCAGCCGGCCGGCGAAGATGCCGCGTATGCCGGGGATCACCGAGGCCAGCGCCTGCACCGTCTCGGTGGCGGCCCGGTCCTCGCCGAGCACCATCACGTCGGTGTCGATGGTCGCCACCGACTCGTCCTGCAGCAGCACCGCCGACAGGTGGTGGAAGGCCGCGGTGACGGTGGAGTCGGGCAGCAGCGCGGCGGCCTGCTGGGCGGCCGAGCCCTCGGGGACCGGCAGCGGGTAGGCGCCCTGCTTGTCGAAGCCCAGCGGGTTGACGCAGTCGACGACGATCTTCCCGGCGAGCTCGGCGCGCAGCGCGGTCAGCGTCTCGGCGTGGCCTTCCCACGGCACGGCGACGATCACCACGTCGCTGTCGGCGGCGCAGGCCGCGTTGTCGGTGCCCCGGACCCCGGGGCCCAGTTCGGCGGCGACCGCCGCGGCGCGCTCGGCGCTGCGGGAGCCGATCACCACCTGCTGCCCGGCCCGGGCGAACCGGTACGCCAGGCCGCGGCCCTGGTCGCCGGTGCCCCCGAGGACGCCCACCACCAGGTGGGAGACGTCGGGCAGGTTCCGGCCGGGTCCGGCCGTCGCGTTCACTGAATCGGGTTGCGTCATGGCTGAGATCCTGCCAAACGGGCCGCCGGGGCAGCATGCTGTCGCGCATGGACGCGGTGAGAGTTTCCGCACTCCGGCAGTCGCTGGCCGGCACCGGCTGGCCCGAGCGCGCCGGCGAGTTCGCCGGGGCGCTGCGCGGCTCGGTGACCAGGCGCAGCGCCACCGGCCTGCTGCTGGTCGGCACCCCGCAGTACGAGCCCTGGCACCTGGCGGCGCACCTGAGCGACGAGGCCGCGTACGGCGGCCTGCCCGGCCTGGCGCCGACGCTGCTGCGGCACACCGTGCCGCCGGGCGCGCCGAAGCACCTGGCCTGCGGGCTGCCCCGGCTCGCGGAGGCGCGCGCGGGCGCGACGGTGCTGCTGGTCGCCCCCTCGCCCGCCGACGCGCCGCTGCTGGAGCGGCTGGACGACGCCCGCCGGGCCGGTGCGGTGCTGCTCGCCCTGGACGACGGCGACCCGGAGCTGTCCGGCCTGGCGCACGAGCGGCTGACGGTGCCCGCGCCGGAGCCGGAGCCCTTCGAGCTGGTCCAGCACCTGGTCAGCTCGGCCACCACGACGGCGTCGCCGCGCTCCCGGCTGGCGAAGCTGGCCGAGCGGCTCACCGCCTCGCCGGTGCTGCGCTGGTGACCGCCGGCCGGGGCCGCGACCGGGGCAACCGCCGGGGCCGCGGCCTTGGTGGTCGCCCCGGGGGCCGTCCCGCCGACCTGCGGGAAAACCCGTTGCCCCGGGGGCGGTCCGTGGCGCACCATCTCGCCATGTGACAGGTACCGCCCATTTCGTCCGCCGACTCCTGCCGGATCTCACGCCCTGGCGTGCCTCCCGGGACTTCCGCCTGCTCTGGCTGTCCGGCTGCGTGACCGGCTTCGGCAGTTTCCTGACGTTCGTGGCGCTGCCGATCCAGATCAAGGAGCTGACGGGCTCCACCCTCGCGGTCGGCCTGATCGGCGCGTTCGAGCTGGTGCCGCTGGTGGCGTTCGGCCTCTGGGGCGGCGCGCTGGCGGACGCGCTGGACCGCCGCCGCCTGGTGCTGCTCAGCGAGGCCGGGCTGGCCCTGCTGACGGCGCTGATGCTGGCCAACTCGCTGCTGCCGCACCCACTGCTGTGGCCGATCTACCTGGTCGCGGCGCTGGTCGCCGCGCTGGACGGCCTGCAGCGCCCGGCGCTGGACTCGATGACCCCGCGGGTGGTCGCGCACGACCAGCTGCCCGCCGCGTTCGCCCTCAACTCGCTGTACCGGAACGTCGCCTCGGTGGCCGGCCCGCCGATCGCGGGCGTGGTGGTCGTGGTGGCGGGCGCCGGTTTCGCCTACGCGGTGGACCTGCTGACCTTCCTGGTCTCGCTGGCGCTGATCGCCCGTATGCGCCCGGTGCCGCCGAGCGGGGGCGCCGCCGCACCCTCGCTGCGCAGCATCGGCCAGGGCCTGGGCTACGCCTGGAGCCGCAAGGACCTGCTGGGCACCTACGCGATCGACGTGGTGGCGATGCTGTTCGCCTACCCGGTGGCACTCTTCCCGTTCCTCGCGGCGGAGCTGCACGCGGAGTGGGCTCTCGGCCTGCTGTACGCGGCGACGGCGCTCGGCGCGCTGCTGGTCGCCGCCACCGGCGGCTGGACGTCCCGGGTGCACCGGCACGGCCGGATGCTGCTGTTCGCGGCGCTCGGCTGGGGCGTGGCGATGACGCTGGCCGGGCTGTTCGGGAACGTCTGGCTGGTGCTGCTGTTCCTGGCGCTGGCGGGCGGCGCCGACCAGATCAGCGGGGTGGCCCGGTCGACGATCTGGAACCAGTCCATCCCCGACGAGCTGCGCGGCCGGCTCGCCGGGGTGGAGCTGCTGTCGTACTCGGTGGGCCCGCAGCTCGGGCAGGTCCGGGCCGGCGCGATGGCCAAGCCGCTCGGCACCCGGGGCTCGGTCTGGGCCGGCGGCGCGCTCTGCGTGCTGGGCGTGCTGGCCCTGACGGCCGCGATCCCGCGCCTGCTGGCCTGGGACTCCCGCACCGACCCGAACGCGCTGGCCGTCCGCGAGCAGCACGAGCGCCGGGCGGCCGCCGAAGCCGCTGCGGCCGCCGAGGCGGGAGCCGGGGCCGCCGGGGTGCCTGCCTAGTACTGCAACGGTTGCGGCACTAGGACTCCTTGGGCTCGTCGTCGTTCCAGCGCGGGTCCTCGCGCCACTCCTGGTTGCGCTCGGCGGCGGTCTCCAGGGCGTGCGCGGCCTCCTCCCGGGTGGCGTACGGGCCGAGCCGGTCCTTGGCCGGGCACTCCGGCCCCTCCTCGACCTTGCCGTGCTTGATGCAGTAGAACCACTCCCCCGGCTGCCCGGTGGGCTTGCGGCCGAACGCCATCGTCTGGTCTCCCGTCCTGGTGGGCCCGCGGCCCGGGCCGCGGCGGTCTGTGCCGATCATCGCTGATCCTTTCCCGCCGCCCCGGCCGTACACGCGGCCCGGGGCGGCCGGAGGCGGCGGATAGACTCGCCGTCATGGCTCTGGTACCCGGCACGCAGTCCCCCACCCGCAAGGTCCCCGCGCACATCGCGCGTCCGGAGTACGTCGGCAAGCCCGCGCCGACCCCGTACACCGGCCCCGAGGTGCAGGACGCCGAGACGATCGAGAAGATGCGGATCGCCGGCCGGATCGCGGCCCGGGCGATGGCGGAGGCGGCGAAGCTGATCGCGCCGGGCGTCACCACCGACGAGTTGGACGCCGTCGCGCACGCGTACATGTGCGACCACGGGGCCTACCCGTCCGACCTGGGCTACCGGGGCTTCCCGAAGTCGATCTGCACCTCGATCAACGAGGTGATCTGCCACGGCATCCCGGACTCGACGGTGCTGCGGGACGGCGACATCGTCAACATCGACGCCACCGCCTTCATCCACGGCGTGCACGGCGACCTGAACGCCACCTACCTGTGCGGCGAGGTGGACGAGGAGTCCCGGCTGCTGGTGGAGCGCACCGAGGAGGCGCTGAACCGGGCGATCAAGGCGGTCCGGCCGGGGCGGCAGATCAACGTGATCGGCCGGGTGATCGAGTCCTACGCCAAGCGGTTCGACTACGGGGTGGTCCGCGACTTCACCGGCCACGGCATCAACACCTCGTTCCACTCCGGGCTGATCGTGCCGCACTACGACAGCGAGCGGGCCACCCAGGTGATCAAGCCGGGCATGACCTTCACCATCGAGCCGATGCTCACCCTGGGCACCTACGACTACGAGATCTGGCCGGACGGCTGGACGGTGGTCACCAAGGACCGCAAGCGCACCGCCCAGTTCGAGCACACCCTGGTGGTCACCGCGGACGGGGCCGAGATCCTCACCCTGCCCTGACCCCCGACCCGCCGCCGGCCCGCGCGGACCGGCGGCCCCCGACGATCGGCCGACGGCCCGTCACCCTCCAGTGCTCTCCGGTGGGGTGACGGGCCGTCGGCCGATCGTTCCTGCACGGCTCGTTCCTGCACGGCTCGTTCCTGCACGGCGCGGCGGGCGTGGGCGGCTCAGCCGATCAGCCACTGCTCCTCGGCGACCGCGCCGACCTCGGTGCAGGCGTCGGTCAGCACGTCCAGCACCCGCAGCGGGTCCGGCAGCGGCTGCTCGGGGCCGCGCAGCCAGCGCACCCGGGAGCCGTCCGGCAGCGCGGCCGGCGGGACCAGGGTGTACGAGCCGCGGCAGTGCCAGCGCAGGCCGGGGTGCTCGGAGACGGTGTCGGGGGTGGAGTCCAGCGCGCTGGTCCACCACTCGTCCTCGTCCTGCGGGGTGCCGCGGGTGGCGGTGAAGAAGAGGTACCGGTCCTCGCCGACCGCGGCGACCGGGCCGCCCACGCCCAGCGCGTCCAGCCGCCGCAGCGCGAGCTCGCCGGCCTCGGTCGGGACGTCCAGCACGTCGTGGGCGCGGCCGGTCGCGGTGACGAAGTTCGCCTCCGGGTCCCGGGACAGCCAGCGCGTCAACTGCTCGGCGTCGGTGGTGGCCTGGGACTGCCAGGCGAAGGAGACCGGGTGCTGGGCCGGGGCCGGACAGCCGACCCGGTCGCAGGAGCACCGGTGCCCGGCCGGGTGCGCCGCCGGCGCCACCGGGAACCCCGCCCGGACCGCCCCCAGCAGCAGGTCCAGCCTCGCGGCCGCGTCCCCTCCGGTGTCGGGACCCTCGTCCCGCCCGCCCCGCCGCCACCAGGACGTCCACCTGCTGCTGGTTTCCATCTGGCCCCTTCCGCACGCACCTGCCCGAACCGGCCTGCCGGGTACGGCACGGCCACCGACGCAACATCGGACGCCAACGCACCGAACCGCCCGCTGCTTCCCGAACAGGTGCACCACGCGCGGAGGCGTCTTGCCGTCGACCGGCGCCGGGTTCTCCGGGCGGCCGACGTCCGGGGTCGGGTACGGAGCACGAGAGTCGCGCCCGGCGGGCGGGCGCACCTCGGCGCACCCCACCCGACCCGTACGGGCCCGCGGACCCGGGTGAACCCCGGGGGCGTACGTAGCAGGATAAGGCTCCCGGGAGGCTCCGGATGACCGCGGGCGATGCCTCCCCCGTCACACCCGCTCCGCACCTCCCGCCGCGTCCCGTCACAGCGGCTCCACACCGCCGTTGCCGGGCGGCCACAGCCGCTGAACGGTGGCGCCCGCCGGACGACCGCACGCGCCGAGCAGTCGCACCCGCCGGACCGGAACGCCTGCGGCCCCGCCTACCCTGGTGGGGTGAAGAGCGCCGACACCGAGTTCATCGGGGGCCCGCTGGACGGCCGGGTCCTGCCCGTGCTGCTGGGCATGACGCACAGCGTCCCCAAGGTCTACCGGGTGCCCGTCCCCGCGCACGGGGACAACCCGGCCGCCACCCTGGTCTACCGGCGGGCCAAGGAGTACGACGCGAAGGGCCGGTTCCGCTGGCGCTACGAGTACGACGACCCGGCCGCGCCCTCCCCCGTCCCGGACTCCCCGCTCTCCCGGCTCCCGTTCCGCGTCCCGTTCGGCCGCCGGTCGGCCTGACGGGGGTTCCGCCCCGACCCGACGGGGGGTCGCCCCGGCCCGGCCCGGTGGGGGCTCAGGCCTCCTCGGCCAGGATCAGGTACAGCTTCTTCTTCGCCTCGGCCAGCACCGCGAGGCCCTTGGCCCGCTGCTCCTCGGTGCCGGTCATCATGACCTGCCGCACCGCGTGGTCCACCGCCGCGAGCGCGGCGCCGACCTCCTGCACGGCCTCCCAGTCGTCCCGCCGGCCGGCCTCGTCCCACGGGGACTCGGCGCCCTGCTCTGCCTCGGCGCGCCCCTGCTCGGTCAGCTCGAACAGTTTCTTGCCGGACTCCTCGTTGGCCTTGATCAGCCCCTCCTCCTCCAGCAGTTGGAGCGTCGGGTAGACCGAGCCCGGGCTGGGACGCCAGACGCCGCCGGTCCGCTCGCCGATCTCGGTGATCATCTCGTAGCCGTGCATCGGCCGTTCCCGCAGCAGCGCGAGCAGCGAGGCCCGCACGTCACCGCGCCGGGCCCGCCCGCCGCGCCGGCCACCGCCGCCGTGCCCGCGCGCCCCGTGCCCGCCGAACCCGCGGCCGCGCGGCCCGAACGGCGGACCGAACGGCGGCATCGGCCGCCCCGGCCCCCCGAACGGCCCGAACGCGGGCCGCCCCTCGAACTCGTCGGCCCCCTCACCGGGCACCCCCGGCCGTCCCGGTCGCCCCGGGCCCTCGGCCCAGCGACGCCGGCCCTCGCCACCAAAACGCTTGTCGTACCGCATGACGACACACCTGTCTTTCCTTGCTCATGGTTGCTCGTGACTGTCGGACACCCCGATCGCCGAAGCATCTCGATAACTCGACGATATATCGCTAACTATCGGATGGCAATCCCTTCCGATACAGGCGCCGCTGAGGTGTCTCAGTGAAGGCGGACATGTCTCGCCGAAGTTGAAAGAACACACGTCCGTCTCGGCGAAGGTTGATCACAAGCAGGGCTGTCTCCGTCGGCCGGCAGGCGGTCCGTCCTCGCGCTCACGCACGGCCCACCCTCAGTGAGACGAACAGCTGCTTGTTCCAAGTCCGTCGAGACGAACCGATGCCGGCCCTCCTGCGGTGGGACACGACTCGCCTTCGCCGAGACGGGCCACCCGGCGTGGGCAGGCCGGGCCGTGGGGCGCGGCGTCCGGGTGCGGCACATTGCGGACAGGAAGTGGCCGCTATCGGCCCTAGCCTGGGACGTAGTCGCCCCTGAGGAGTCAGCCCCGCATGATCGACGTGCTCTCCACCCGCGCCCTGAACCGCACCCTGCTGCAGCGCCAGTTCCTCGTCGACCGCACCTCCCGGCCGGTCCTCGACGTGGTCGAGCACCTGGTCGCACTGCAGGCGCAGGAACCCAACTGGCCCTACCTCGGGCTGTGGACCAGGGTGGCCGGCTTCCGCACCGACGACCTCGCCGAACTGCTCCGCGACGGCCGGGTGGTGCGCTCCACGATCCTGCGCTGCACCCAGCACCTGGCCTCCGGCTCCGACTTCCACCAGTTGCGCCGCCTGATCCAGCCCGTGCTGGACCGGACCTCCCGGGCCGCCCGCTTCACCGCCACCACCGGCGACCTGAACCTCGCCGAACTGCTCGCCGCCGGACGGGAGCTGACGACCGGTCGGACCGTCCGCCGCCGCGAGCTGGCCCGGGCGCTGGCCGAGCGCTTCCCCGGACACGACGGACGGGTGCTGGCCGGGGCGGTGGAGCTCCGCATCCCGATGGTGCACGACCACGCGACCGCCGCCTGGGGCACCTGGGGTACCCGCTCGAACGTCTCCGTCACCCCCGCCGAACACCTGCTCGGCCCGGCGACCCCGGCGACCCCGTCGGCCCCGTTGGCCCCGCCCCCTGCCGACCGGCCTGCGGGCCCTGGCAGTTCCGACGACTCCGGTAGTTCCGGTAGTTCCGACGGCTCCGACGGCTCCGGTGGCTCCGGTGGCTCCGGCGCTTCCGGGATCGAGCCGCTGGTGCTCCGCTACCTGGCCGCGTTCGGGCCGGCGGGCGTCAAGGACCTGCAGACCTGGTCCGGGCTGACCCGGCTGCGGGGCGTGCTCGACGCGATGCGCTCCCGGCTGCGGGTCTTCCGCGACGAGCACGGCACCGAGCTCTTCGACCTGCCCGAGGCCGTGATCGCCCCCGCCGACCTGCCGCTGCCCGTCCGCTTCCTGCCCGCCTTCGACAACCTGCTGCTCGGGCACGCCGACCGCACCCGGGTGCTGGCCGACCCGGACCGCCGCCTGGTGATGCCGGGCCGGGCGATGGTGCACCCCACCTTCCTCGTGGACGGCTTCGTCCACGGCAGCTGGTCCCTGAAGGGCGGCACCCTGCGGATCACCCCCTTCCGCCCGCTCTCCGCCGCCGACGCCCGCGAGGTCCGCGCGGAGGCGGAACGGCTGCTCGCCTTCGCCGCCCCCGGCGCGGACGGGGCGGAGGTCGTCCTGGACTGAGCCCCCGCACGCCCCCGGCCGGGGCCGGGTCGCTCCCCCCGAACGCCCGCGCGAGCCACTAGCGTGACGTCATGTCAGGCGAACGCGACCTCCAGAAGCTGCTCAGCGGCATGCACCCCGTCCGCACCCCGGGCCGGTACGTGTACTGCACCCTCCCCGGCAAGGTGCCCACCGGTCTGCGGCCGGTCGTCACGGTCGCCGAACCCGAGGGCGTCACCTTCGTGGTCGCCCAGGAGGAGGCCGACGCACTCGGCCTCCCCTACTCCTTCGTCGCCGCCTGGATCACCCTCCGGGTCCACTCCGCCCTCGACGCCGTCGGCCTCACCGCCGCCGTCGCCACCGCCCTCGCCGACCGCGGCGTCAGCTGCAACGTGGTGGCCGGCTTCCACCACGACCACCTGTTCGTCCCCGTGCACGACGCCGACCGCGCCCTCGCCGCCCTCCGGGCCCTGGCCGCCGAATCCGCCTGACGGCCCGTCGGCTCCGCCCTGCGCCACCGCTCCGCCACCGCGTCGCCGCCGTCGGGCCACCCTCCGGCTGCCCGAAGTGCCCCTGGTCCCTCCGGCGGCGGCGGGCGACAATGCGAACGGGCCGGCCGCCACCGAAGTGCCGGGCCCTCCCGCGCAAGGCCCCGACGCCCCGGAGGAGAGGGACACCGTGCCGTTCAGTACGCGCGTTCCCGACGAGTGGACCGCCACCGCCGTCGCCGCCCTGAAGGAACCGCTCGTCGAGCTGGTGGACACCGGGCAGTTCCCGGGCGGCGTCCTGACGGTCGGTCAGGCCGGCGGCTGCCGGGTGACCGTCGCCTGCGGCACCGTCGCCCCCGAGTGCGGCCCCGACCGACCGAACGCCGACACCCGCTACGACATGGCCTCGCTCACCAAGGTCCTCGCCACCTGGCCGCTGGTCGGTGCCGCCGTCCGCGCCGGCCGACTCGACCTGGACGCCCCGCTGCGCGCCGCGCACCCCGGACTCCCCGCGCCCGGAGGCGACCTGACCGCCCGCCAGTTGCTGAACCACACCTCGGGCCTGCTCCCGCAGACCGGCCTGGCCCGCTACCAACACACCGGCCACCCGTTGATCGAGCACCTGTGCGCCGAACCGCTGACCGGGACCCCGGGCGCGCAGCACCGCTACATCGACCGCGGTTTCATCCTGCTCGGCCTGCTGCTGCCGACCCTGCTGGGCCGCCCGCTGCACGAACTCGCCGCCGACCTCTGGGCCGACCTCGGCCTGACCGCCACCGGCTACGGCCCGCTGCCGCGCGACCCGCAGACCGCCCCGACCGAGCAGCGCCTGCTCGGCGCGCCCCGCACCTGGGGCATCCCGCACGACCCGAGCGCGGCCCTGCTCGGCGGAGTCGCCGGGCACGCCGGGGTGTTCTCCACCGCCGCCGACCTCGCCGCCTTCGCCGAACACCTGCTCACCCCGCCCGGCCCGCTGCCCGACTGGTTCGCCGAGAGCCGCCGCCCGCTCACCCCCGTCGAACCCGGCCTGCTGCGCGGCCTGGCCTGGATCGTCACCGCCGACGGCTCCGTCGCCTACCACCACGGTTTCACCGGCACCAGCCTCTACCTGGCCCCGCGCACCCGCCGCTACGCGGTGCTCTGCACCAAAGCCGTCTACCACGGCTGGGACCGCACCCGGCTGGCTCCACTGCGCGCACTCGCCCTGCGGACCCTGATGTCCTGACAACTCCGGAGCCCGGGCACCCACTGCCGCTGCTGCTGTCATGAGCGCCCCGGGAGACTTGAACGTCCTGGGCATCTCAGGTATCTCGGGCGTTCCAACGGGACCGGTGGGCCGATCCAATGACGGCGGGTCAGCCCGCCGGGGACCAGCGGCCGCCCGGCAGGAGCGTGAGTACCTCCCGGCTGCGGAGCCGCCTCGGGCCACCCGGGCCACCCGGGCCGGGCTCGGGGCGTATCGGGGTGGCGGCGAGCAGGGCGATGTCGTCCTCCGCCGGGGAGGGGGCGTCGGCGAGCACCGCGTCGAGCAGTCGGGCGGGGTCGGCCCGGGCGGGCAGGCGGAGGGCGGTGAGGCGGGCCAGTGAGCGGTCGATGTCCTCGTCGCGGCGTTCGACCAGGCCGTCGGTGTACAGCAACAGGGTGCGGCCGGGCGGCAGCACCACCGTGCTGGGGGCGTAGCCGCGGAGGCCGGTGCCGAGCGGGGGGCCGGGCTCGACCGGCAGCAGGGAGATCCGGCCGTCCGGCCGGACCACCACGGGCGGCAGGTGGCCGGCGCTGGCGAAGCCGAACCGGCCGCGGGCGGGCTCGGCGTAGACGGCGAGGCAGGTGGACGGGCGGTAGTCGTGCACCTCGCAGGCCAGGGCGTCCATCCGGGCCAGCAGCCGGTCGGCGGTCGGCTCCAGCAGGGCCGTCGCCCGGAGCATCGCCTGGTAGTGGCTCATGTGGGCGGCGGCCTCGATGCCGTGGCCCATCACGTCGCCGATGGCGAACACGGTGCGTCCGTCGGGCAGGGCCACCGTCTCGTACCAGTCGCCGCCGATCAGGGCACCGGTGCCGGCCGGGCGGTAGCGGAAGGCGACCTCGATGTCGGGGTGCGGTCGGCCGGGCTGGGCCAGCATGGCGCGCTGGAGGTCGACCGCGACGTCGTGCTCGCGGCTGTAGCGGCGGGCGTTGTCGAGCGTGATGGCGGCGCGGTGGGCGAGGTCCTGGGCGGCGACCGCGTCGTCCGGGTCGAAGCCGGGCGAGGCCCCGGCCCGGAGCAGTGTGACGGTGCCGATCCGCTGGCCGCGCGCGGTGAGCGGGACGGTCAGCCCGGAGTGGACGCCGGTCTCCCGGAAGAGCGCGGTTCGGGCGCTGTCGGGGGCGGAGCGGCCCGGCCCCTCGTCGGTCAGCGGGGTCTCGATGACCGGGAGGCCGTCGGCCAGGCAACGCGGGACGACGGAGCCCGGCCGGTGGTCGACGTAGTCGCCGCGGTCGCCGAGCCGGCGGAGCCGGTCGGCGAGCTCGGGGGCGGCGGCCAGCGCGGCGCGGCGCAGCCGGCGGGCGCCGTCGGCCCGCGGGCGGGCGTGTCGGCTGTCCGGCTCCGGGAGCAGTTCGACGACGGCGGCGTCGGCCAGGTGCTCGACCAGGAAGGCGGCGAGTTCGCCGCAGGTGGTGTCGACGTCGAGGGTGGTGCCGATCCGGGTGGCGGCGGTGTCGAGCAGGGCGAGCCGGGCCCGGGCCTGTTCGAGTTCGAGCTGCTGCCGGCGGGAGGCGGTGACCTCCAGCACCATGCCGACCAGGCCGACCGTCCGTCCGCCGGACTCCAGCCGGTGGTAGGCGCCGTGCCAGTACCGGCGGTGCGTCGGGGCGACCGCGCGGGTGCGGCCGCTGGAGGTGACCTCGCGGGGGCGGCCGTCGGCGAGCACGGCGCGCAGTACGTCCTCCCGGGCGTCGATGTCGGGGAGGAGCTGGGCGATGGTGCGGCCGAGGTGGAGCTCGGCGGGGACGCCGTTCATCGCGGCCAGCGCGGGGTTGACGTAGCGGTAGCGCAGTTCGGTGTCGAGGACGGCGACCCCGGCCGGAGTGCCGTCGAGCACCTGGCGGAGGGGCTGCGGCAGCTCGTGCCAGAGGTTGTCGGTGGGGCTGTCGGCCATGGCTGCCGCACCTCCTCGCCACCCGGCCGGACTCTGTGACCAGTAAACACAGCGTCCGCCGTTCGGGCGATCCGGTGGCGGGGCACCCGGCGGGGTATGCCGGCGGCCGCGAAGTTCACCCGCTCGGAGTCGCCCGGATGCCGCGGGCCGGGCGGTGGCCGAGGGTCGGCACAGGACCAGCTTCGGCCTGGGAGGTTCCATGAGTACGTCTGTCGGCCCGACCGCGACCCCGCCCGCCGGTTCCCGAACCGCCGCGTCCCGACCTCCGGGGAACAAGCCGTGGGTCTCCGGGATGGTGCTGTTCGCCGGTGTGGTGATGCTGGTGGACGGCATCCTGGAGGTGTTCCACGGGATCATGGCCATCGCGGAGGACGAGGTGTTCGTCACCACGCCGCGGTACGTCTTCAAGTTCGACCTCACCTCCTGGGGCTGGATTCATCTCGTCGTCGGGGCCCTGGTCGCGGTGACCGGTTTCTTCCTGGTCAAGGGGGCTGCCTGGGCCCGGGTCGCCGGTATCTTCCTGGCCTCGCTCAGCCTGATCGGCAGCTTCCTCTCGCTGCCGTACTATCCGCTGTGGTCCCTGGTGATCATCGCGCTGGACGTCTTCGTGATCTGGGCGCTGTGCGTCTACCGGGAGGACTGACCCGCCCGGCGGACCGCGTTCCGGTTCTCCTTCCTCCATCTGCCATCTGCGTGTGTGCTGCTGCTCCGGTCTTCGGGCCGGGGGAGGCCGACCCGGCCCGCGGGGCCGCCCCGGCGAGGGGCGGGCCCGCGGGCCGTGCGGGTGGTGCGTCGGCGCCGGGTGGCGGCGCCTCGGCTCCGGGGGCGGGGTGGTGTCACTTGTCCAGGGCGGCGACGCCGGCCTGGGCGAACTGCTCGTCGAGGTCGGCGCTGGGGGCACCGGCCACGCCGACGGCGGCGATCGGGGCGCCCTTGAGCTGGACCGGGGCGCCGCCGCCGAGGAACAGCGTGCCGGGGATGTCCTTCAGGTTGGGGGCCTGGGCGAGGCGCTTGGCCAGCTCGGAGGTGGGGGCGTTCCAGGAGACGGCGGTGTAGGCCTTGCGCTCCGCGGATTCGAAGGACTGCGGGCCGGCGCCGTCGCCGCGCAACTCGACGATGACGTTGCCGTTGCGGTCGACGACGGCGACGGAGACCTTCTGGCCGGCCTTGGCGGCGGCGTCCAGGCTGGCCTGGGCGGCGCGGGTGGCGGCGTCGACGGTGAGGTGCTGGCTCTCGAAGGTGTTCTTGTTCTGCACGTCGGACTTGACGGCGGCGGGGGCGGCCTGCGGGGTCTCGGCGTTGGCGGAGACCGCGCCGACGACGCCCGTTCCGACCGCGGCGACGGCGACGGCTGCGGTGGCGATGCGGGTACGAGTGCTGAGCTTCTTCATCTTCGGCTCCTGTGGTGTGGCGGTGTGGCGGTGTCGATTGCCGCGGTTCGGCGCCGGACTCCTGCGGTGTTCCGGCCTCGACATCCATGTTTCGCCCTCGACCCCCTCGCCCGGATCGGCGAACCGGCTCGCTCCGCGCGGCATGATGGACGACACCCGTGTCAGCCGATCGGTGGATGTGCGGGCCCGAATACCGGGCCACTATCACTGGAGCAGGCATCACTCAGCGTGAGCCGCCGTGATCGAAAGTGACTTCGCGTCAGCGCGGGGCCGGTCCCGGGCGGTCCCGCCGGTGCCGACCGCACGCGAACGAAGGAGGTAGTCACCATGCGTCCACCCCTGTCCCGGGCCGCCGATCCGGACGTGGGCTGGCTGACGGTCGTCCTGCGACTGGCCTTCCTGCTGCTGCTGGGCACCTCGCTGGCGCGCTACCTGACGCACCACTTCCACAGCGCGCTGACACCGTGGGTGATCGGGCTGAGCGTCGCGCTGGCGATCGGCCACCTGTCGGGGCTGTCCGAGCGGCGGACGCCCTGGCTGCTCGCGGTGCTGGCCTGCTGGGCGGTGCTGGTGCTGATGGCGCCGAGCTTCGCCTGGTGCGCGATCCCGCTGGTGTACACGGTGCTCCGGTCGCTGCCGCCGCGCGCGGCGATCCCGCTGGTGACGGCGCTGACGCTGCTGGTGATGGTCTCCGAGCTGCGGCTGCCCGGCGACTTCGACCCGACGCTGCCGCTGCTGCCGCCGGCGGTCGCGGCGCTGGCCACCGCAGTGTTCCTCTACATGCAGCGGCAGGGCGCCCGGCAGCGGAAGCTGATCATCGACCTGATCCGCACCCGGCGCGAGCTGGCCGCGGTGGAGCGCCGCCAGGGCGCGCTCGCCGAGCGGGAGCGGCTGTCCATCGAGATCCACGACACGCTGGCCCAGGGCCTGTCGAGCCAGCAGATGCTGCTGCAGGCCGCCGACCGCACCTGGGAGCACGACCCGGAGGCCGCCCGCGGCCACGTCCGGACGGCCGCGGCCATCGCCGCCCGGAACCTCGCGGAGGCCAGGCGCTTCGTCCACGACCTAGCCCCGGCCGATCTGGCCGAACAGGGCACCCTGGAGGCCGCGTTGGAAGCGCTCGCCGACCGGGAGGCCGCGGAGAGCGGCCTGACCGTCCGGTTCCACCTGGACGGGCCGCCGATACCGATGCCGGCCGCCGCACAGTCCGCCCTGCTGCGGATCGCGCAGGGCGCGCTGGCGAACATCAGGGAGCACGCGCGGGCCGCCAACGCCTCGATCACGCTGTCCTACCTCGGCGACCAGGCCGTCCTGGATGTCGCGGACGACGGCCGCGGCTTCACCCCGTCCCGGGCGGGGCGGGGTGGCCAGGCCGCCGAGGGCGGCTTCCGGGCCGGCGGCGGCCGCTGGCGGCACGAGCCGGCCGGGGGCGCGGGCGCCGACCGGGGGCACGGGCTCCCGGCCATGCGGGCCCGGCTGCGGCAGCTCGGCGGCACGCTCACCATCGAATCGGCGCCCGGTGAGGGCACCGTGGTCTCGGCGGCCATCCCGCTCGCCGACCGCTGACGGGGCGTCCGGCCCGGGCCGGTAGCGTCGCCGACGAACGACACGCACGCACGGAAACGAGGGCACATGAACGACACGGTCCGGCTGATCGTCTGCGACGACCACGCCATGGTCCGGGCCGGGCTGTTGGCGCTGCTGTCCAGCGACCCGGCGATCGAGGTGATCGGCGAGGTCAGCACCGGCGAGGAGGCGGTCTCGATGGCCGCCTCGCTCCGACCCGACGTGGTGCTGATGGACCTTCAGCTCGGCAGCGGGATCGACGGGGTGGAGGCCACCCGCCGCATCCTCGCCGGGCCGGGCGACAGCCACGTCCTGGTGCTGACCACCTTCGACACCGACACCGACATCACCCGCGCGATCAACGCGGGCGCGACCGGCTACCTGCTGAAGGCCGAGAAACCGGAGGAGCTGTTCGCGGCCATCCGCTCCGCGGCCGCCGGCCGCCCGGCCCTCTCCCCGCCGATCGCCTCCCGGGTGATGGCCCAGATGCGCTCCCCGCTCCCCCAACTCACCGACCGCGAACAGGACATCCTCGACCAGCTGGGCCAGGGCCTCGGCAACAAGGAGATCGCCCGGGCGCTGTTCATCAGCGAGGCGACGGTGAAGACCCACCTCGGCCGGATCTACGCCAAGCTCGGCGTGGACACCCGGTCCGGCGCGGTGGCCATCGCCAAGGAGCGCCGCCTGCTGCGCTGAACCGCGCGCGGACCTCGGGGTCCGCCGACCGCACCTTGAGAACTGAACATTGAGAACTGAACAGCGTGACGGGGAAGGGGCGGAGACGCACGATCCGGCCAACCGGCAGAGCCGACGAACCTCTTGGTACCGGGAGGTGCAGAAGTGGCGGAAGAGGGGTAGCCACACGGGGCCCGCCGGATCTGACGCGAACGCGTAAGAAACGCGACACCTTCCGCTCACCCAGACCTTGCCGACCTGTCGTTCGGGCGCGACACGGTTTGGCGCGAACCCGACGTCACGAAAGGCGGACGCCACCGATGCCGACCGCGCCAAGACCCCCCACGCCACCCCGCCGCCTCGGCGAGCACGGACTGGCCTGGGCGTTCCTGCTCCCCTCGGTGGTGGTCTTCGCCCTCTTCATCGCCTATCCCCTGGGCCGCACCCTCTACTTGAGCGCGCACGCCAACGACCTCTTCGGCGCACCTTCGACCTACGTCGGGACGAAGCACTACACCGACCTCCTCGCCTCCGCCGAATTCCGCGACACCCTGCTGACCACGGCCCTGTTCGTGCTGCTCACCGTCGTTCCCGGGGTGCTCGGGGCACTGCTCCTGGTGCTGCTGCTGGAGAACAGGATCCGCGGGGTCCGGCTGCTGCGCTCGGCCTTCGCACTGCCGTTCGCCTTCTCGGTGGCCAGCGCCTCCGTGGTCTTCTCCGTCTTCTACAACCCCGCCAGCGGGGTCCTCAACGGGCTGCTCTCCACCCTCGGCCTGGGCCCGGTCGGCTGGCTCACCGACTCCGGGTACGCACTGCTCTCGGTCTCCGCGTCCACGATCTGGATGAACCTCGGCTACAACGTGCTGGTGCTCTCGGCGGGCGTCGGCTCCATCCCGGACGAGATCACCGAGGCCGCCCGGCTGGACGGCGCCTCGGGGCTCCGACTGGCCCGCTCGATCACCGTGCCGATGCTCGGCCCCAGCCTGTTCTTCCTGGTCGTCGTCTCCACGGTCAACGCCCTGCAGAGCTTCGGCCAGATCCACATCCTCACCAGGGGCGGCCCGGACGGCGCCACCCGCACCCTGGTCTACTCCGTCTACCAGAAGGCCTTCGCCTACGGCTCCAGCGACTTCGGCACCGCCAGCGCCCAGGCCGTGGTGCTGCTGGTCGTGGTCCTGGCCTGCACCGCCGTCCAGTTCGGAGCCCTGGAACGGAAGGTGCACTACGCATGACCACCCTCACCGACACCGGGGCCCCCGCCGGCCGGCCCGCCGGAGCCCCGGCCGCGCCCCGGCCCGCCCGCACCGCCCGGCCGGCCGGCCCGCTGCGGGCCCGCCTGGGCCGCGCCGCCGTGTACCTGCTGCTGATCGCCGCCGTGCTGACGGTCGCGTTCCCGGTCTACTACGTCTTCGCCGGCGCCTTCATGCGCCCGGACGAGATCGCCACCTACCCGCCCGCGCTGGTGCCGCACTCCGTCACCGGGCGGAACTTCTCCGGCGCCGTGCACGCCGTCCCGCTGGTCCGCCAGTACGCCAATTCGCTGCTGGTGGCGGCCGTCATCACCGCGGCCCAGCTGTTCACCTCGGTGCTCGCCGCGTACGCCTTCGTCTTCCTGCCGATGCGCGGCCGCTCGGTGGTGTTCGGGCTGTTCCTGGCGACCCTGATGGTCCCGTGGGAGTCCGTGGTCATCCCCAACTACCTGACGCTGTCCGACTGGGGGCTCGGGAACACCTACTTCGGGCTGGTGCTCCCGTTCCTGGCCTCCGGCTTCGGCACCTTCCTGCTGCGCCAGTCCTTCCGCCAGTTCCCGGCCGAACTGCGGGACGCCGCCCGGATCGACGGGGCCGGGCACTGGCGCTTCCTGTGGCGCATCCTGGTGCCGCTGAACAAGCCGGTGCTGGCGGCGCTCGCCGTCTACGTGTTCCTGTCCGCCTGGAACCAGTACTTCTGGCCGCTGATCATCACCCGTACCGCGGAGATGCAGACCCTGCAGATCGGCCTGTCCTCGCTGCGGGACTCCGAGATGGCCGACCCGGGGCTGATCCTGGCCGGCGTGGTGCTCTCGCTGCTGCCCACCCTGCTGCTGGTGATCTTCGGCCAGCGCTTCATCGTCCGCGGCCTGACCGCCGGGGCGATCCGCTGACGCCCCTCCCCCGCTGACGCACCGTCAACAGCTGACGCACCGTCAACGGCTGACGCGGCGCCGACCACCGGCACCGCCCCGAACGGCGCCGCCCCGAAGCCGGTTCCACCGTTCGCCCCGCTCGACGCTCCCGGTATCCCACCCTCGCAGAAGAGAGAAGCCCCGTGAAGAAGAGTGCCCGCGCGCTCGCCGCCCTGCTGGTGTCCGGCCTGGCCCTGACGGCCTGCACCTCCGGCAGCTCCGGCGGCGGCGCCTCCGGCGACTCCGCCGCCCCGCCCGCCTCGGCGCTCGACCAGGCCACGGGGGTGACCAGCATCGAGTTCTGGCACTCGATGACCGGCAAGAACGCCGAGACGCTCACCACCCTGGTGAACAAGTTCAACGCCGCGCACCAGGGCAAGATCGAGGTGAAGCCGCTGTTCCAGGGCACCTACGACGACCTGGTCGCCAAGTACAAGGCCTCCGTGCAGCAGAAGGCCACCCCCGCCGTGGTGCAGGTCTACGACATCGGCACCCGGTTCATGATCGACTCCAAGCAGACCGTCCCGGTGCAGGCCTTCGCCGACAAGGACGGCTACTCGCTGGACGACCTGCAGCCCAACATCCGCAACTACTACTCGGTCGGCGGCAAGCTCGCCTCGATGCCCTTCAACTCCTCGATGCCGCTGCTCTACCTGAACGACGACGCCTTCAAGGAGGCCGGCCTCGACCCGGCCAAGCCGCCGACCACGCTGGCCGAACTCGGCGACCTGGCCCAGAAGCTGACCAAGAAGGACGCCAACGGGCAGACCGTCCGCTACGGCTTCGGCGCGGCCGTCTACGGCTGGTTCGTCGAGCAGCTGCTGGCCGAGTCCGGCTCGCTGTACTGCGACGGCAACAACGGCCGGGACGCCAAGGCCACCAAGGTCGCCTTCGACTCCACCAAGGGTGCCGAGATCGTCCAGTGGTGGGCGGACCTGGTCAAGGGCGGCTACGCCGCCAACACCGGTCGGCAGACCGCCGACGCCCAGGCCGCGTTCAAGGCCGGCACGGTCGCCATGCACCTCGAGTCGACCGGCGTGCTGCGCGGCTACACCGAGGCCGCGAAGTTCACGGTCGGCACCGCCCCGTTCCCGAAGACCACCGCCGGCGACCAGGGCGGCCCGGTGATCGGCGGCGCCTCGCTGTGGATCTCCGGCCCGGGCCACTCCGACGCCCAGAAGCGGGCCTCCTGGGAGTTCGAGAAGTTCCTCGCCGAGCCCGAACAGCAGGCCGTCTGGCACACCGGCACCGGCTACTTCCCGGTCAACTCCAAGGCCCTCGACGTCGCCGCCGACAAGGAGTGGGTGGCCAAGTACCCGCAGTTCCAGACCGCGATCGACCAGCTGAAGGCCACCAAGCCCACCCCGGCCACGGCCGGCTGCCTGCTCGGCGTGATGCCGCAGGCCCGCAAGGGCGTGGAGACCGCCATCGAGCAGACCGTCTCCGGTTCCAAGACCGCTCAGCAGGCGCTCGCCGACGCCGCCAAGGAGCTCCAGCCCGCCATCGAGAGCTACAACAACTCCGTCGCCGGCTGACGGCATCCCCGGCGCCCGGCCCGGACGGGTGCGGAAACCGGTACGGGCCCGGCCGCGGTGTCGCGGTCGGGCCCGTACCGGCTGCCGGTGGTCCGGCGGAGGCGCGAGGCGGCGGACGAGTCGGCCTGTACGCCGGGTTCTGTCTCCCGGGGTGCTTGCGCGGCCCGGGGAGGCGGCCATCCATCTAGGGCTGCCGTTGCCGACAGCCTCGTGCGGTCTACCCGCGAGCTCGGGCGAGCAGCCCTCGAACACCCGCGCACGGTGCCCGGGGGCACCGATCTTGACCTTGCTCCGAGTGGGGTTTACCGAGCCGGCCGAGTCACCTCGGTCGCTGGTGGTCTCTTACACCACCGTTTCACCCTTACCCGCCGCCGAAGCGGTGGGCGGTCTGCTTTCTGTGGCACTGTCCCGCGGGTCACCCCGGGTGGGCGTTACCCACCACCCTGCTCTGTGGAGCCCGGACGTTCCTCGGCGGGCCCCGTAGGGACCCGACGCGACCGCCCGGCCGGCTCGTCCGCCGTACTGGTCATCGTAGCCGGTCGGCGGGCTCCTCCCGCACCCCGCCCGGCGCCCGGTCGAAACGCGCCGCGACCCGGGCCGCGGTGCCGGCCGCCCAGGGGGTGGTGGTGGCCAGTCCGAGCAGCAGGACGGTCAGGCCCAGTCCGGCGACGATCCACCAGCCGGCGTGGGTGGCGGGGGCGAACCCGCCGGACCGGGCGACCGCGCCGGTGACCACAGTGCCGATCACCGCGACGCCCAGCGACTGCCCGACCTGTCGACTGGTGGAGGCCACCGCGGCGGCCACCCCGGCCTGGGCGCGCGGCATCCCGGAGACCGCGGAGTTGGTGATCGGCGCGTTCACCAGGCCGAAGCCGAGCCCGAACAGCGCGTAGGCGGGCAGCAGCAGGAGCGCCGGGGAGTCCGCGGTCAGCCGGGTCAGCAGCAGCCCGGCGGCAGCCATCGTCGCCCCGGCCACCAGCAGCGGCAGGCGCGGCCCGCGGGCGGCGACGATCCGGCCGGACAGTGGGGCGGCGAGCAGAGTCAGCCCGGCCATCGGGAGGGTCCACAGGCCGGCCTCGACCGGGTCGCAGTGCCGGACGTCCTGCAGGTACAGGGTGTTCATGAACAGGAAGCCGCCGAGCGCGGCGAAGGCGCACACCGCCGTGACGGTGGCGCCGGCGAACGGGGCGCTGCGGAAGAACCGCGGGTCGATCAGCGGCTCGGCGACCCGGTGCTCCCACAGCGGGAAGGCCAGCAGTGCGGCGAGGGCCAGCCCGATCAGGGCCAGGATGCCGGGCGAGGTCCAGCCCCGGCCGGGGCCCTCGATGATGGCGGCGGTGCCGCAGCCCAGCAGCAGCACCATCAGCGACTGCCCGACCGGGTCCAGTCGGCGCGGCCGGGGCGACCGCGACTCCGGGACGTGGCGGACCGTCAGCAGGCAGGCCGCCAGTCCCACCGGCACGTTGATCAGGAAGATCGCCGGCCAGCCCGCACTGTCCACCAGGAACCCGCCGATCAGCGGCCCGAGCGCCATGCTGATCCCGACCACGCCGCCCCAGACGCCGATCGCCCGGGCCCGCTCCTTCGGATCGGTGAAGGTGTTGGTGATGATCGACATCGCCACCGGGTTCATCATCGACCCGCCGACCGCCTGCACCGCGCGGAACCCGATCAGCCAGCCCAGTCCGGGCGCGAGGCTGCACAGCAGCGAGCCGAACACGAACAGCAGCAGCCCGGCCGTGAACACCCGCTTGCGCCCGATCCGGTCGGCCACCGACCCGGACAGCATCAGCAGCGCGGCCAGCACCAGGGTGTAGGCGTCGATCACCCACTGCAGGCCGGAGGCGGGCGCGTCCAGGTCGTGCTGGATCGCGGGGAGGGCCACGTTCACGACGGTATTGTCCAGGCCGACGATGAACAGGCTCAGGCAGCAGATCGCCAGGACCAGCAGCCGGTGACGGCGGTCCGGGGCGGTGATCTCTCGGCTCACCCCCCGATCATCGCACCGGGAGCCGGGCCCCAACTCGGCTGCCCCGCACGGCCGCCCGACCGTCCACCCGGCCGCTCATCCAGCCGCTCAACCGACCGCTCAACCGGGGACCAGTGCGAAGCGGACGGCGCGGGTGGCCGGGTCGGCGAGGGTCAGCCGGACGGTGACCCGGCGGCCGAGCGGCAGCGGATCGGGGGCGTCGCACTTGGCGACCACCGCGGGGTCGCGCAGCTGGACGGTGCCGACGGTCGGCCGACGCTCGTCGACGTCGACCACCACGGCCTCGAACCGCTCGTCCTCCCGGCCGCGCAGCAGTTCGGCCTCGACCAGGTCCACGCAGGCGCGCTCCACCTCGTGGGCCCGCCGGTCGCCGCCCTCCAGCAGGCCGGGCAGCAGCGGCAGGGCGTCCCGCACCCAGACCGGCACGTCGGTGCCGCCCGCCACGGCCAGGCAGATCTCCAGCGCGTAGCGGTCACCGAGCCGGCGCAGCGGGGCGGTGCAGTGCGCGTAGGGAGCGGCCAGCGCGGCGTGGCCGGGGTCGGCGGGCGGGGCGGTGCCGCGGGCGGTGTCGAAGGCCCGGTAGCCGGCGCCGCGGAGCAGGCCGGTGCACTCGTTGAGGAAGGCGGCGTCGGCAGTGCGGGCCGGGTCGAGCGAGCGGACCAGTTCGGGGTAGGGCAGGTCGGCGGGCCAGTCGACGCCGAGCGCGGCGGCGACCCGGCGGAGCCGGGCGTAGGCGGAGTCGGGGGCGGCGGGCAGGGTGCGGAGCAGCCCGATCCCGGCGTCGAGCATGAGCTCGGCGGCGGCCATGCCGGTGAGCAGCGAGATCTGGGCGTTCCAGCCGTCGGCCGGGCGGGGTGCCCGGTAGCCGAGCCGGTAGCCGCCGTCGACGGCCTCCACCTCCTGCTCGGGGATCGGCAGGCTGACGCCGCCGCGGTCGCGCTCCCGGGCCTCGCGCAGGGCGCCGATCGCGGCGAGCAGGTCGAGCTGCTCGTCGGCGGAGCCGGCGTCGATCCGGCCCTGCACGGTGGCGTAGTCGAGTCGGCGGCGGGAGCGGACCCGGGCCCGGCGCAGGTCGGCGAGGACGAGGGCACCGTCGGCGTCCAGGTCGAGCTGCCAGAGCAGGGCGGGGCGGAGTTCGCCGGGCAGCAGGCTGGCGGCGCCCTCGGAGATCCGGGCGGGGTGCAGCGGTACGTTGCCGTTGGGGAAGTACAGGGTCTGGACGCGGTGCGCGGCCTCGGTGTCGACGGCACCGCCGGGGGTGACGAAGGCGGGGACGTCGGCGATCGCGTAGTGCACGCGGTAGCCGGTGCCGCGGCGGGTCAGGTGCATGGCCTGGTCGAGGTCGCGGGAGCCGGGCGGGTCGAGGGTGAAGAGTTCGAGGTCGGTGGCGTCGGTCTCGGGCAGCCGGGGCAGGGAGGCCGCCCGGTCGGCCTCGGCGAGCACCTCCGGCGGCCAGTCGGTGCGGATCTCCAGGCGGGCCCGGAGGTCGGCGAGTTCGGTGTTGATCCTGGCGGTCTGGGCGGCCCGGACGCTGAGGTGTCGGCGCGGCATGCTCGCAGCGTAGGCCGCAGCGGCCCGGTCGGCGCGCCGGACCTGCCGTGAAGAGGGTTGTGGCGCACGGGGTTTGACCGCCGGAGGGCCGGTCGTCGGGGCGGTCCTCCGGGCAACCGGCGGGGTGGCCGCGGCCCACCGACCCGCAGGCCGTCCGGGCGACGGGATTCGGGGCGGGTGCGGGCGGGTCGTTAGGGTTGACCGGTCGTGCCGCAACGGATCGTCCGGGCGTTCCGGAGTCCGCGCGTCCAAGAGTTCAAGAGTTCAAGAGCCCGAGAGTCGAAGAGGTGTCGCCGTGCTGGTTCTGCTGCCGCCGTCGGAGGGGAAGGCCGCGCCGGAGGCGGGAGTGCCGGTGGACCTGGCGGCGCTGTCGCTGCCGGGGCTGACGGGGGCCCGGGAGAAGGCGCTGGCGGCGCTGGTGGAGCTGTCCGCGGGCGATCCGGACCGGGCGGCCGAGGTGCTGGAGCTGAGCCAGGGGCTGCGCGGGGAGCTGGCCAAGAACGCGGGGCTGCCGACGGCGGGGGCCCGCCCGGCCGGCGAGGTCTACACCGGGGTGCTGTTCGACAGCCTGGGGCTGGCGAAGCTGGACGGGGCGGCGCACGCCCGGGCCGAGCGCGCGCTGCTGGTCTTCTCCGGCCTGTGGGGCGCGGTCCGGATCACCGACCGCATCCCGCCGTACCGCTGTTCGATGGGGGTGAAGCTGCCGCCGCTGGGCGCGCTCGGCGGGTACTGGCGCGGGGTGCTGGACGGGGTGCTGCCGGAGGTCGCGGCCGACGGCCTGGTGCTGGACCTGCGCAGTTCGGCGTACGCGGCGGCGTGGCGGCCCTCGGGCGCGGTGGCGGCCCGGACGGCGACGGTGCGGGTGCTGCACGAGCGCGAGGTGGACGGGGTGCTGAAGCGTTCCGTGGTGAGCCACTTCAACAAGGCGACCAAGGGCCGGCTGGTCCGCGACCTGCTGGTGGCGGGTCTGGAGCCGGCCTCGCCCGGGGAGCTGGTGGAGGCGCTGGGGCAGCTCGGCCACCGGGTGGAGGTCTCGGCCCGGGGCACGGAGCGCAAGCCCTGGCAGCTGGATGTCGTGGTGGCCGAGGTCCACTGACCGGCGCCGCCGGGAGCCGACCGACCGACCGACCGACCCGGAAACGACCGACGCCCCCGGGGACGGCTGACGGATCCGGGAACGACTGACGGCCGACGTCCCCGGGAACGGCTGACGGCCCGTCACCCCCCGAGCAGGTGACGGGCCGTCAGGGCCCAGGGCCTCGTGCAGCCACCGCCTCGCGGCTCAGCGCAGGTGCGAGGTGTCGTTGAGCAGCCGCAGCGAGGCGTTGCCGTCGCTGTAGTACTGGACGGCGCAGAGCGAGGCGGCGGAGAGCTCCATCCGGTGCACGGCGTCCGGCGGGGCGCCGAGGGCGAGTCGGACCAGCGACTTGATCGGGCTGACGTGCGAGACCACCAGCACGGTCTTCCCGGGGTAGCGGGCGATGATCCGGTCGCGGGCCTGGCCGACCCGCAGGGCCAGGCCGGTGAGCGATTCGGCGCTGCCGGTGGGCTTGGCCTTGGCGGAGGTGAGGAAGGCGTTCAGGTCCTCGGGGTGACGCTCCATCACCTCGGCGTAGGTGAGACCCTCCCAGGCGCCGAAGTCGAGTTCGCGCAGGCCCTCCTCGATCCGCACCTCCAGGCCGAGCCGGCGGGCGACCGCCTCGGCGGTCTGCCGGGTGCGGAGCATCGGCGAGCTGACCACGGCCTGCACGGTGCCGCGGGCGGCCAGCGCCTCGGCGGCCCGTTCGGCCTGCCAGACGCCCTTCTCGGACAGGCCGGGGTCGCTGCCGGTGCTGCCGGAGAAGCGCTTGAGCGGGGTGAGCGGGGTCTCGCCGTGCCGCAGCAGCGCCAGGGTGGTGGGGGTGCCGAGGTCGGCAGGCCCGGCCCAGCCGGCCCGGGGCGCGGGGGCGGGGGCGGGCAGCGGCTCGTCCTTCGCGGGCGCGGCGACGGGGGCGGCGGGCACCGCGGCCGGCCGGGCCTTCGGCTCCCACTGGCGGCCCTGCTTGCCGGCGTCCATCGCCTCGTTGGCGAGCCGGTCGGCCTCCTTGTTCTTCTCCCGCGGGATCCACTTGTACTCGACCTTGCCGCGCGCGGCGACGCTCCGGGCCTCGGCGGCGAGCGGCTGCATGTCGGGGTGCTTGATCTTCCAGCGGCCGGACATCTGCTCGACGACCAGCTTGGAGTCCATCTCGACCAGGATCCGGGCGTCCGGGTCGAGCTCGCGGGCCGCCTTCAGCCCGGCGATCAGCCCCTTGTACTCGGCGACGTTGTTGGTGGCCCGGCCGATGTACTCGGCGGCCTCGGCCAGGATCTCGCCGGTGCGGGCGTCGAGGACCACCGCGCCGTAGCCGGCCGGCCCCGGGTTGCCCCGGGAGCCGCCGTCGGCCTGGACGATGTACTGGGCGCCGGCCACCGGGTCAGACGCCCGACTCGCCGGTGCGGACCAGGATCCGGCCGCAGTTCTCGCAGCGCAGCACCTTGTCGACGGGCTCGGCCTTGATCGCGTTGAACTCGGTGATCGAGAACTCGGTGCGGCAGCCCTCGCAGCGGCGCTGGTAGAGCCGGGCCGCGCCGACGCCGCCCTGCTGCTCGCGCAGGCGGGTGTAGGCCTTCATCAGGTCGGCGGGGATCACGTGGGCGACGGCCTCGCGGTCGCGGCGGACCTTCTCGGCCTCGGCGTCGAGCTCGGCCAGCTGGGCGTCGCGGCGGCCCTCGGCCTCGGCGACCACCACGGCGGAGTGCTCCAGGCGGGCGGTGAGCTCGGTGACCCGGGTCTGCGAGGACTCCATCCGCTCCATCACCTCCAGCACGATGTCCTCCAGGTCGCCCTGGCGCTTGGCCAGCGAGGTGTTCTCGTGCTGGAGGTTCTCCAGGTCCTTCGCGGAACCGACCGCCCCGGAGTCCATCCGCTGCTGGTTGCGGGCGGCCCGGCTGCGGACCTGCTCGACGTCCGCCTCGGCCTTGGCCAGTTCGCGGGTGGTGTCGCCGAGCTGGGCCTGGGCGGCGACCACCAGGGACTGCAGGGCGGTGTGGTCGGCGGTGGCCTTGTCGATCTCGGCGTGCTCGGGCAGGGTGCGGCGCCGGTGGGCCAGCTGGTCGAGGCGGGAGTCGATGGCCTGCAGGTCGAGCAGGCGGATCTGGTCGGCGGGCGCGGCGTTCACGCGGCTGGGCTCCTGTTGAGTTGGTTCGGCGGGAAGGTCAGGGGGCGTACGGCATCGGCGCGTGCGCCGTCCACGGGTCGGTGACCCGGGTGGAGACGCGGGTCTCCAGCGGCCAGGCGTGCCGGTCGGCACGGTCGAGCAGTTCGCGGGCGGCGAGCCGCAGCCAGGGCCACTCGGTGGCCCAGTGCGCGGCGTCGACCAGGGCGACGGGGGCCGTCTCGGCGGCCTCGGAGGCCGGGTGGTGGCGCAGGTCGGCGGTGAGGTAGGCGTCCACGCCGGCCCCGCGGGCCTCGGCGAGGAAGGAGTCGCCGGCGCCGCCGCAGACCGCGACCCGGCGGACCGGCCGCTCGGGGTCGCCGGCGGCGCGGACGCCCGCGGCGGTGGCGGGCAACCCGGCGGCGACCTGGGCGGCGAACGCGGCGAGCGTCATCGGCTCGGGGAGTTCGCCGATCCGGCCGCTGCCGCGCCGGCCGGCCGGGTCGGTGGGGTCGGCCACCAGCGGGCCGGTGACCTTCAGGCCGACCGCCTCGGCGAGGGCGTCGGAGACGCCCGGGGCGGCGTGGTCGGCGTTGGTGTGCGCGACGTGCAGCGCGATGTCGTGCTTGATCAGGGTGTGCACCACCCGGCCCTTGAAGCCGGTGGCGGCGACCGTGCTGGTGCCGCGCAGGTACAGCGGGTGGTGGGTGACCACCAGGTCGGCGCCCCACTCGACGGCCTCGTCGACCACGGTCTGCACCGGGTCGACGGCGAACAGCACCCGGTTCACCTCGGAGTCGGGGTCGCCGCAGACCAGGCCGACCGCGTCCCAGGACTCCGCCCACTGCGGCGGGTAGATCTCTTCGAGCACGGCGATGACGTCGGACAGTTTCGGCACCTGTCGAGACTACCGCGTGCCACGGGCCGCCCCGTCCGGGCCCGGCCGGGCCCCCGCCGCTCCGCCCCGCGCCCGGGGTCGCACACCTGCCCGTCAACCCGGCGCGGAGCGTCGATCGGGACCGGAGGCGGTGCTTCCGGTGGCCGGGGAGCGGGGGTCGGCCGCCCGCCGTCCGGTCCGCCCTGCTCACAGGCCCGGGGGTGGACACATTCGAAAACCGGGCCTGATCACCCTTAAGAGTGAAGTGACTCCAGCGGCGTTGAGTCACCTCCGTCCCGAAAGTAACTTCAGTCCTGCGAACGAGAGTTGCCCGACCCGATCGGGTCGAATGGGCGATCGGCCGGAATTCCCGACTTCCCGCCAGGAACGCTTACCGACAGGAACGCTTCCCGAGGGAACGCGACGGAATTCGACAGGCGCGGCCGGGGCTCTCGTGGTTCCGCAGACCGGACCGGCCTGGTCCACCGCGAAGGGGTGTGAAGCAGATGGGGGCGGACACGCCGCCGCGCAGGGCCCTGCCGCCGGTCACGGTCGTCGGCGCGCCGGGTGTGGACGGCGGGTCGGCGGAGGTGGCGCGGGCGGCCGCGGCCGGCGGCGGGGCCCGGGAAGACGGCGGTGGCCCGCGGGTCGCCGCCGGGGGCTCCCGCCGTCCGGCCGCGGGCGGTCCGCGCCGCGCCGGACGGAATTCCGCGGGCGCGTTCCGGGCCGGCGCCCTGCCGGAATTCCCGTACCGGGCCGGGCCGTTCGCCGCGGAATTCGGTCCGTCTGCGGCCGGAATTCCCGGGCCGGGCATTCCCCCGGACCGCTCCAGCCGTCCGCGGCACCCGCGCCCGCCCGCCGTGGTGGGAGGTCGATCCCGTCGAGGGGGCGGGATCGGCCGTCCCCCGGGCCCGGTGTGCGCCCGCCCGGTCCCGGGCCGCCCGTCCACGAGTTCCGGAGGTGATCGGTGGACGCCGCTGTCGTGCGTACCGCTTCGCAGGTCCTGCGGCGGCTGAGTTTCGCGTTCGCCGGGGACGGCTCGCACGCCGCCTGCCTGGCGGCGGGGCCCGACGGCCGCTGGTCCGTGGAGAGTTGGCGGCTGGACGGCCCGGGCCCGGCGGTCCCGACGACGCTCGCCCCGGTGGAGGACCTGCACTCGCAGCTGCTCGCGCTGCCGGACGGGCGGGTGCTGGTGTGCCGGCACGACGGCGACCGGCACACGGTGCTGCTCCTGGCGGCCGGCGCGCCCGAGCAGGTGCTGGCCGGACTGCGGACGGCGGGGCTGCGGATGCTCGCCGCGCCGGGGGACGGCCGGCTCGCGGTGCTGCTGGGCACGGACGCCCGGGCGGTGACCACGGTGCGGCTGCTGACCGCGGACGGGTCCGCGCCGCGCGAGGTCGCCGAGCTGCCGGGCCTGTACGGCGGCGGGGTGTGGCTGGACGCCGCGGGGCGGCTGCTGGCCCTGGACCGGATCGCCGACGGGGCGGTGAAGACCGTCGTACTCGACCTCGAACTCGGCATCACCACACCGCTGTTGGAGCTCGGTGAGGGCAGCAGCGACCGGCTGCTGCTGTGCGACCCGGCGACCGGCCTCGGCCTGCTGCGCAGCGACGCGCCGGGGGCGGACCGGCTGGGCTGGGCGGTGATCGGCGGCGCGGAGCCGGCCCGGTTCCCGGATTGCCTGCACCGGCCGGGGCAGCTGCTGCGGCCGGTCGCGGTGTCGCCGCACCGGCCGGGCGTGGAACCGCAGGTGGTGCTGCAGGTCGACCGGGGAGCGGCGGCGACGCTGGCGGTGTGGCGGCCGAGCGAGAACCGCCTGGAGCAGCTGCCCGTCCCGCCCGGGCAGTGGGGCGCGGTCGGGCACTGGTCGGCAGCGGGCCTGCGGATGCCGTACTCGGCGCCGGACCGGCCGGCGGCGCTGGCCACCCTGGACGTGGCGGCGCTGCTGGCCGCAGGGAGCACCCCGGTGCCGCTGGCGCTCTCCCCGCTGAACGGCGACGGGTGGGCGGAGCGGCCCGTCCCGGGCTGGCGGCTGGACGGGTCGGCGGCGCCCGCCGTCGGCGGCTGGCACCCGGCCCGCTGCCTGGAGCTGGCCGGTCCGGTCGGCCCGGTCGAGGCGGTGGTGTACGGCGGCCCGGAGTGGCGGTCGGCGCCGCACCTGGTGCTGGCGCTGCACGGCGGCCCGGCGGACGCCTGGCGGCTGGAGTTCGATCCGGCGCTGCAGCGGATGGCGGCGGAGGGCCTGGCGGTGGTGGCGCCGAACCAGCGCGGTTCGACGGGGTACGGCCCGGAGTACGCGGCGGCGATCCGCGGCGCCTGGGGCGGACCGGACCTGACGGACGTGCTGGCGCTGCTGGCCGACCTGGCGGAGCGGCGGGCCGCGCTGGGGCTGGAGCCGCCGGCCCTGTTCGGGGTGAGCTACGGGGCGTTCCTGGCGCTGCTGGCGGCGGCGCACGCCCCGGCGGGGACGGTGGCGCGGTGCGCGGTGGTGGCGCCGTTCCTGTCGGGCGCCCGGCTGCTGGCGGAGGGCACCGAGCCGGTCCGGGCGCTGGCCGTCCGGCTGGGCGGCGACGTCGAGCCGGACGACGGGCTCGGCCCGCGGGACGTGCTGCGGGTCGCGGACCGGCTGACCGTGCCGCTGCTGGTGGTGCACGGCGCCCGGGACGAGGTGGTGCCGGTCGGGCAGTCCCGGTCGCTGCGGCACGAACTGCTGCGGCTGGGCCGGGCGGAGGGCGTCGACTTCCGGTACGTGGAGGCCGCGGGCGCGGGCCACGAACTGCTGGCCGAGGAGGGCTCGGCCGCGCTGCACGACCTGCTGGCGGTCTTCCTGCGCACCGGCGGCGCGGACTGACGCCCCGTCGGAGGGTGCCGACGGCGGGCCGGACCCGCCCGGCGCCGGGCCGTCCCGCGGGCGTCCCTCCCCTTCTCAACCTGCCTGGAGTGCTTGGTGCGTGGGTCCTCGGTCGCGCTGACGGCGTCGGTGCCGCTGAACGCGGTGGCGCTGTCGGCCCTGCCCTGGGCGGCGGGGACGCTGCTGGACGCGGTGCTGACGGGCGGCCGGGACTGCTGGTCGGCCGGGTGGCCGGTCGGCGGGTCGGCGGCGCTGCTGACGCTGTCCGTGTCGGCGTGGGCAGCCCCGGCCCGGACGGTCCCGGCGCGGGCGGTGGCG
The DNA here is from genome assembly GCF_044741705.1 of Kitasatospora sp. NPDC088134. Taxonomy (NCBI): domain Bacteria; kingdom Bacillati; phylum Actinomycetota; class Actinomycetes; order Kitasatosporales; family Streptomycetaceae; genus Kitasatospora; species Kitasatospora sp. NPDC088134. The sequence continues at coordinate 23,242 of NZ_JBIUTD010000036.1, read as the reverse complement.
GCCCGGGCGGTCGCGGCGGGCTCGGTGGTCGGGCTCGCGGTGCTGTCGCCGTGGCTGGCGGCGGCGTTCTTCGCCGGGCTGCTGCCGGGGGTGCTGCTGGTGCGGCTGTTCGCCCTGGTCACCGCGGAGTCCGGCGCCGCCCGACCGGGGCCGTCCCGGGGGCGGGCGGCCCTGCTGGTCGCGTCGGTCGAGCTGACGGTGCTGGGCACGGCCGGCCAACTGGTGGCGGCGGGACGGCTGTCGGCGGGCGCGTGCGCGGCCGCGGCGGGCTGGGCAGCCCTGGGCCTGGGCCTGTACCTGCTCCGGCCGGTGGCGCGGCCCCGGTGGCGCGAGACCCGAGAACTCCCGGACGGCCCTGGCGAGTTGGCGTTCCGCCCGGTGGTGCTGCGGGGCGCCGGGGGCACGGTGGTGTTCGGCCCGCTGCACCTGACGGTGCCGGGCGGCCGGACGGTCGCCGTGGTGGGCCGCCCGGGGGCGGGCCGGTCGCTGCTGGCCGCGCTCACGGGCGGGCTGCGCCCGCCGGACGGCGGGGCGGTCCTGGTGGACGGGGTGCCGGTGGCCGCCCTGCCGGTGGCGGCGCGGCGCCGGGCGGTGGGCTGCGCCTTCGAGTGGCCCCGTCCGGTAGGTGAACTCCCCTCCCCCTCCGGCAAGTTGTGGACTCCCGGGTCGGCAACGGGCCCCCGGGTCATGGTGCAGGACGACGCCGCGTGGAACCCGGAACCGCCCGCCGAACGCCGGACCAGGCTGGTGCTGACCCGCCGCGCGACGGTGGCGGCCGGGGCGGACCTGGTGCTCTGGCTGGACGGCGGCCGGGTCCGGGCGATCGCCCCGCACGCCGACCTGCTCGCCGACCCGGAGTACCGCGACACCCTGACGGACGAACCGGCGGACGCGGAGAGCGTCGACCGGTGCGGCGATGCCGACAACTGCCGCCAGCCGTCGGCCGGTTGACCGACCATCAACAGCAAGAGCCGACCGGTGCGGCGCAGAACCCCATCGGCGATGCGTCGAACAGCGGAGGAGCGGCGCTCCCCGCCCGGACGCGGAACCGCCGGCGGCACCGCCGGACGAAAGCACCCGCCGATCGGTGCGGGAACCCGGCGCGGCGGCGGGCGGTTCGGTTAGGCTCCGAGGCGATTCGGCCGTCGCCGTGCGCCCCGTGCGGGCTGCTCCGGGGGCGGCCGGTCGGCTGCTGCCCGGCTCCGGGCGGCGCCCGGTCGCGCCGCGGTGTTTCCCGGCGCGCCTTCAGCCGAGACCGCCTTGACCGCCTTCCTTTCGCACGGAGAAGACTGACCTGATGTCCGAGACCATCGACGACACCACCGAGCACGACCACCGGGCGTCCGCCGAGGACGCCCCCGAGGGCGCGGCCCACGGCCGCCACCGGGGTTCCACCGCCGGCGACGACACCCCGGACGCGGACCCGCACGGCCGTCACCGCCGCTGACCCGGTCCGCCGCAGGACCGCACCCCGCTGCACCGCAGCACCCGCGCCCCCGGTCCCGTCACCGTCCTGACGGCACCGGGGGCGCGCCCGACGGCACCGGGGGCGCGGCGCACCCGGCCGGACAGCGCCGGACCGAACCGCTCCGGCCTCAGTCCAGCGTCAGCACGGTGCGCAGCGCCTCGCCGCTGCGCATCTGCCGGACCGCCTCGTTGACCTCGGCCAGCGGCAGCCGGTGGGTGATCATGCCGTCGAGGTCGAGCCGTCCGGCCCGCCACAGGGCGATGGCGAGGTCGGCGGTGCGGCGGACGTCGCCGCCGCCGTACATCGAGGGCAGCAGGCGCTTCTCGTTGAAGAAGAGTTCGCCGAGACTGAAGGAGACCTGGTCGTCCTGCGCGCCGGCGCCGATCACCACCACCGCGCCGCCGCGCCGGGCCGCGTCGTAGCCGGCCCGGACGGTGCCGGAGCGGCCGACCGCCTCGAAGACGTGGTCGAAGCCGCCGCCGGGCACCGAGCGGGCCGCGGCCTTCAGCTCCTCGGGGGCGATCGCCTCGGTGGCGCCGAAGGCGAGCGCCCGTTCGCGGCGGGAGGCCACCGGGTCGACCACGGTGATCCGGGCGGCCCCGCAGATCCGGGCGCCCTGCACGGCGGCGATGCCGACGCCGCCCGCGCCGATCACCGCGACCGTCGAACCCGCTTCCACCTTCGCGGTGTTGACGACCGCGCCGAGGCCGGTGGTGACGCCGCAGCCGATCAGCGCGGCCAGGTCGTGCGGCAGGTCGGCGGGCACCGGCAGGACGCTGTCGGCGGCCACCACCAGTTCCTCGGCGAACGCGCCGGTGCTGTAGAAGCCGTACGCGTCGGTGTCGCCGCCGATCCGGAAGGTCGGGGTGGCGAGCCGGCGGATCGAGGCCACGCACAGGTGGCTCTGGCCCCGGCGGCAGGCGGGGCAGGCGCCGCACGGCGGCATCCAGCAGAGCACCACCCGGTCGCCGACGGCCGGGGAGGTCACGCCCTCGCCGACCTCGACCACCTCGCCCGCGCCCTCGTGGCCCGGCACGAACGGCGCGGGCTGCGGCAGCACCCCGGCCATCGCGGACAGGTCGGAGTGGCAGAGGCTGGCGGCGCGCACCCGGACCCGGACCCTGCCCGGTCCGAGGCCGACCGCCTCGACGTCGTCCCGGACGTCCAGGACGTCCTGTCCGGTCTGGTGCAGGATCGCTGCGCGCACTGGCTGCTCCGCGGGGGTCGGCCGCCGCACCGGGCGGGCTGGAACACGTTCTACCGAAGGTCGTCCCCTGTATAGCGCATCCGTCCGGCGCAGCGCCGGGGCCACCGGGTCGGCCCGGCGTCCCGGCGGACGGAAAGCGCTTCCCCGCACCCCGTCCGACCTGGCATCATTCGCGCCCGTGTCCACCACCGAATCCCCCGCCGCGGCGCCCGGCGCCGCCCCCGCCCGGCCCTGCCCGCGGTGCGGCGCCCCGCTGTCGGTGAGCGAGCGCTTCCCGACCTGGTGCCCGGCCTGCGAGTGGAACCTGCTGCCCGAGCAGCCGGCCGTCCAGTACCGGACGGCGCGGGCCCGCCGCCGGGCCGAGCGCGCGGAGCGCCGGGAGGAGGAGCGCCGACGGGTCGTCAGGGAGCGGACCGAGAAAGTGTTCCGGCTGGTCGCGGCCGAGGGCCCGGAGCGGCGGACCGCCCCGCCGGTGGCCGCGTTCGCCCTGGCCGGGCTGGTGCACCTGGTGTCGCTGACGGTGCTGCTGCTGGGCGGGGCGCTGACCGCGGGGCTGGTCGGCGCGGGCTGGTTCCCGCGCGGGCTCGGCGTGCTCGCCCTGGCGGTGGCCGTGCTGGTCCGGCCCCGGCTGGGCCGGCCGACCCGCGACGGGGTGCTGACCCGGGAGGCCGCGCCGGCCCTGTACGGCCTGGTGGACCAGGTGTCGGACGCGCTCGGCGCGCCCCGGGTGGACTCGATCGCGGTCAGCGGCCGGTTCAACGCCTCGTTCGGCGTCGTGGGGCTGCGCCGGCGGCGGGAGTTGGAGATCGGTCTGCCGCTGTGGGAGATGCTGACCCGGCAGCAGCGGGTCGCGCTGCTCGGCCACGAGCTCGGACACTGCGTCAACGGGGACTCCCGGCGCGGCCTGTGGACCGGCTCGGCGGTCGATTCGCTGGTCGAGTGGGAGCGGCTGACCCGTCCCTCCGCCGACCACGGCTCGCGGCGCCCGATGATCATCATGGCCGCGTTCGTCGCCAACGTGCTGCTCTGGGTGGTCAACCGGGCGGTGCGCGCGCTGGCCGGCCTGATGTTCCGGCTGCACCTGCGCAGCGGGCAGGCCGCCGAGTACCGGGCCGACGGGCTGGCCGCCCGGCTCGCCTCGGTGCCGGACGCCCGCGGGGTGCTGGTCGCCCTGCTGAACGAACCGACGGTGGAGGCGGTGCTGGTCCGCCGGCGCGCCCTGCCCCGGCAGCGCTCCGGCGGGCGGTCGGGCGGCCCCGACCTGTGGGCGGCGCTGGCCGAGGCGGCCCGGACCGTCCCGGCGAGCGAGACGGCCCGCCGGGTCCGGGCCTCCGAGCGGGAGGTCGGCGCCGTCGACGCGTCGCACCCGCCGACCTACCTGCGGCTGCGGATGCTGGACACCGCTCCCCCGCCGGTCGACCGGGCGCCGCTGGTGCTGGACGCCGGACGGGCCGCCGCGATCGAGGCCGAGCTGGCGGCGAGCCGCGAACGGGTGGCCCGCGAGCTGCTGTGACGGCCCCGGGGGTCGCCCGGGGCGTTCCTACCATCCAGTAGGGTCCTGCTCAGTCCCCCAGCCCGGCAGGAGCGCCCCGATGACCGACCCCACCCCGGCCACCCTCCAGGGCCCGGCCGTCCCCGCCGTCCCCGCCGCCCCGGTGCTGGCCGCGTTCCGCGCCGCCACCGGCTTCATGCCCGAGGACGAGGGCCTGGCCTTGTACGCGGCGGCCCTGGACGCGGCCGGGCGGACCGGGCTGCCGGTGCTGGAGATCGGCACCTACTGCGGCCGCTCGGCGATCCTGCTCGCGGACGCCGCCCGCCGGGCCGGCACGGTCGCGCTGACCGTCGACCACCACCGCGGCTCCGAGGAGCAGCAGCCCGGCTGGGAGTACCACGACCCGACCCTGGTCGACCCGGAGGTCGGCCTGATGGACACCCTGCCCCGGTTCCGCCGCACCCTGCACGCGGCCGGCCTGGAGGAGCACGTGGTCGCCCTGGTCGGCCGCTCCCCGCAGATCGCCGCGGTCTGGCAGGGCCGGCTGGCGCTGGTGTTCGTCGACGGCGGGCACACCGACGAGCACGCCACCGGCGACTACGAGGGCTGGGTCCCGCACCTGGCCGCGGACGGCCTGCTGGTGGTGCACGACGTGTTCCCCGACCCGGCGGACGGCGGTCAGGCTCCCTACCGGGTGTACCTGCGGGCCCTCGCCGAGGGCTTCGAGGAGGTCTCGGTGACGGGCTCGCTGCGGGTGCTGCGCCGCACCGCGACCGCCCGCTGACGGACCGTCGGGCGGCGGGCCCGCCGACGGGCGGGCCCGTCGCCCGGACCGGCCCTCGGCGTCGTCCCCACGGCGACGCATCGCCGATCCACCGTGACCACGCGTACCGGTGGCCGGTACGGTGGCGGCGGCAGACGACGAACCGCCGCACGGGGAGCGGCCCGGGCGGCGACCTGGCACCGGTCCCGGAGGGGCGCCGGTGCGGAACCGGTCGACGGGGGACGAGGCAGCGCATGACGGAACAGGGCAGGGCCGCCAGGGCGGTCTGGGATCCGACCGCGAACAACGGCGCGGGCGGCTGGGTCCGCCGGGAGGTCCCGGACGACCCGGCGGCGGGTCCGGCCACCACCGCGATCCCGCTCCCGCTGCTGCTGGCCGCCACCGAGGGCCAGGCCGCACCGCTCCCGCCGCAGCCCGGTACCGCCGTCCCGCCGGAGCAGCCGCCCGCCGCCGCGCAGCGCACCGCGGCCACCGCCGCGACCCCGCCGCCGCGACCGAAGCCCCAGCCCCAGTCCCAGCCCCCGGCGGAGCAGCCGCCGACCGCGCCGTCCGGTCCGCCGCCGGTCGCCGCCCCCGGCGGTTTCCCGCCCGGCCCGCAGCCCTCCTACGGCGGCCAGCAGCAGTTCGCGCCGCCCCAGCAGCCTTTCGGCGGGGCCCAGCCGCCCCAGCAGCAGCTGCCCCAACAGCAGCCGCCCCAGCAGCCGTTCGGCGGCGGCCCCTCGTTCGGCGGGCAGCAGTCCTTCGACGGGCAGCCGTCCTACGGCGGCCAGCAGTCCTTCGGCGGCCAGCAGCCGTTCGGCGACCAGTCCTACGGCGGTCAGCAGTCCTTCGGGGGCCAGCAGCCGTTCGGCGGCGGGCCCTCGTTCGGCGGCCCTCCGCAGCAGTTCCCGCCCGGGCCGGCCGGGCAGCCGGGTCAGCCCGGCGGGTACGGCTACCAGGAGCCGGAGTTCGACTACGAGGACGACCCGCGTCGGCGCCGCACCCCGGTGCTGATCGGCGCGGCCGTGGCGCTGCTGCTGGTGATCGGCGTCGGCGTGGTGTGGGCCGTGAACAACAGCGACAGCAATGGGAGCACCCCGCAGGGCCGGAGCAGCGCCGCGCCGCCACCGGACCCGGGCACCGGCGGCTCCCCGGCGGGCGGCGGCCAGGGCGGCTCGTCCGCGCCGTCCGCGCCCGCGTCCCCGGCGGCCTCGGCTCCGCCCTCGGCGGGGCCGGAGGCGCAGGCCCAGGCGAAGGCGCTGGACGCGCTGCTGACCAAGGGCGAGAACGCGAAGGCGCCGATCGGCAACGCGGTGGCGAAGGTGCGCAGCTGCCCGCCGAAGCCGGAGGTGGACAGCGCCGTCAAGGTGTTCGACGACGGGGCGCAGCAACGGGACGGGCTGCTGGCCGAGTTGAACGGGTTGAAGACCGACGCCCTGCCGGGCGGCCCCGACGCGGTGGCGGACCTGCGGGCGGCCTGGCAGCAGTCCGGGGACATCGACCGGGCGTACGCGGCCTGGGCGCGGGCGGTGTCGGCGCAGGGCTGCGCCAACAACCAGGTACCCTCGACGCCCGACCTGGCGCGCGCCAACGACCTCAATCCGAAGGCGACGCAGTCGAAGAAGGACTTCGTGACGAAGTGGAAGCCGATCGCCAGTACCTACGGTCTGGCGGCGCGCACCTGGGACAGGATCTGAGGAGCCAGTGACCGGCCGCACCACCCCGCCCGCCGCCGACGACGGCGGCCAGGACCCGCACCCCCAGGACCCGCGCCCCGCCCGGCGCACCGGCGGGTCCGGTCACCCGGAGCTGCCCGGGGCGCACTGGCGGGCGGGGGCCAAGGTGGCGGCGCTGGTGCTGCCGGTCTGCCTGATCGGCTGGCTGGGCTGGCAGGCCGTCGCCAACAGCGCCCGGGACACCTCGGCGCACCCGTCGGGCCCGCACGCGCCGTACTTCGCGGAGGGCGACCAGGTCGCGCCGGGCGGTGCGGCCGCGCCGAGCGCCGGGAGCCCGGCGGCGGGGCCGTCCTCGTCCCCGGCGCCGTCCGACGGGCCGTCCACCCCGGCGGGGCAGGCGGGCCGCCGGCTGTCCGGCCGGACGGTGCTGCTCGACCCGGGCCACAACACGGGCAACGCCAAGCACACCGGGGAGATCAACCGGCAGGTCGACATCGGCAACAGCCGCAAGGAGTGCGACACCACGGGGACGTCCACCGACGCCGGGTACCCGGAGGCGGAGTTCACCCTGGACGTGGTGCACCGGGCCCGGGCGATCCTGCAGGACCGGGGGGCGAAGGTGGTGCTGACCCAGGACGGGGAGCGCGCCTGGGGGCCGTGCATCGACGAGCGGGCCCGGATCGGCAACGAGGCGGGCGCGGACGTCGCGGTCTCGGTGCACGCGGACGGCGCCCCGGCGTCCGGCCGCGGCTTCCACGTGATCATGCCGGCCAGGGTGGTCGCCGGGGCCGCCGACACCTCGGCGATCGTCGACCCCTCGCACCGGTTCGGGGTGCTGCTGCGGGACGCGTTCCAGGCCGGCACCGGCGAGCCGGTGTCCAGCTACATCGGCCAGCAGGGCCTGGACACCCGCTCCGACCTGGGGGGCCTGAACCTGTCGAAGGTCCCGAAGGTCTTCATCGAGTGCGGCAACATGCGCAACGCGGAGGACGCGAAGCGGATGTCCGACCCGCAGTGGCGCCAGCGCGCCGCGCAGGCCCTCGCCGACGCCCTGACCAGCTATCTCACCGGGTGAGCCACTGCGTACACCCACCGTCGAACACCTGTCCCGTCAGTGCCCCCGGTCCTTCCGGAACGAACCGCTCCGCGCCGGATTCGGAGGGCGCTGTGCACGCGGCGGAGCCTTGGCCCTAGGCTTTTGCCCTGTTGTACCGCTCCGGTACAACGGGGGCCCGGTCACCGCCCGCCGACCACGACTACACCAATGAGGGGAACGTCAGTGAACCTGCGCGCTCTCACCAGGGGAGACGCCGCCGTCGCCGGTGCGGCCGTATTGCTCCTGCTCTCGTCCTTCCTGCCCTTCCGGACCTTCCCGTCGCTGCGCGGGGCGCTGGACTGGAACGCCTGGGAGCCCGGGGCCTTCCCGCTGCTCCCGTCGGTCTTCCTGCTCGGCGTCGTCGGCGCCGTGCTGATCCTGCTCTTCCGCCTGCAGAAGGAGACCCTGGGCACCAAGGAGATCCTCGGCCTCCGCCTCGACCAGTGGGGCACCGCGATGGCGGTGATCTCGCTCTGGGGCATGCTGTGGGCGGTGGCCGGCGCACCGACCGGCGCCAGCAACGGCGCGGGCGTGTGGCTCGGCCTGCTGTCGACGCTGCTGCTGGCCGGCGCCGTGATCGCCGGCCCGCTCGTCCCGGCCCTGCAGGGCCCGCTGCTGCCGGAGTCCTCGCCCGCGGCGACCACCCCGCAGCCGTTCCCGCCGTACGGCGGCCAGCAGCCGGGCCAGCCCGGTCAGCCCGGCGCGTACGGCTACCCGGGCGCCCAGCAGCAGCCCTTCCCGGGCCAGCCGCAGCCGCAGGTCGAGCAGCCGCAGCCCGCGGCCGCGCAGCAGTTCGGCGGCCAGGGCGAGTTCGGCGGCCAGGGCGGCTACGGCTACCCGGCGGCCGCGCAGGCCCCGGCCCCGGCCGCGCAGCAGCAGGCGCCCGCACCGCAGCCCACCGCGGTGCAGCCGGCCGTCCAGGACCAGGCCCCGCAGGCCGCCGCGGCCCCGTTCGCCCCGTTCTGGTTCGCCGTCCCGGCGGTGCGCCAGCTCGGCAACAAGGACAACCCGGCCGCCCCGCCGGTCGGCGAGCTCGTCCCCGGCACCTGGTACCTGGCCGTCGACCAGCGCGGCGCCGCCCTGGTCGCCCAGCTCCCGGACGGCACCCACGGCGTCCTGAACGACACCACGGGCATCCAGCGCGGCTGACGCCCCGTCACACCGGAAAGGTCCGCCCCCGGAGGGAACTCCTCCCCGGGCGGACCTTTCCGTTTCCTGCCCCTTCCCGCCCCGGCCCCTGCCCCGGCCCTGGCCCTGGCCCTGGCCCTGCAGGGGGCGCGGGGAACTGCGCGCAGCGGAAGGCGCAGACAGCAAGGTCCGCCCGGCGAGGGAACTCCCCTCCCGGGCGGACCTTCCGCTGTACGCGTCCCGTCGTGTCGCGCAGCGGCTAGCAGCAGCCCTCGACCGCCAGCCCCGCCGGCAGCTCCTCGCCGCCGAAGACGCTGACCGTCGCGTGGTCGCCGCCGAGCGCGGCGACGGCGAGCAGCAGGGCGCCGGCGGTCCAGGTGGTGCGCTCCTCGGGCCAGATCGCGTCGTCCTCGAAGACGTAGCCGGTCCAGTAGGAGCCGTCCTCGTGGCGCAGGTGCTGAATCCAGCGGAGGATCTCGACGGCGCGGTCGGACTGCCCGGCGGCCCAGAGGGCGAGGGCGAGTTCGGCGCTCTCGCCGCCGGTGACCCAGGGCCGGTCGCTGACGCAGCGGACGCCGAGGCCGGGGACGACGAAGCGGTCCCAGTCGGCGGCGATCCGGCGTTCGGCGTCGGCGCCGCGCAGCGCGGTGCCGAGGACGGGGTAGTACCAGTCCATCGAGTAGCGGTCCTTGTCGAGGAACCGCTCGGGGTGGTGGGCGATGGCGTGCCGGAGCCGGCCGGCGGCGAGCTCCCAGTCGGGCTGCGGCCGGTCGAGGTGGTCGGCGACGGCGAGGCCGCAGCGCAGCGCGTGCAGGATCGAGCAGGAGCCGGTGAGCAGCGCCTCGGTGGCGGCGGTGCCGTCCGCGTCCTGCCGCCAGGCGATCGCCCCGCCGGGGAGGCTGAGCCGGACGCAGTGGTCGAGGGCGCGGGCGACGGTGGGCCAGATCCGTTCCAGGAAGCCGTCGTCGCCGGTGGAGAGGTGGTGGTGCCAGGCGCCGACGGCGACGTAGGCGCAGAAGTTGGTCTCCCGGGCCAGGTCGGTGGCGGTGCCGTCGGCGATGCCGGGCTGCCCGTAGGCGTAGGCAGCGTACCAGGAGCCGTCGGCGTTCTGCCGGTCGGCGAGCCAGCGGTAGGCGGCCTCGGCGGCGGCGTGCTCGCCGGCGGTGTCGAGGGCCATCGCGGCCTCGGTGTGGTCCCAGGGGTCGAGGTGGCCGCCGTGGAACCAGGGGATGGCGCCGTCGGGCTGCTGGTGGGCGAGGATCGACCGGACGGTGTCGGCGGCCCGGGCGGCGTCCAGGACGCCGTCGAGCAGCAGCGCCTCGGGGACGGCGGCGGTCATGCGCCGGTCCGGGGCAGGTGGGGCTTGCTGGCGTAGACCACGAAGGACTTGCCGATGACCGGGTTGAGGGCCTTCTCGGCGGCCTTGGTGAGGGTGGAGACGACGGGGGTGCCGACGATGTCCCAGACCAGCAGCTGGTGGTAGGCCCGGACCGGCAGGGCCTTGTCGTTGTTGACACCCATCGCGCACTTGATCCACCAGTACGGGGAGTGCAGGGCGTGCGCGTGGTGCTCGCCGTAGGGCTGGAGGCCGGCCTCGCGGACCTTCTGCACCAGCTCGTCGCCCTTGTAGATCCGGATGTGGCCGCCCTCGACCTCGTGGTACTCGTCGGAGAGCGCCCAGCAGATCTTCTCCGGCAGGTAGCGGGGCACGGTGACGGCGAGCAGGCCGCCGGGCTTGAGGACGCGGACCATCTCGGCGAGCACGCCCTTGTCGTCGGGGATGTGCTCCATCACCTCGGAGATGATGATCCGGTCGAAGGTGTCGTCGTCGAAGGGCAGGTTGAGCGCGTCGCCCTCCATGGCGGTGGCGCTGGCCCCGGCGGGGGCCTCGCCGGCCTGTTCCATGGCGGCGAACCACTTGCGGACCTCGGCGATCTCCTCGGCGTTCCGGTCGAGGGCGACCACGTTCGCGCCGCGCCGGTAGCACTCGAACGCGTGCCGGCCACCGCCGCAGCCCAGGTCGAGCACCCGGTCGCCGGGGGCGAGCGGGAAGCGGGAGAAGTCGACGGTCAGCACTGCGGGCTCCCATTCACGAAGGGGGTGGGGCAAGGGGGTTGACGGAGCGTCGGCCGGTCGGGCGTCAGCCGACGTAGCGCCAGCCGGGGCCGGAGCGGGCGGCGGCGCCGGTGCCGGTGGCGATCGCGGCCCGGTAGCGTTCGGCGGTCAGTTCGGCGGCCCGGGCCCAGGTGAACCGGGCCAGGACGCGGTCGCGCCCGGCGGTGCCGAGACGGGTGCGCAGTTCGGGGTCGTCGAGCAGCCGGCCGAGCGCGGCGGCGAGCGCGCCCGGGTCGCCGGGCGGGACGGCCAAGCAGGTCTCGCCGTCGGGGCCGGCCACCTCGGGGATGGCGCCGCCGGTGGTGGCGACCAGCGGGGTCGCGGTGGCCATCGCCTCGGCGGCGGGCAGCGAGAAGCCCTCGTACAGCGAGGGGACGCAGGCGGCCTCGGCGGAGCGGTACAGGTCGACGAGTTCGGCGTCGCTCAGGCCGGTGCGGAACTCGATGTGCCGCTCCAGGCCGAACCGGCGGACCGCCTCGGTGACCGGGCCGTCCTCCTTCTGCGGCTTGCCGACCACGACCAGGTGGGCGTCCCGTTCGGTGCGGACCTTGGCGAGCGCCTCGACCAGGTGGACCAGGCCCTTGAGCGGGACGTCGGCGCTGGAGGTGGTGACGATCCGGCCGGGGACCCGGGCGACCTCGGCGGACGGCGACCACAGGCGGGTGTCGGCGCCGATCGGGACGACCGAGATCGCGCCGGGCGCGGTGCCGAGCTGCTCGGCGATCTCGGCCTTCGAGCTCTCCGAGACGGTGATGACCTGCTCCAGCCGGGCGGCGACCCGGCGCTGCATCCGGACGAAGGCGTACCAGCGGCGCTTGCCGAGCCGGGCCAGCCGGCCCTCGGCCGCGTCCAGCTCCAACCTGCGGTCCACGGTGACGGGGTGATGGACCGTCGTGACCAGCGGGAAGCCGTGCCGGGCCAGGCCGAGCAGGCCGTAGCCGAGGGTCTGGTTGTCGTGCACCACGTCGTAGCGGCCCTTGTGCCGGGCCAGGTACCGGCGGGCGCGCAGCGAGAAGGTCAGCGGCTCGGGGAAGCCGCCGGTGCGCATCAGCGCGTACTCCAGCACGTCGACCGGGCCGCGGAACTCGGCGGCGGCGGGGGTGCGGAACGGGTCGTCGGCGCGGTACAGGTCGAGGCTGGGCAGTTCGACCAGGCGGACCGAGCCGGGCCCGTCGACCGCGTCCAGCACCGGGAACGGCTGGGCGCCGATCACGTCGACGTGGTGGCCGAGCCGGGCGAGTTCGCGGGACAGGTGGCGGACGTAGACGCCCTGGCCCCCGCAGAACGGGTCGCCCCGGTACGAGAGCAGGGCGATCCGCAGCGGCGGCGGCGACGCGGTCATCCCCTGGCCCCTCTTCCTTGACTCACCGGGACCGGCGACGGACGTGGCCGCCGACCGGTAAAGTAGATCACGTTTCACAGCGGTGCGGGCTCGTCGTTGGAGAAAGTGAACAACGAGAGACCTCGAAGATTACCGGGCCGTAGCTTGCCGTCAGGAGCCCTGGCAGGTGATTCACGCCACGCCGCGCCCCCGCTCCGACCGCCGCCCCTGGAGTACCCGTGACCGCGCTGGAGCACCCGTGACCGCGAACGCCGCCGCCGATCCGGCGCTCACCCCGCGCCAGGCCGAACGCCGCCGGGCGATCCTGCGGGCGGCCACCGCGCTGGCCGCCCGGGGCGGTTACGAGGCGGTGCAGATGCGCGAGGTGGCCGAGGGCGCGCAGGTCGCGCTGGGCACCCTGTACCGCTACTTCCCGTCCAAGGTGCACCTGCTGGTCGCGGTGATGCGCGAGCAGCTGGAGCGGCTGCACGGGCAGGTGAGGCGGCATCCGCCGGCCGGGGCGGACCCGGCGGCCCGGGTCGCCGAGGCGCTCACCCACGCCTTCCACGCGCTGCAGCGCGAGCCCCGGCTGGCGGAGGCCATGGTGCGGGCGCTGTCCTTCGCGGACCGCTCGGTGGGCAGCGAGGTGGACGAGGTCGCCCAGGTCACCTCGGCGATCGTGCTGGAGGCCGCCCGGCTGCCCGACCCGCCCACCGCCGGGCAGCAGGCCGCGCTGCGGGTGGTCGGCCACACCTGGCACGCGACGCTGCTGGCGTGGCTCTCCGGGCGGGCCTCGCTGGCCGAGGTCCGGGCTGACCTGCACACCGCCGCCCGGCTGCTCACGCTCACCGGGGCCGACCAGAAACTGGAACCCGTTCCACCTGCGGTTGCGGGAGTTCCGCCGACCGCCGGTTAGAGTCGTTGGTCGCGGACCGGCCCCGCCGGACCGTCCGACAACTCCACATCCCGCCCCCGTGGCCGGGGGAAGCCGGTGCGATTCCGGCACTGACCCGCAACCGTGAGCCGCCCCCGTCCCGACGGGGCCGGCGCAGTCGGACTGCCCGGCCGGGGGCGAGCGGCCCTCCTCCGTCGTGGGTCCACGGGCGTTCCGGGCCGCACCCGGGCCGCTGCGACCGCTCACCGAAAGGCTCCACCCGCCATGCCGACCGCTGCCCGCCTGGGCGCCGCCGCCCTCACCGGGGCCCTGCTGACCGGTGTCCTCGCCGTCCCCGCACTGGCCGACACCGCCTCCCCCGCCCCCTCTGCCCCGGCCTCGTCGCCCGCCGCCCTGCCCGCCGGGCTGTACGGCAAGGGCGACCCGCAGTACGACGGCGTGTGGCGGCAGTCGCTGGCGCTGCTCGCGCTGAAGCAGGAGCAGGCCGAGCCCGCCGACTCCGCCGTGCAGTGGCTGCTCGGTCAGCAGTGCGAGGACGGCGGTTGGCCCTCGTACCGGGCCGAGGGCGCGCCGTGCGTGCCCGCCGCCGAGGACTCCAACGCCACCGCGGTCGCCGTGCAGGCGCTGACCGCGCTCGGCGGCCACCAGCAGCAGGCCGGGCGCGGCGTCGAGTGGCTGCGCAAGCAGCAGAACCAGGACGGCAGTTGGGCGTACAACCCGGGTTCGCCCGGCGACGCCGACTCCACCGCGCTCGCGGTCAACGCGCTGCTCGCGGCGGGCACCGACCCGGCCTCGGTCGGCACCGCGCCGCACACCGCGTACGACGCCCTGGCCGCCTTCCAGCTGGGCTGCGCCGCGCCCGCCGAGCAGCGCGGCGCCTTCCAGTACCAGCCCGCCGCCGGGGTGCCCGCCGCCCCGAACACGCTGGCCTCCGCGCAGTCCCTGCTGGCCGCCGCGGGCGGGCACCTGCCGGTGGCCGCCGCCGCCCGCAAGGACGCCGCGCCGAAGCCCTTGACTTGTGCGGACGGGGCGAACGGCCCGGTCGCGCACGCCGATTCGGCCGAGGCGGACGCCACCTGGCTGACGGCGCAGCTCGGCGCGAACGGGCAGCACCTGATGCTGACCACCCCCGGCGCGGCCGCCACCCCCGACTACACCTCGACCGCCTGGGCGGTCCTCGGCCTGGCCGCCGCCGGGCACGGCGCGCAGGCCGCCGGCGCCGCCGACTGGCTGGCCGGCAACGGCTGGGCCTGGGCCGCGCAGGGCAAGGACGGCACCGACCCGGCCGCGGCCGCCACCCTGGTGCTGGCCGCCCGGGCCGCGCAGCTCGACCCGTACCGCTTCGGCGGCCACGACCTGGTGGGGCTGCTCGCCGCCGCCGGGCCGCAGCCGAAGTCCGCGCCGCGGGCCGCGTCCGCGTCCGCGTCGGCCTCCGCCCCCGCCGAGCAGGGCGAGAAGAAGGACAAGGGCGGCTTCCCGGCGATCTGGATGATCGGCGTCGGCCTGCTGATCGGCGCGGGCGCGGGCATGATGCTCAGCCTCAACCGCCGCCGCCGGAGCAGCGGTTCCGCGGGGCGACAGCGATGACCGTCCGCGCTGCCGCCGGCACCGGCCCCGCTGCAACCGCCGCCGTGCTCGGGCTGCTCGGCGCGGTGCTGGTGGCGCTGCTCGGGCCGGGCGCGGGCGTCGCGCGGGCCGCGGACTACCGGTACTGGTCGTTCTGGAAGGGCGGCGCGGACGGCTGGGCGTACCAGCAGGCCGCGCCGACCGGGAACGTGCCGGCGGACGGGGCGGTGGACGGCTGGCGGTTCGTGCTGAGCCCGGACGGCGGGCAGCACACGCCCCGGCCCGCGCAGGCCCCCGACTTCGCCGCGATCTGCGCGGACACCGCCCCGGCGGCCGGGCACAAGCGGGTCGCGGTGGTGCTGGACTTCGGCACCGCGCAGGACGCCCCGAGCGGTGAACAGCCGCCCGCCGCCAAGGCGTTGTGCGCCTCGGTGCCGACGGCGGCGAGCTCCGCCGAGGTGCTGGCGGCGGTCGCCCCGCCGCTGCGCTACGACTCCAGCGGCCTGCTGTGCGCCATCGCGGGCTACCCGCGGGCGGGCTGCGGCGAGGCCGTCTCCGGCGGCAACTCCTCGGCCGCGCCCGGGAGTTCCGGCGGCTCCGCCGGTGGCGGCCCGACCCTCGGGCTGGTCGCCGGGGCGGGCGCCGTCGTGCTGCTGGGCGCGGGCGCGTTCTGGCAGAACCGCCGGCGACGCGGCCGCTGAGCATGCCCGCCGCCGACCGCACCCGCCTGCCCAAGGGCGGCAACTCCCGTGCCGTGCACCGCCGTTCGCTGTCCCGGCAGCTGCACCCGGGGGCCTGGTGGCTGTGGTCGCTGGGCCTGGCGGCAGCCGCCACCCGGACCACCAACCCGCTGCTCCTGCTGCTGATCCTGGCGGTGGCGGGCTACGTGGTGGCGGCCCGCCGCGGTGACGCACCCTGGTCCCGCTCGTACGCCGCGTTCCTCCGACTCGGCCTGCTGGTGCTGGCCGTCCGGATGGTGTTCGCGGTGCTGCTGGGCTCCCCCGTCGGCGGCACCCACGTGCTCTTCACGCTGCCCCAACTCCCGCTCCCCGCCTGGGCGCAGGGCGTCCGGCTGGGTGGTTCGGTGACGCTGGAGGGGCTGCTGTTCGCCCTGTACGAGGGGCTGCGGCTGGCGGTCCTGCTGGCCTGCGTGGGCGCGGCGAACGCGCTGGCCTCGCCGTCCCGGCTGCTGCGCTCGCTGCCGGGCGCGCTCTACGAGGTGGGCGTGGCCGCGGTGGTGGCGATGACCTTCGCGCCGAACCTGGTCGCGGACGTCCGGCGGCTGCGCGCGGCGCGCCGGCTGCGGGGCCGGTCGGACCGGGGTGTGCGGGCGGTGCTGTCGGTCGGACTCCCGGTCCTGGAGGGCGCGTTGGAGCGCTCGGTGGCACTGGCCGCCGCGATGGACACCCGCGGCTTCGGCCGGACTGCCGAGGTGCCGCGCCGACTGGCCCGCACCGCAGGGGCGTTGACGCTCTGCGGCCTGCTCGGGGTGTGCTGCGCGACGTACGGGCTGCTGACCGCGGGCAGCCACCCGTGGGCACTGCCGGTGCTGCTGGCGGGTGCCGGGGCGGCCGGGGCGGGGCTGGTGCTGGGCGGCCGGCGCTCGGTCCGGACCCGCTACCGGCCCGACCCGTGGGCGCTGCCGGAGTGGCTGACGGCGGGTTCGGGGGTGCTGGTCGCGGCCGCGCTGATCCGGTACGCGGCCCGCTGGCCGGAGGCGCTGGACCCGCCGGTGGTGCCGCCGTCCCTGCCCGCCCTGCCGCTACTGCCGGCCCTGGCCGTGCTGGTCGGCCTGCTGCCCGCCTTCGTCACTCCCGAGCCGCCCCGGAGCACCCGGTGATCACTTTCGAACAGGTCGGCGTCCAGTACGCCGAGGCCGCCGAACCGGCCCTGCGGGGCGTCGACCTGACCGTCCCGGAGGGCGAGCTCTGCCTGCTGGTCGGCCCGTCCGGCTCCGGCAAGTCGACCCTGCTGGGCACCGTCTGCGGGCTGGTGCCGCACTTCACCGGCGGCACCCTGACCGGCCGGGTCACGGTCGCCGGACGGGACACCCGCACGCACCGGCCGCGCGACCTGGCGGACCTGGTCGGCACCGTCGGCCAGGACCCGGCCGGGCACTTCGTCACCGACACCGTCGAGGAGGAACTCGCCTACGGCATGGAGTCGTTGGGCCTCGCCCCGGCCGTGATGCGGCGCCGGGTCGAGGAGGCCCTGGACCTGCTCGGCCTGGCCGAGCTGCGCGGCCGGGCACTGTCCTCGCTCTCCGGCGGGCAGCGCCAGCGGGTGGCGATCGGCTCGGTGCTGACGGTCCATCCGAAGGTGCTGGTGCTGGACGAGCCCACCTCCGCGCTCGACCCCGGCGCGGCCGAGGAGGTGCTCGCCGTCCTCCAGCGCCTGGTCCACGACCTGGGCACCACCGTGCTGCTCTCCGAGCACCGCCTGGAGCGGGTCGTCCAGTACGCCGACCAGGTGCTGCTGCTGCCCGGCCCCGGCGAGCCGCCGGTGCTCGGCGACCCGGCCGCGATGATGGCCCGCTCCCCCGTCCGGCCCCCGGTGGTCGACCTCGGGCGGCTCGCCGGGTGGGAGCCGCTGCCGCTCACCGTCCGCGACGCCCGGCGCCGGGCGGCCGCCCTGCGCGAGCAACTGCTGCCCCCGCAGCCGCAGTCGGCCCCTACCCCGGCCGCACCCGCGGCCGCCGTTCCGGCCGGACCCGTCGCCACCGCGAGCCGCCTGGTGGTCTCCCGGGGCCCCGTCCCGGCCCTGCGCGGCGTCGAACTCGCCCTGCACGCCGGGGAGATCACCGCCCTGATGGGGCGCAACGGCGCGGGCAAGTCCACCCTGCTCGGCAGCCTGGTCGGCCTGCACGCCCCCGACTCCGGCACCGTCCGGGTGAACGGCCTGGTCCCGTACAAGGCCCGCCCCAAGCAGCTGATCCGCTCCGTCGGCCTGGTCCCGCAGGACCCGCGCGACCTGCTGTACGCGGAGACCGTCGCCGCCGAGTGCGCCGCCGCCGACCACGACGCGGACGCCGGACCCGGCACCTGCCGCGACCTGCTGGCCGCCCTGCTGCCCGGCGTCGCCGACGACCGGCACCCCCGCGACCTCTCCGAGGGCCAGCGCCTCACCCTCGCGCTCGCCGTCGTCCTCACCGCCCGCCCGCCGCTCGTCCTGCTCGACGAACCCACCCGCGGCCTCGACTACGCCGCCAAGGCCCGCCTGGTGGAGATCCTGCGCGGCCTCGCCGCCGACGGCCACGCCGTGCTGCTCGCCACCCACGACGTCGAACTCGCCGCCGAACTCGCCCACCGCACCGCGGTGCTGGCCGAGGGCGAGATCGTCGCCGACGGCCCCACCCCCGAGGTCGTCCTCGCCTCCCCGACCTTCGCCCCGCAGACCGCGAAGATCCTCCCCCCGTACCTCACCGTCCCCGAGGTCGCCGCCGCGCTCACTCCTGCGGAGGGCCCCCGATGACCCGCCACCGCCCGGCCCGCGACCGGCAGCCGTCCGCCCCGGGCCGCGCTTCCGTCCGCCGTGCCGTGTCCCGCCCCTACCGCTCCGCCGCTCCCGGGCGGGGCCCCCTCGCCTCCGCGCCGTCGGGTGCCGGGAGCTGCGTTCCGGCTGCCGGGAGCTGCGTTCCGGCTGCGGAGGTGCCGCGATGAGCGCGCGCCCGTCCGCCCCGCTCCCTTCCCCGCTCCCTGCTCCCGTCCGGCCGGTGCCGCTCGGGCCGCGTTCGGTGGTCTCGCTCTGCCTGGTCTCGGCGGTCGGGGTCACCGCCTTCGGCTGGCCGCTGCTGGCCGCCCGGGAGTCCGACCTGGTGGGCCACTCCGCGGACGCGCCCTGGCTGTTCGCGCTGCTGATGCCGCTGCTGCTGGCCGTCCTGATCGCTCAGCTCTCCGAGGGGCGGCGGGCGACCGGTGCGCCCGGCCTGGACGCCAAGGCCGTCGCCATGCTCGGCGTGCTGGCCGCGGCCGGGGCCGCGCTGCGCCCGCTGGGGGCGGGGACGGCCGGGCTGGAACCGATGTTCTTCCTGATGGTGCTCTCCGGCCGGGCGCTCGGCCCGGGCTTCGGCTTCGTGCTGGGCGCCCTGGCGATGTTCGCCTCCGGGCTGCTCACCGGCGGCGTCGGCCCGTGGCTGCCGTTCCAGATGCTCGCCATGGGCTGGGTCTGCCTCGGCGCGGGGCTGCTCCCGGGCGCCGCGACGCTGCGCGGCCGGGGCGAACTCCTGCTCCTGGCCGGCTACGGCGTCCTCTCCGCCGTCGGCTACGGCACCGTGATGAACCTTCAGGGCTGGCCCTACATCGGCGGGTTGGGCGCCGCCGTCTCCTTCGTCCCCGGCGACCCGCTCCCGGCCAACCTGCTCCGCTTCACCCTCTACTGCCTCACCACCTCCCTCGGCTGGGACCTCCCCCGCGCCGCCCTCACCGCCACCCTCTGCCTCACCGTCGGCGGCCCCCTGCTGCGCACCCTGCGCCGCGCCACCCGCCGCGCCGCCTTCCGATGAAGCCTTCCCGCGCAGAAGGGGGCGGAGCCGCCCGGCCCCGCCCCCGCTTCTTCCGGCCTACTGCTTCGGCCCGGTCGACTGGACCACCTCGAAGGACCAGACGGTGGAGCCGGAGGCCGCGGGGCGCCTGGGGGCCCCGCCCTCGGCGCCACCCTGGTGGGCCTGCTTCATCGGGCCCTCCATCCAGGCCTGGAAGGACTCCTCGTCCCGCCAGCGCGTGTACACCAGGTACTGGTCCGTCCCCTCCACCGGACGCAGCAGCTCGAACCACTCGAACCCGTCCGAACCCTCCACCGTCCCGGCCCGCGACGCGAACCGCTGCTCC
This sequence comes from Kitasatospora sp. NPDC088134, assembly GCF_044741705.1. Taxonomy (NCBI): domain Bacteria; kingdom Bacillati; phylum Actinomycetota; class Actinomycetes; order Kitasatosporales; family Streptomycetaceae; genus Kitasatospora; species Kitasatospora sp. NPDC088134. The sequence goes on along the minus strand of NZ_JBIUTD010000036.1, from coordinate 3,689 downwards.
AGCACCTCCCGCTGCTCGGCGGGAACGGTCAGCACGTTGATCTTCACTACGCTGCCCACATGGCACCTCTCAAGTCACAGGGTCGGCCCGGCTCGCGGCCCGACCTCGATCAGGTACGAGCAGTCTCGTACATCCGACAGAGCAAGCGGCGCGAGGACGACTCCAAGGCGTCGCCCGAGGCTCAGCGGACCAAGACTGAGGCGCTGATGCGGTCGAGGGGCTGGGAGAACGCCGGTCACTTCGAGGACATCGGCAAGTCGGGCTGGGACCCGAACACCCACCGCCCCGGCTTCGAGGAGCTGATGGCGGCCGTGCGCGCCGGACACGTGGACGCGGTGGTCGTCTTCTCACTGTCCCGGCTCACCCGCCGTGGCGCGCTCGAAGCGATGAAGATCATCGACGAGTTGGAGCAGCACGGCGTGCGGTTGGTCAGCGTGGAGGAGCCGTACCTCGACACCTCCACCCCGGTCGGCGTCGGCATCCTGGCCATCATCGCCGGACTGGCCCAGCAGGAATCCGACTTGAAGTCCGCCTACATCACCAGCGCCAAGGAGGAGATCCGGCAGGCCGGTGGCCACACCTCCGGCATCCCCCCGTACGGCTTCGTCAGCGAGCGAGTCACGCGCGGCGAGTTGACGGTCTCGCGGCTCGTTCCGTCCCCCGTGGAAGCCGACTGGGTCCGGCGCATGGTCGCCTGGGCGGTCGACGGCGAGTCCGGCACCGGCATTGCCCGCAAGCTCAACGAAGAATCCGCCCCGACCAAGGTCACCACCCTCGGCGAGAGCGGCACAAAGCGCCTGGCGGCCCGGCGCGCCCGTGGCCTGTCGGAGTCCGCCGAGCGCCCCTCCTGGACGTCCTCCACCGTCCTACGCATCCTCCGCGATCCGCGCCTCGCCGGATACGCGATCGAGTGGGAGGGACGCAGCCAGCGCCGCAGAGGCGCGGACGGTGAGATCGTCCCCGGGACCACGGGCCACCGGGCGATCCTGCGCGACCCGTCAGGCGCTCCCCTGGAGTCGCACGAACCCCTGATCCCCCCGGCCGACTGGTGGGCGCTGCAAGACGTCCTGAACGGCCGCAGCAAGACGGTCGAGCGCCGGGCCGACCGCGTGCCCACGCTGCTCGCCGGGCACGGTTTCCTGTTCTGCGACGTCTGCGGCTCCGTCATGGTCGCGTCGGTCCGAGGAGAGACCCGGTACTACCAGTGCAACCGCGCCGGTGGAGTGGTGGCTGGCCACGGCGGACTCGTCATCCACATGGAACAGGCCGACAACGAGACGGCCGGTCGGGTCTGGGCCCGGCTCACCACGATGGACCCCGACGACCCCGAAGAACTGGAGTGGCTCGCCGAAGCCGCCCGCCGCTTCGCCCACCAGCGCGACAACTCGGGCCGCGAAGCGGAACTCTCCGCCGCTCGCTCGGAGTTGGAGCACGTCCGCACCTCCCTCCGCACGCTGTACGAGGACCGCACGGCGGGCGCGTACGCGGGCACGGTCGGCACCCAGGTCTTCCGCGAGTCCGTGGAACGGCTCATGGCCCACGAACAGCGCACGGACGCCCGGATCAAGGAGTTGGAGCAGGCCGCCGCCGCGACCATCGCCATCCCCGACGACTGGACGGGGGTCGACGGCGACCCGATCGGCCCGGGAACCCCTTGGGCCGCGTGGGACCTCCAGCGCCGCCGGGAGTTCTTGGCCCTGTTCGTCGATTCGGTCCGGATCGCCAAGGCCACCGGCCGGGGCCGCAACGCCAACACCAGGGACCGCATCGTGATCCGGTGGGCCAAGCATCCGGACACGGACTGAACGAGAGCAGCGCCGCCGGATCGCGCTGTGGTGAAGCCGAAATACTCCGTGGCGACCCTCACACCGCCACGCCGACCCCGTCAGGTTCTGAGCCTGGCGGGGTTTTTCACGCCCATCGAGCGCCGCCAAGTCCTCTGTGCAGGTGACGAGGTGACGGAAAAGAGCGCGTTTCCGTTCTCCCTAGTACTTTATTTGTTTGTTTTGCCCTCTCTTTTCACCTAAACATGGCCTGACCTGCTGTTACTGGACAGCGGGGAGTCACTTGGAGGCTGGCATTCGATCCTTGTTGGTCCACTTTGGCTCCCCTCTTGCACGACAGCGGGGGTGAAGTGACTGTACATTTTCAAGGGGGACTCTTGGGCAAGTACATGGATGACGCGCTGGACAACCGCATGGTGGTGCTGGAGAACACCCCTGCCCGCCCGGAGCGACGCGAGAAAATCGACACGGGCGAGACCATGGCCGATCTGTGGGCGCAGAAGGACACCACAGCCCGCCGACTGCTCATGCTCGACGCCGGGGCACGACTGGAGGTGTGCAAGGGCGTCCGGGGCGGTTGGAAGTCGCTCGACCGTCGCCGGGTCTCTTTCACCGTGACAGGCGACCTTGACCCCGCGGTGGAAGCGTGGGCAGGGCTCCGGGCCGAACTCAGCTTGACGGCCGAGCAGGAGCCCGCACCGGGCAACCGTATGCGCCTCGCCGAACCGGTCGGCGCAGGCAGGTAGCGACCCCGGCGGGGGTGACGGGTGACGCAGGTGGGGCGGAAATCTGGTTTCTCTATACGTACGCACATAGAGAAGAACCTGATTTTCCCGTCTTCTGCGTCACCCGTCACCACCCTGCAGGAATTCGTCTCCCTCTCTTACTGGTGAGAGGGGATGCGGGACTACCGCGCACCCCACCGACAGCACCACGGCGGACCGAGTGCCCGCGCCCCTCTCGCCGCTCCGTCCGTACACCACGCGCCCCGTACTACCGGGGTGGCTGCCGGAGTCGTGAGGCAGAGTGCGGGAACTGTACCGGCCGTCGTAGTCGTCCGCCAGGGCGCCCACGGGGGAGCGGCGAAGTGCAGTCCCCACCCGGACCGGCCGACGCCGGCGAGGGACACCACCAGCCCGCCTAGCCCAGTCGGCAAGAGGCACGCGGCTCAAACCCGCGACAGCCCCGGTTCGAACCCGGGGACGGGCACCGTTGCGAAGCGAAATCTTGACCGGATGACTTGAACCCTCAAAGTCGTCGTGTTCGGCCTGTTGCAACTCGTCATCACCAAGCCGCACTTGGCAGGCAGGAGACGCCGTGCGTTGTATCGACTGCCTCTCGCCCCCGACTCATCGGGGGCGCTGCGAAGCCCACCACCGGGCCTACGAAGCCCGCCCGTCCGTCCGTGCCCGCCGCAGGCTGCTCGCTCTGGTGATCCGGCACCACAGCGGTGCCGAACGGCTTCGTCGGCGGGTCGACCGGGCGGGCTCCGCTGTGTGCGGCCTGTGCGGCGAGGAGGTGCCCGCCGAGCTGGTCGACGTGGACCACCATCTACCGCTCGCCCTCGGCGGCGAGGACACCGACCACAACGTGTGGACGCTGTGTCGGGCCTGCCGCCGAGGCAAGTCCGAGCGGGAGTTCACCGTCGGGTGAGCCATGAGCCAAGTGCGCCGCCGCCCACGGCCGCGAGACTGAGCAGCCATCCTGGTATGCGTTGGACGGTTAAGTGCAGGCTACCGATGCGGAGTTCTAGCGCTGGCGGCCCGCTGTTGCGTGCCTGCCTTCGGGTGCTGTTCTGTGGCATGGCCTAAGAAGCCGTTGTCTTTCCGAGAGTGGCGGGTGCGTTTCCCCTGGTGAGGCATAGGGCGGGCGCCTCAGCGGCAGAGACGAGGTGTCGTGTTGTCT
>NZ_JBIUTD010000035.1:0-74605 GCF_044741705.1 Kitasatospora sp. NPDC088134 | reverse complement strand
CAGGGGGGACCCTGTGGGAGAGTAGGACGCCGCCGAACAATTATTCAGGGAAGGGTCCCGGCCGAAAGGCCGGGGCCCTTTTCGCATTTCCGGGGGAGGGCCGGCAGTGCGAGGGGTGGTGCTAGGTCCACCTCAAAGAGGGGTGGCACGGCCAATGTGCTGGGCCGGGGGTCGGGGAGAGACTGGGAGCGTTCCAGGAATGGCGATCGACTCTCGGGGAGTACACCTTGGCGACGACGACGGGGTTCGACGGCAAGACCGTCAGGTTTGCCGTGGGTGACAGGCTGCGGTCGGTGCTGTCGGCGGCCGGCCGGGCCGTGTTGTTGGTGGCGGTGGCGGGCGCCGGCATCGGGCTGCCGTTCATGGCGGCGCTGTTCGCGGGGGCCGCGGTCTTCAAGTTGGGGTTCTCGGGGGCGCCGCTGCCGTACGTGGGGACGTTGGCAGTGCTGGCGGCCGCGGTGGCGACGGCGTACTGGTGGATGCGGTTCGGGGCGGAGCTGGCGCGGGGGCAGGTCGAGCGCTGGTACGGGGTCCGGCTGGTGGCGCGGTACTCGTCGAGGGGGGTGCTGGAGCAGGATTCCCGCGGGTACTGGTGGACGGGGCACTCGTACCACCGGGCGTACCCGGTCGCGCGGGCGGTGCAGTTCGTGCAGTGGGCGGTTCGGGACCGGCAGACCAGGCGGGAGGCGCTGTGGCTGGTGGTGAACCCGTTCGGGGCGGCGGTGCTGCTGGGGTCGCTGCTGGTGCTGCTGTTCGGCGGGCTGTGGGCGATGGGCATCTCGATGGTGCTGCTGCGCGAGTCGTACGGCGGCCTGGGCGAGTTGCTGACGTCGGGGGTGGCGGCGGTCGTGGGGGTCGGCATGGTGCTCGGCGCGCTGCTGGTGTTGCCGGCGGCGGTGCGGAAGCACGGGGAGTGGGCGTGCCGGGTGCTGGGGGAGGAGTCCCGGCAGAGCCGGGCGCAGCTGACCGAGCGGGTGGCGCAGCTGACGGAGACGCGGGCGGACGCGGTGGACGCGCAGGCGGCGGAGCTGCGGCGGATCGAGCGTGACCTGCACGACGGGGCGCAGGCCCGGCTGGTGGCGATCGGGCTGACGCTGGGGACGATCGAGCACCTGATGGCCAGCGATCAGGAGGCGGCGCGGGAGCTGCTGGCGGAGGCGCGGGAGTCGTCCGCGAAGGCGCTGCAGGAGCTGCGGGACTTGGTCCGGGGCATCCACCCGCCGGTGCTGGCGGAGCGCGGGCTGCCGGACGCGGTACGGGAGTTGGCGCTGACGGCGCCGGTGCAGACGGAGGTGACGGTGAGCCTGCCGGGGCGTCCGGAGGCGTCGTTGGAGACAGCGGTGTACTTCAGCGTGAGCGAACTGCTGGCGAACGTGGCCAAGCACGCGCGGGCCGGGAACGCCTGGGTGGACGTGCTGTACCGGGCGGGGCGGCTGCGGGTCGTGGTGACGGACGACGGGCACGGCGGTGCGCGGCTGGAGGGCGGTGGGGGGTTGCGCGGGATCGAGCGGCGATTGGGTACGTTCGACGGAGTGATCTCGCTCGACAGTCCCGTGGGCGGGCCGACCACCATCACGATGGAGCTGCCGTGCGCGTTGTCCTCGCCGAGGATCTCTACCTCCTTCGCCAAGGCCTGACGCGACTGTTGGAGGTGCACGGGTTCACCATCGCCGCCGCGGTGGAGACGGGGCCCGATCTGCTGGCGGCGCTGCTGTCGGAGCGGCCGGACGTCGCGGTGGTGGACGTCCGGCTGCCGCCGACGCTGACGGACGAGGGGCTGCAGGCGGCGCTGGCGGCGCGGCGGGAGATTCCGGGCCTGCCGGTCCTGGTGCTGTCGCAGCACGTCCAGCAGTTGTACGCGCGGGAGTTGCTGGCGGACGGGACGGGCGGGGTCGGGTACCTGCTGAAGGACCGGGTGTTCAACGCGGACCAGTTCGTGGACGCGGTGCGGCGGGTGGCGGCGGGTGGGACGGCGATGGACCCGGACGTGATCGGCCGGCTGTTGCAGCACAACGCGGGGTCGGCGCCGCTGCAGCGGTTGTCGCCGCGGGAGCGGGAGGTGCTGGGGCTGATGGCGGAGGGGTGTTCGAACTCGGCGATCGGCGCGCGGCTGACGATCAGTGACGGGGCGGTGGCCAAGCACATCGCCAACATCTTCACGAAGTTGGAGCTCTCCCCGACGGAGGACGGCAACCGCCGGGTGCTGGCGGTGCTGGCCCACCTGAACGCGGGGGCGGACCGGGCGGTGTCCGGCTGACGGCCCGGTGCCGGGCGGCGCCGGGCGGTGTCGGGCCGGGCGCGCACAGCGGCGTGGAACAGTGGTGTGGAAATGGTGTGGACCAGTGCGGGTGCGGCGCCGGTGCGGGCTGGCGCGGGCGGGGAACGCGCGTACGAGTAGTATCCGGTGGGCCGAGTCTGTCAACGGCGCACCGGCCTCGCGTCCGACGCGAAGCGTGCGCCCCGGGGCGGGGACGTGTACTCGGCGGCTACAGGTCGTATACGGCAGCTGCCGAGTCCCAGGGGTTGATCATCGAATGGCACGTCCTTCCCTTACCCGCGCGCACCGGGCTCTGCTGGGCGTGGTGGCCGTCGGCGCGTGCGTGATCTCCGGCATCGGTTTCGCGGGGTCCTACAACTCGGTGCGGGACCTGGCGATGGAGAAGGGCTTCGGCTCGTTCGCCTACGCGTTCCCGATAGGCGTCGACGCGGGCATCGTGGTGCTGCTGTCGCTGGACCTGGTGCTGACCTGGCTGCGCATCCCGTTCCCGCTGCTGCGGCAGACGGCCTGGCTGCTGACGGCGGCGACCATCGCGTTCAACGCGGCGGCGTCCTGGGGCGACGCACTGGGCATGGCGATGCACGCGGTGATCCCGGTGCTGTTCGTGGTGGTGGTCGAGGCGTCCCGGCACGCGGTGGGGCGGATCGCGGCGATCACCGCGGACCGGCACATGGAGTCGGTGCGGCTGATGCGCTGGGTGCTGTCGCCGGTGCCGACGTTCCGGCTGTGGCGCCGGATGAAGCTGTGGGAGCTGCGCTCCTACGACGAGACGGTGCGGCTGGAGCAGAACCGGCTGGTGTACCGGGCGCAGCTGCGGTTCCGCTACGGGCGGGGCTGGCGGCGGTCGGCGCCGTTCCAGGCGCTGCTGCCGCTGAAGCTGGCGAAGTACGGGGTGCCGCTGGACCCGACGATCCTGGACCGGATCGACGGCCCGCTGGCGCTGCAGGGCGGCCCGGCGGCCGGTGCGGAGCAGGCGGGGCCCGCGGTGCAGGCCGAGCCGGCCTCGGCGGCGGGGCAGGTGACGCGGGGTCAGGTCGAGGGCCGGGCGGCGGCGCTCGCGGGCCCGTCCGCCGGGGCGCCCGCGCAGGCGGCTGCGGCCGGACCGGCGGCCCCGGTCCCCGCCCCGTCCCCGGCGCAGGTCGCCGCCGCCGAGCAGCAGCCCGCGGTGCCGCCGGTCTCTGCGGCGGTGGCGGTGCCGACGCTGGCGAAGCTCGCCGCGGTGCGGCTGCGCGACCAGCAGGACCCGGCGGCGGCCCAGGCCGCGCCGGTGCAGGACCCGGCGGGGACGCTGAACGTGTGGACGGCGCGTCCGGTGCGCTCGCACGTGGCGCAGCCGGACCAGGTGCACACGGCGCGGGTGCCGGGGCAGGCGTCGCCGTGGTTCAAGGCGCCGCGTCCGGGCGGCGAGGAGGAGCCGGCCCGCCCGCAGTCGGGCTACCAGCCGCGGGCCGGGGCCTACGCCGAGCAGCCCGGGGCCGGCCGGCCGGAGGGCTTCGAAGCCTTCGAGGGCTACGAGGAGTTCGCGGGCGGGCCGGCGGCGGGCCCGGACTTCCCGGCGGAGTACCCGGCGGACGGCTCCCCGGCCGAGCCGTACCGGGAGGCCGGGCAGCAGGCGCCCCGTCCGGAGCGCGCGGCGGCGAACGGTCGGGGCCCGGCGCCGCGTCCGGAGCCGCGCCGGCAGCAGGCGGAGCCGATCCTGCGGCGGCCGATGCGCCTGGACGCGGGGCTGGAGGCCGACGCGCTGCCGTTCGAGGAGCCGGCGGAGGTCCCGGCGCGGCGGGCGTTCGTGGGGGCGGAGCCACTGGACGCGGACGAGTGCTTCGAGGCGCTGGTGTCCTACATGGAGGAGAACCAGCGGCACCCCGACGAGCGCCGTTTCGCGGAGTACCTGAGCCAGCGCGGGGTCCCGGGTTCGCGCCCGGACGGCGGGGTGGCGCTGAAGGACGTCGAGAAGATCTGGACGGACCTGCAGGAGCGGTACATGGAGTCCGGCCGGGGGGAGTGACCCGGTCCGCCCCGCAGGGCGGGTTTCGTAGCTGGTTACAGGGCGCGCGGTGGCCGTCCCCCGGTTTCTCCGGCGGGGCGGCCATTGACGCTTCCGCGGGGCCGCCACTACCTTCGTATCAACAATTTGTTGAAGAAGTGCGGTGAGTGGAGGAGCCCGGAATGTCGCAGCCCGCCCGGATCGGTGCCGCCCGGCAGGACGCCCCGTCCGCCGTCTCGTTCTCGGAGGACGCCAGGGCCGCGGTGGAGGCCCTGCTGGCCCCGGTGGACGCCGAATTGACGCACCGTTACCCGGGCGAGCCGGGCTCCCGGCAGCCGGTGCACACCGTGTACGTGCCGGCCGACGCGTTCGGCGCGGGCACGGTGCGCGAATGGGGCGCCCGGGCGCTGACGGTGTTCCAGGAGCACGCGGGGACGCCCGCCCGGCTGGCCGAGGCGCTCGGGGTGGCGGACGACGCGCTGCTGGCGGAGGTGCACGCCCGGGTGCGGGCCAAGCTGGAGCGCGAACCCGTCGAGGACCTGCGGATCGACTTCGAGGACGGTTACGGCCCGCGCCCCGACGCCGAGGAGGACGCCGCGGCGGTCCGGGTCGCCGGGCTGGTGGCCGACGCGGTCGCCGACGGCACCGCCCCGCCGTACGTCGGCATCCGGATCAAGTGCATGGAGGCGCCGGTCCGGGCCCGCGGCATCCGCACCCTGGAGCTGTTCCTCGGCACCCTGCTGGCCCGCGGCGGCCTGCCCGACGGGCTGCTGCTCACGCTGCCCAAGGTCACCCACGCCGCGCAGGTCACCGCGATGGTGCGGCTGTTGGAGGACTTCGAACGGCGGGCCGGGCTGCGCCCGGGGCGGCTCGGGTTCGAGATCCAGATCGAGACCACCCAGGCGATCCTCGGCCCGGACGGCCGGGCCACCGTCGCACTGATGATCGGCGCCGCCGAGGGCCGGGCCACCGGGCTGCACTACGGCACCTTCGACTACAGCGCCGCCTGCGGGGTCGCCGCCGCCCACCAGAGCATGGACCACCCGGTCGCCGACCACGCCAAGGCCGTCATGCAGGTCGCCGCGGCCGGCACCGGCGTCCGGCTCTCCGACGGCTCCACCAACGTGATCCCCACCGGCGGCGCCGAGCAGGTGCACGCCGCCTGGCGGCTGCACCACGGCCTGGTCCGCCGCTCACTGGCCCGCGCCTACTACCAGGGCTGGGACATGCACCCCGCCCACCTGCCCACCCGGTACGCCGCCGTGTACGCCTTCTACCGGGAGGGCCTGCCCGCCGCCTGCGCCCGGCTCGCCGCGTACGTGGCCAAGGCGGGCGGTGACGTGCTGGACGAGCCCGCCACCGCCCGGGCGCTCAGCGGCTACGTGCTGCGCGGCCTGGACTGCGGGGCCGTCGACCTCGCCGAGGTCACCGCGCTCACCGGCCTGGACCGGGCCGCCCTGGACGCCCTGGCCGGTCGCTGACCGGTCCACCGGAACCGCAGGGCAGAGGCGGCCGGGCCGGCCCGGCCGAGAGCCTAAGCTGGGGGTGCCCGAGCGGCACCCCAGCGAGCGACCCCGGAGAGCACCAGCACCATGGCGGAGCCGAGCCCCAAGCCGTACCTGACCGTCCGCGGGGCCGGCAGCCACGAACTGGAGATCAAGAAGTCCCGGTTCATCTGCCACCTGGCGCGGGTCACCGACGAGGAGGCGGCGCAGGCGTTCGTCGCGGCGATCCGCAAGCAGTACTGGGACGCCCGGCACAACTGCACGGCCTTCGTGGTGGGCGGGGAGCAGCCGCGCGAGCGCTCCAGCGACGACGGGGAGCCCGCCGGGACGGCCGGGGTGCCGATGCTGGAGGTGCTGCGGCGGCGCGGGGTGACCGACACCGTCGCGGTGGTGACCCGCTACTTCGGCGGGATCAAGCTCGGCGCGGGCGGGCTGGTCCGGGCCTACGGGGCGGCGGTGTCCGGTGCGCTGGACGAGATCGGCCTGCTGGAGCGGCGGCCGGTCGCGCTGCTGGCGGTGCTCGCCGACCACACCCGGGCCGGTCGGCTGGAGAACGACCTGCGGGCCGCCGGGCACGAGGTCGTCGGGCTGGAGTACCTGGCGGACGGGGTGCGGATCGAAGTGGGCGTCCCCGAGCCGGAGGCGGGGCGCTTCCACACCTGGCTGGCCGAGGCCACCGGCGGCTCCGCGACCGCGAGCCCCGCCGGCCGGACCTTCGTCGAGGTCGAGGTCTGAACCGTCCGCGGTCGGAGTGCGGGGACGGGGCGGCGGGGGCCGCCCGGACGGGGCGACTGACGTGCCGTCACGGGGGTAGCAGAGACGCGTCCGGCGACGTTCCCGTAGCCGCTCGATGACACTCGAAGGAAGGAATCGAGCCCGGATGCGGAACTTCCGCTCCAGGTCACTTCGTCTCATTGGGTGAGGAACAACGATTCGGCACGACTCCGGGAGGAGGAATCTCGCAGACCCCAGCACCGCACCACGGGAGGTTCCGCGCATGCCCACCGACCAAGCCCAGCCACCGTACCGGCTGACAGCCGCGACACCCCGCCCGCACCACGACACCGCCGCCCTCGTCGACCACCTGCTCGCCGCCTGGCTGAAGGCGGAGGGCCACGAGGAGCCAGCCGCCCGCGACGAGGACGCACCGCCCGAGCGACTACGACTCGGCGACCGGGTCCTGCTGGACCGCGACGACGGCCCACTGCCCGGACGCGGCACCGGGGCCCGCTACAGCCGCCGCAGACTGCGCACGCCCGCCCCGCACGGCACCGACCAACTGATCCTCACCCTCGCCTCCGACACCGCCGACGGCCCGACCCGGCTGCGGGTGGAGGCCGACCACCTGCCCGCCGGTCCCGCCGTGGCCGGCCACGGGCGGGTGCCCGTCCCCGAAGTCGTCCGCCGGCTGCTGCCGCTGCTGGACGCCGCCGAGGGCCCGGTGCCGCTGGGCACCGCCCCCACGGTGCTCGACCCCGCAGGACTGGACGCCCTGATCGACGAACTGTGCGACCCGGAGCGGCAGTTGCCCGTGGTGGTGGCCAGCGTCCCGCCCGCCGTCCCGATCGAGCAGTGGCAGCGCGAGGTCCTCGACCCGCTGCTGCGCCAACTCCCCGGCCAGGCCTCGCTGTACGTGCTCGGGCACGCCGCGCTGCCGCGGTTCAACCTGGCGCTGGAGTACCACAAGGTCTACGGCGGGGCGGTGCGCACCTTCCTGCCCGAGGTCGACCCGGCCTCCCGGGCCGACGCCGCCCGCCACCCCGTCCTGCCCCGGGCCCGGATCGACGAGAACCCGCGCCGCGCCGCCGCCCTGCTGGCCCGCGAACCGCGCCGGATCGCCGCCGAACTGCCGCTGCCCGCCCCGCTGGACGCGGTGCCCGAGCTCCGGCTGCCGCCCGGGGCGCGCCAGGCGCCCGCCGCGCCCCGGGCCGTGGTGGAGCGGCCGCCGGTCCGGCTGGAGCGCTGCCGGCTGCGGATCGAGCAGCCCCGCGCGCGCCGCGCCCGGTGCGGCCCCGGCCCGGCCAGCTTCGGCGAACTCGTGGACCGCTTCGGCGAGTTCCCGCTGCTGGAGTTCACCGGCGACGCCAAGGAGACGCTCGCGCTGGACGGCCAGAGCGACGCCGACGGCTGGGCCGGCCTCACCTGGGACGGCCTGACGGCGCTCCAGGAGTACGCGGCGGCCGCCGTCCGCGGCGAGGCCGGCGGCGACTTCAAGCAGTGGTGCGAGCACACGCCGCCCGGCTGCCACCGCTTCCCGCCGCGCAAGGCCGTCCGCGGTGAGTCCCGCACCGTCGCCAGCCACGGCAAGTGGAAGCGCCAGCGGATGCTGCCCGTCCCGCCCTTCGTCGACTCCTCCTGCCGCGCGTTCATGGGTGCCCACCTGCGGATCGGCGGCGGCGGCACCGCCCCCCGGGTGCACTACCTGGACGACTGCTCCGGCAGCGGCCGGATCTACGTCGGCTACATCGGGCTGCACCTCACCAACACCCGTACCAACTGACCGCACCCACCGACCGATCCGCCCCGACTGATCCGCCCCGTCCGGCCGGAGGGGCCGGTCCGGCACCGCCCGAGAGCGGCCCGGTCCGGCCCCTCCGGGCCTGATCGTGCGTCAACGCTCGGCCAAACCCCGAAGGTTGGCTGACCCGGCGGCCCGAACGGGGGACAATGCTGCTCGGGCCCCGCCACGGCGCCCCGCCCACGTGCGCCGGACGAGCAGGGGGAACGACCGCCGATGCAGCATCCAGCCGATGGCCCCGCCGACGGCACCACCACGGTGCTCCAGCCCGGCTTCCTCGCCACCCTCTTCCAGGAGCTCGGCGCCGACGAGGACGAGGACGCCCCCGAACGCCCTGAGCTCCCCGAGGATTCCCAGGACCCCCAGGGCTCCCAGGACCGCGACCGCCGGGCCGGGGCGGCCCGGGTTCCGGAGAACGCCCCCGCCGCTGCCCCCGGTGCCATTCCGCCGCGCCCCGTCGCCCCGCCCCGTCCCGTCGGAGCCCCGGCGCCGCCCACGGTCGTCCCGGCCCAGCCCGGCCCCGCCGACGGCCCCGCGGCCGGGTTCTCGACCGGCCCCGTGACCGGGCCTCCGGCCGGGCCGACGGCCGGCATCGAGGACGACCCGGTGGCCGCGCACGGCCGGGCCGCCGCGCTCGCGCACCACCGCACCCTCGCCGTGCACGCCGACCACGAGCGGTTCGCCGACCTGCTGCGCCGGGCCGCCCAGCCGGTCTCCGCGATGGACTTCGGGAGCCAGCAGCGCAGTTACCGCCCCAAGCCCTACCCGGACGCCGAGCAGGCCGGCGAACCCGAGCCCGCCTGGGCCGACTTCGCTCCCGCCGAACCCGCCGGCACCGACCCCGAGCAGCCCGCCTCGCGCCGCCTGCTCGACTCCGGCTACCAGCGCGAACTCGCCCAGGCCCGGCTGCGCCACCAGCGCGCGCTGCGCGAGTGGCGGACCAGGCAGGCCGAACTCGCCGATAGCGGCGCGATCGCCGCCCGGCAGGCCCACGAGGAGGCCGAACGGGCCCGGGAGCGGGCCGTCCGGGAGTACAACGACAGCCTGGAGGAGTGCCGCCGCGCCTACCTGCAGGCCGAGCCCGCCGCCGTCGAGTCGCTGCTGGAGCGGGCCCTGGCCGCCGCCGAGGGCGTCACCCGGGACCTGCCCGCCCCGTGCCGCGCGGTGTTCCGCCCGCTCACCCGGACCGCCGTCCTCGACCTCGACCTGCCGCCGCTGGACACCGTGCCCGCGCTGAGCGGCCACCGGCTGGCCGAGGACGGGGCGGTGCGGCCGGTGCCCCGTCCCGCCGCCGACGTCCGCACCGACTACCTGCGGCTCGCCGCCCGGCTCGCGCTGCGCGCCCTGCAGGCCGCCGACGCCGTCGACACCGAGGAGGTGCTGGCCGGGGTCGTCCTGAACGGCTGGCTGCGCACCCCCGGCCGGGCCCCGCAGTGCCTGCTCAGCGTCGATGCCGACCGGGACGCGCTGGCCCGCACCCGCCTGGTCCCCGACAGCGGCCACCTCGGCGGCGAGGGCGCCGACGGGGGCGTCTACGCGGAGGCCGAGCACGACGAGTCGCTGCTGCGGCTGCGCGCCCTGGCCGCCGTGATCACGCCCGACCCCTACGCGGGGGAGGCCGTCGTTCCCTGGGGCACCGCCTCGGCCGCCGTCCCCGCGCTCGGCGAGCTCTCGCCCGGCGAGTTCGCCCAGCTGGTCCGGGCCGTGCTGACGGCCGGCGGCCTGCGCGGCTGGAGCGTGCGGCTGCGCGGCCCCGCCGGCCTGGTCGCCACCGCCGAGGGCGAACCCGGCAGCGGACTGCCCGGCCGCTGGGTGGTGTGGGCCTCCCGGGGCCCCGCCCCCGTCGCCGCCGAGGAGATCGCCACCCTGGCCGAGGCGGTCCGCGAGGAGGACGCCGACCGCGGCCTGCGGATGACCTGCGGGCAGTTCGCCGACGAGGCCGTCGACCTGGCCGCCGACGAGCGCTACCGGCGCATCCACCTGATGGACGGGGCGGGCATCCGCGAACTCGCCCGCACCCACCTGGCGCTGCCGCTGGCGCTCTGACGGCCGCGCGGGCCCGAACGGCCGACCGGGGGCGCCGCCCCGCGCGCCGACGGCGCGGAACGTACCGGCGGGTTCGCCCGCCGTTCGGCCGTTCGGGCTGTCAGGCTGGGGGAGTGGAGAAACCAGTCCCCGGACACCGGCTCGGCCGGCGCACCGCCACCCGTCGGTCGGACGGCGCCCCGTCCCCGGAGCAGGACCGCGGGCAGGAGCGGGAGCGGGAGCGCGCGATGGCCGCGATGTACGCCGAGTGCGGCCTGCTGCGCGAACTCGCCGAGTCCTCCGGCGTCCGCCTCGACGACACCGTCGACTCGCTGACCGACCTCGACCAGCTGCTGCCCCGGTGGCGCGACGACCCGCAGGTCTCCCAGTGGCTCGGCACCGACGCCGGCCTCTACCTCGGCACGGTGATCCGCCACCAGGTCGACGGCGCGCACTGGGAGCTCGCCCGCGACGGCCGCCCCCTGATGGTGCTCCGCACCGGCTTCGAGCTCGACGTCACCGCGCTCGGCCGCGGCTGGGCCGAGCAGGGCTCGCCGCAGCTCGCCGCCGTCTACCTGGCGGCCTCCGACGGCTGACCGGCGCCCGCCCCGCGACGACACCGGCCGCGCTGACGGGGCGTCACCCCGACGGCCCGTCCGGGCGGCGGGGCGGCCGCGGGCCCCGCAGGGTGGTGGCAGGGCCCGGCACCGTCCGGCCCGGGCCGGACGACTGGGTGCCCGTGGGCAGCGGTCAGCGCAGCCGTCCGGCCCCTGCGCCCAGTCGGGGGAGGCCGAAACTGACCGCCGTCCTGGTCGCCGCCGGAGCCTTCCTGATGACCCTGCTCGGCGGCCTGGTCGCCCAGCGCACCGGGGACCGCCGCCACCTCGTGCTCGGCCTCGCCGCCGGGCTGATGCTCGGCGTGGTCGCCTTCGACCTGCTGCCGGAGTCGATCGAACAGGCCCCGCAGGAGCTGCACGGCGTTCCCCGGACGCTGCTGATGTTCGCCGCCGGGTTCCTCGGCATCCACGTGGTCGAGCGCGCCGTCGCCATCCACCGCGGCCACGAGGGCGAGTACGCCGCGCACAGCCACGGGCACCGGCACGCGCACGGCGGCGCCCGGCACCGGGAGCAGGGCGTCGGGCTGGCGGCGGCCTCCGCGCTGGTCCTGCACAGCGCGATGGACGGCTTCGCGATCGGCGCCGCGTTCCAGGCCGGGACGACCGTCGGCACCGCCGTCGCCATCGCGGTCGTCGCGCACGACTTCGCGGACGGCTTCAACACCTACACCCTGACCCGGCTGTACGGGAACAACCGGCGGCGGGCCCTGACCCTGCTGGTCGCCGACGCGTGCGCGCCCGTCGCCGGGGCCGCGGTCACCCTGCTGTTCACCATCCCCGGGCAGCTGCTCGGGCTCTACCTCGGGTTCTTCGCCGGCTTCCTGATGTACCTGGCGACCTCCGACATCCTGCCCGAGGCGCACAGCCCGCACCCGTCCAAGGGCACCCTGCTGTGCACCCTGCTCGGCGTCGCCTTCATGTGGCTGGTGGTCGGGCTGGCGCACGGCCACTGACCGGCCAGGGCGCCCGGCCGGGCGGCTCAGTCGGCCGACGGGGCGGCCCAGTGGCGGCGGAGCGCCGCCAGGGCGGCGGTGACGGCGGGGCGGCGGGAGGTACCGGTGCGCCACAGCGCGTACACCCGGCGGACCGGCTCCGGGTCGACGGGGCGGACGGCCACCCCGGGCGGGAGCGGGCCGCGGCCGAGCCGGGGGACCAGGCCCAGGCCGAGACCGGCGTCGATCAGCGCGATCTGGGTCTGGAACTCGCCGACCTGGTGGGCCACGTCCGGCTCCTCGCCGGTCTCCCGCATGGTGCGCAGCAGCCAGTCGTGGCAGATGTTGCCGGGCGGCACGCTGATCCAGCGCTGCCCGCGCAGCGCCGTCACCGGAACGGCGTCGAGCGCGGCCAGCGGGTGCCCGGCCGGCAGCAGCAGGTCGACCGGGTCGGTGCCGAGGTCCAGCCGGTCGACGCCGTCCTGCACCGGCAGCGGGACGGTCGCCCAGTCCTGCACCACCGCCAGGTCGACCTCGCCGCGGGCCACCAGCTCGGCCGCCGGATAGGGGTCGCTCTCCAGCAGGCGGACGTCCAACTCGGGGCACTCACGCACCAGTTCGGCCAGGGCGGCGGGCAGCAGGCCGCGCGCCGCGGTGGGGAAGGCGGCCAGCAGCAGCCGCCCCGTGGCGCGGCCGCGCTGCTCCTCCAGCGTCACCTCGGCCTGCTCGACCAGGGCCAGCACCCGGCGCGCGGTGTCGGCGAGCCGGACGGCCGCGTCGGTGAGCTGCACGCCCCGTCCCTGCCGCTCCAGCAGGACGGTGCGGGTCTCCCGCTCCAGCTTGGCGATCTGTTGCGAGACCGCGGACGGGGTGAAGCCGAGGGCCGCGGCGGCCCCGCCGACCGAGCCGTGCACGGCGACCGCGTGCAGGGCGCGCAGGCGTCCCAGATCCATCATGCAGCCATGCTAAACAGTGGGGTTGAGAAATCGTCGCTGGTGCTGAACATTCCGGCCGGGAGATGCTCTTCGCATGCCCCCTGCCACCGCCGCGAGCACCGCCGTCACGCCCACCGCCGCCTCCGCCATGACGCCCCGTCACGTCGCGCTGGCCGTCCTGATCGCCGCCGTCTGGGGCCTGAACTTCGTCCTGATCGAGGTCGGGCTGCACGACTTCCCGCCGCTGCTGTTCTGCGCGCTGCGGTTCACCGTGGTGGCGGTGCCCGCGGTGTTCCTGGTCGGGCCGCCCCGGGTGGCGTGGCGGTGGGTGCTGGGGGTCGGACTGGCGCTCGGCGTGGTCAAGTTCGGGCTGCTGTTCCTGGGCATGCACGCCGGGATGCCGGCCGGGCTGTCCTCGCTGGTGCTGCAGGGGCAGGCCGGGTTCACCGCGCTGTTCGCGGCGGTCCTGCTGGGCGAGCGGCCGGACCGGCTGCGCACCGTCGGGCTGGCGATCGCCTTCGCGGGCATCGCACTGGCCGCCGTCGACCGCGGGGTGCACGGCCCCGTCGGCGCGTTCGCGCTGCTGATCGGCGCCGCGGTGGCCTGGGGCCTGGCCAACGTGCTGACCCGCAAGGCCGCCCCGCCGGACGCGCTGCGCTGGATGGTGTGGGTCTCCGCCGTGCCGCCACTGCCACTGCTCGGCCTGTCGCTGCTGGTCGAGGGCCCGGGCGCGGACTGGGCGGCGCTGCGCGCGATCAGCTGGTCCGGCGTCGGCGTGGTGCTGTACGTCGGCCTGGTCTCCACGCTGTTCGCCTTCGTCGCCTGGAGCCACCTGCTGCGCCGCTACGACGCCTCGGTGGTGGCCCCGTACTCGCTGCTGGTGCCGGTGTTCGGGATGTCCTCGGCGGCGCTGCTGCTCGGCGAGCGGTTCAGCGCCCTGGCGGGCGCGGCGACCGCGCTGGTGATCGCCGGGATCGGCCTGGGGGCGGTGCCCGCTACGGCCTGGGCGCGGCTTCGTACGCCTCTTCGGCCTGCCGCAGCGCCCGCAGCAGGGCGTCCTGCTCGGGAGGGCTGACCGGGCCGAAGTACTCCTGGGCGACCTCGTGCCGGACCCGGGAGATCCGCTCCAGTGCCCCGTGCCCGGCCTCGGTGACCACCAGGCGCACCGCCCGGCGGTCCGCCGGGTCGGGGGTGCGGGCGACCAGGCCGGCCTCCTCCAGGGCGTCGACCACGGTGGTCGCGGAGCGCGGGGCGATCCGCAGCCGCTCGGCCAGCTCGCTCAGCCGCATCGTCTCGGGGCCCTCGCAGCCGGGCGCGTGGGCGAGCGTGCGCAGCGCCCTGGCCTGGGCCGGGGTGATGCCGTACGGCTCCAGCCGCTGCATCGTCCGCCGGCGGATGCGCTTCATCGCCCGGGTGAGGGCGTCCGCGAGTTCCGCGGCGGTGTCGGCGGGGCCGGGGGAGGTCATGGGCACAGGGTAGCGGCCGGGCGCCGGAGGGTACGGAGGGTGATCGATCTCGCCTCCATAACATGTTGAGCTTGGCTCAGTAATCGAGTAGCTTAGGCAAACCTAAGTCACTGCTGCCCGCCGTCGGCCCCGTCCGGGGCACCGGCGGGGTGCCACCCGAGGAGTACGTCATGGCCCGCTCCACCGCACGTGTCACCACCGACCGCCCCGCCCGCTACGCCAAGCAGCTCGCCGCCCACATGGGCCGCAAGGTCCCCGCCGAGTGGTCCGAGGAGACCGGCCGCGGCTCGCTGGTCTTCGGCGCCGGCCGGGCCGAGCTCACCGCCGAGGAGGGCGCGCTGCTGCTCGCCGTCGAGGGCGCCGAGGAGAGCCTGGACCAGCTGGAGGACGTGGTTGGCCGCCACCTGGTCCGCTTCGGCACCCGCGACGAACTGGTCGTCGCCTGGCAGCGCGAGAACGGCGGGGCGGGCACCGTCCAGCGCCTCACCGGCGAGGAGGGCTGACCGGGCCCGCGTGCCCCGCGGGTCAGCTCTGCCGCAGCGGGGGCATCGGCACCGGCGCCGCGAACGCCGTGGCGCCCGCGCCGACCCCGCCCTCGCAGCCGTTCGGCGGCGCGGTGGTCACGCCCCGGGTGGAGGGCTTCTCGGCCGCCCAGAACATGAAGCCGAGCAGCCCCGCGCTGGTGCCCGCGCCGTTCGGCGCGGCGCTCTGCAGCCACCCCGCGGTGGCCTTCTGCACGGAGTTGGCGAAGTCGGTGCACTCCGGCCGGACCCGCGAGCCCTCCGCGATGTACAGCCCGGCGGTGAACTTGGCCGGCGCCAGCGGCGGGATCGCGGGGCTGTAGCCGGGCTTGCCGTCCAGGTGCTCCTGCCAGTTCGAGACGGCGGTGGCGGCGCTCGGCTGCTTGCTCGGCACCATCGCGTTCGCGTAGTCCAGCACCGGGGCGGTGGTGGACAGCCAGTTCGCGGTGGCGTACTGGTCGATGCCGATCAGCCAGCGGTCGCCCGCCGCGACGTCGATGGTCAGGCGGGCGGCCGGGTCGGCGCCGGTGGCGTCGTACGGGTGGGCCGCCCGGTAGGCGTCCACGAAGGACTGCAGGCCCGTGAGGTTCGGGTTGTTGGCGTTCTCGTAGTCGATCTCGATGCCGACGCCCAGCTTGCTCGCCAGCGCCGCCGCCCGCTGCCCCAGCAGGGCGCCGTTCCGGGCCAGCGCCGTGTCCCAGTCGCCGGTGTAGGTGATGCCGCCGATGGAGAGCATCACCCGGATGCCGTGCGCCGTGAAGTAGTCCACCACCTGCTGGTTCATGCCCACCGGCACCCCGGCCGCGTTCCCGGCGTCGGTGGTGCCGTCCAGCAGCCGCAGCGGATTGACGAAGCTCAGCACCACCACGTTGACCGACGGCCGGCCGTCGCCGCGGTCGACCAGCCAGTGGTTGGCGGCGTCGAAGTCCGCCATGCTCCGCACCCGCGCCCAGGTGCAGGCGTCGTCGCTGCAGTGCCAGGCGCCGTAGACCTGCATCGGTGTGGCGGCGGCCGCGGCGCCCTGCGCGGGCAGCGCCGTCACCGCCGCGACGAGCAGGGCGGCCGCGGCCGCGGAACGGATCACGGGCATGACGGGGGAACGCACGGGAGCCTCCCGGGAATCGCCTGCTGAGGGTGAGGGGTGGGGAACAGGGTGCGCGCGGTCCGGGAAGGCGTCAACGCTCCGTACCGAACCTGTCCTCGACCGGTCATCGGGCGGACGGGGCGTCGACTCCTTGATCGGACGGGCCGGGCGGGGCGGGCGGGGCGCTCCGGGGCCCGGCCGCCGGGTCGGGCAGCAGGCGGGGGAGCAGGGCGCGCAGCGCGAGCAGCAGCAGGCCCGCCAGGCACCAGCTGGCCAGCACGTCCAGCAGCCAGTGGAAGTCGCTCCACACCAGCCCGGCGCCCACGCCCAGGCAGACCCCCGCGGCCGTCCACCGCACCGCGGGGCCGAACCGCTCCGGCAGCACCCGGGCCAGCAGCAGCGCCGCCGTCCCGTACGCGATCGAGGAGGTCGCGGTGTGGCCCGACGGGTACCAGCCCCACTGGTCCGCGGTCAGCGGCACCCCGAACGGGCCCGGCCGGGCGAACCAGGCCTTCGCCGGGACCACCAGCAGCGGGATCAGCACCGCCGCCAGCACCGCCACCGGCACGGGCGTCCACCAGCGCGGCCGCCCGTCCCGCCGGGCCAGCCAGGCCGCGCACCCCGCGCCCGCCAGCAGCACCGGCACGGCCGGCACCCCGCCGCCCAGGTCGGACAGCGCCACGCCCAGGTGGTTCAGCAGCGTCGAGTGCAGCGCCCGGCGGACCTGCCGGACCGCGTCGCGCACCGCCGGGTCGACCTCCAGCAGCGGCCCGTCCACCGCGACCTGCCAGGAGATCAGCACCAGCAGCGCACCCAGCGCCAGTGCCAGCGGCCGGGCCGGGACGGAAGAAGCCGGAACGGAAAAAGTCGGCCGCCCCGGAGCAGGGGGGAGAGCTCCGGGGCGGCCAAGGCGATCGCCGCGCCGTGCGGCCCGGGGGGTGTGGGCGGGACGGCCGGTCGATCGGTCCGGGTCGTCCGCCTCGACGGCGGACGGAGGAGTGGGCAGTGGTTGCGGTTCGCTGTCCATCCGTGACGACAGTACGTCAACGCCGGGGCCCGTGACGGGGGACCCGCCATCATGCACAGCATCTTCACCACCGGCGGCGCAACCTCCACCAGCGGTCCGGCGTCCGCACGTGCAGACGCCGGGTGCCGTGCCGCAACACGCCCTGACGGGGCGCCGGGTGACGGACCGTCAGACGGTCGCGAAGGCCGACTCCAGGATGTCCAGGCCCTCGACCAGCAGGTGCTCCGGCATCACCAGCGGCGGCAGGAAGCGCAGCACGTTGCCATAGGTGCCGGCGGTCAGCACCACCAGGCCCTCGGCGTGGCAGGCCTTGGCGATCGCCGCGGTCACCTCCGGGTTCGGCTCCTTGCCGCCCGGCTTGACCAGCTCCACCGCGACCATCGCGCCGCGGCCGCGGACCTCGCCGATCACCTCGTACTTCTCCTGCAGCTCGCGCAGGCGGCCCAGCATGACCTCGCCGATCCGCTGCGCCTTGCCGTTCAGGTCCTCGGACTTCATGGTCTCGATCGCGCCCAGCGCGGCCGCGCAGGCCACCGGGTTGCCGCCGTAGGTGCCGCCCAGACCGCCCGCGTGCGCGGCGTCCATGATCTCGGCCCGGCCGGTCACCGCCGCCAGCGGCAGACCGCCGGCGATGCCCTTCGCGGTGGTGATCAGGTCCGGGACGATGCCCTCGTCGTCGCAGGCGAACCACTGGCCGGTCCGGCAGAAGCCGGTCTGGATCTCGTCCGCCACGAACACGATGCCGTTCGCCTTGGCGAACTCGACGATCGCGGGCAGGAAGCCCTTGGCCGGCTCGATGAAGCCGCCCTCGCCCTGGATCGGCTCGATGATGATCGCCGCGACGTTCTCCGCGCCGATCTGCTTGGTGATGACGTCGATCGCCTGCGCGGCCGCCTCGGCGGCGCAGTTCTCCGCGCCGGTCAGCCAGCGGTACGGGTAGGCCACCGGCACCCGGTAGATCTCCGGCGCGAACGGGCCGAAGCCGTGCTTGTACGGCATGTTCTTCGCGGTCAGGCCCATGGTCAGGTTGGTGCGGCCGTGGTAGCCGTGGTCGAACACCACCACGGCGGTCCGCTTGGTGTAGGCGCGGGCGATCTTCACCGCGTTCTCCACCGCCTCGGCGCCCGAGTTGAACAGCGCGGTGCGCTTGTCGTGGTCGCCCGGGGTCAGCTCGTTCAGCTGCTCCGCCACCGTCACGTAGCCCTCGTACGGGGTCACCATGAAACAGGTGTGCGTGAACGCGGCCAACTGCTCCGTCGCCTTCGCCACCACGGCCGCGGCGCTGTTGCCCACGTTCGTCACGGCGATGCCCGAGCCGAAGTCGATCAGGCTGTTGCCGTCCACGTCCTCCAGCACGCCGCCGCCGGCCCGCGAGACGTACACCGGCAGCGTGGTGCCCACGCCCGCGGCCACCGCGCCGAGCTTGCGGGACTGCAGCTCCTGCGACTTCGGGCCGGGGATCGCGGTGACCAGACGGCGCTCCTGCGGGAGCGGAGTAGCAGCGCTCATGTCTTCTCCAAGTTCTTGACGCGGTACCCGCAGGCTACGGCCGCCCGCTCCGGCCGGGCATGCGCCACTCGGTCCTGCTGGGCCGTCCGAATTGTCCTGCGCGGCCAGTGGCCGAAGATCGGCTGAGGCGCCCCGCGCTCCACTAGATTGACCTCGGGTGTGTCGGTGGGACGGCGATGCGGGTATGGCACCGCCGGCAACGTAGGAGGGGCCCCAAGTGGAACTGAACGACGCGCGTACCCGGCACGCCCGACCCCATCTCCCCCCGCCCCGTCCCCCCTTCCACCTCCCCACCTGGGCCACCGCCCCCCGCCCCGACGCCCCGCCCGGCGTCTACCGGCAGCACCACACCCCGTACGACCCCAGGAAGGCCGAGGACGCCGAGACCCCGGCGGGGCCGCTGCTGCTGCGGGCGGTGCTGAACCTGGCGGTCGGGCTCTTCGTGTACCTGGAGGGCGTCTCCCTGCTGCAGGGGCTGCTCAGCACCCTCGGACTCACCGTCACCAGCTCCTTCGCCGTCTCGCTGCTGATCGCGGCGGCCGTGAACGTCGCGGTGCTCGCCCTGGTGCTGATGGTCTTCGGCCGGATGGGCCGCTGGGGCGAGGTGTGGCGCCGCTGGATCGCCCCCGTCCTGTCCCGGACCGTCACCGAGGTGCCGCCCGAGCCCGAGGCGGCGCCGGTGGTCGACATCTGGGCGGAGCTGCGGCCCGCCGGGGAGGCGGTGCGGCGGCTGGAGGGCGGCGAGCCGGTCGGCGACGTGGACTACGTGCGGCTGCACCAGGCGTGGCGGACGGTGGGCGCGGACCCGGCGGCGTGGCGGGAGTTCGCGGCCCAGCTGGCCGCCCGCGGCCCGGCGGCCTGCGCGCACCCGTCCGAGCAGCGCGACCTGCCCGGCGGCCGGGTAGCGCGGCACGACCTGATGGTGCGCCAGGTGCGGCTGGGGACGGCGCAGGACGTGCTGAAGAACCCGGTGACGCACCGGAACGCCGGCTTCGCGCTGGACCCCCGGGTACTGGGCACCTCGCTGCTGGCGGTCGGCCCGGCGGGCACCGGCAAGACCGCCGCGCTGGCCCGCCCGGTCGCGGAGGCGCTCTGCCTGCAGGCGCTGGCGGGCGCGGCCTGCGCGGTGGTGGTGGGTGCGGCCGACGCCGACCTGGGGCCGGACGACTGGTACGACGTGGTGATTGCCCCCGGCGACCCGTCCGCCCCGTACGGGCTGGACCTGTACGGGGCGGCGCCGAACCCGGACGAGGCGGCGGCCCGGCTGGCGGACGCGCTGCTGCCGGACGAGCTGGCGCCGCGGGCGGAGAGCGCCCGGACCGCGATGCAGCAGGTGGTCGGTCCGTACCGGGCCGGGTACGGCCGCTACCCGGGGGTGCGCGCGCTGCGGGCGCTGCTGGCGGGCGACCGGGACGGCTGGGCGGAGCTCGCCGAGCGCCTGCAGAAGGCCGGGCGGCGGGCCGAGTTCGAGGCGGACGTCCAGCAGCGGGAGCGGATGCACGGCCGGGCCGACGACCCGGGCGCGCTGCTCGCCGACCGGCTGGCGCTGCTGGACCGGCCCGCGCTGGCCGCCGGGTTCTCCGGCGGCCCGGACGCCAAGCCGGCGTTCGCCATGCGCGCGCTGGAGCACCCGCTGCGGGTGCGGGTGAAGCTGCCCGAGCGCAGCCACCCGGAGGCCGCCCGGATGCTGTCGCGGCTGCTGCTCGGCCAGTTCGTCCAGGCCGCGGCCGACCGTACGGACCGGGAGCTGTTCGCCGGCCTGGTGCTGGACGACGCGACGGCGGCGGTGGACGCGCAGGCGATCCGCGGCATCCAGCGGCTGCGCGGCGCCAACGCGGGCGCGGTGCTGCTGCTGCGCACGCTGGCCGACCTGCCGGAGGCGCTGCGGGCCCCGCTGTTCGGCGCGGTCGGCAACCGGATGGCGTTCCCCGGCATCGCGCCCTGGGACGGCAAGCTGTTCTCCGAGGCCTGGGGCACCCACCTGGTCCGGGAGACCGCGGTCACGCACACCCCGGACACCTCGGGCGGAGTGGTCCGCCGGACCGGCCGGCTGCTGCGCAAGGCCCTGTCGGGGACGACCGCGCAGACCGAGTCGGTCACCACCCGGGACGTCGAGCGGCACCGCTGGTCGCCCTCGGACCTGGCGCACGCCCTGCCGTCCGGCCACGCGGTGGTCTCGCTGACCTCCGTCACCGGCGAGCAGGTGCCGCCGCTGCTGGTCGACCTGAGGCACTGAGGCGCGGAGGCACTGGGGCCGCGGAAGCCGCGGAGGATCAGCATTGGGTCACGGAAGCTACGGACCGGCGGATTTCGGTGCTCCGGCTTGTCCGGAGCGTCCATAATGGGGGGAGAACCCTCACTCGCCCGGTCGCAACGGCGCGTCCAGGTCGAACCACCGAAGGTGCCATGCCCCCCACTCTCGCCTCCGTCGTCCGCACCACCGCGCTGCACCTGACGGTCCTGGCCGGCGCGGACCACCTGGAACGGCCCGTCCGCTGGGTGCACACCAGCGAACTGGACGACCCCACGCCCTTCCTGGAGGGCGGCGAGCTGCTGCTGACCACCGGCATCAAGCTCGACAGCGGCGCCGAGGCGCTGCAGGCGTACGTGCACCGGCTGGCCGACGCCGGCGTGGTCGGCCTCGGGCTCGGCGTCGGCCTCTCGCACAGCGAGGTGCCGCAGGCGCTGGTGGACGCCGCCGCGCAGCGCGGCCTGCCGCTGCTCCGGGTCCCGGAGGCGACGCCGTTCATCGCCATCTCCAAGGCGGTCTCGGCCGCCCTGGCCGCCGAGCAGTACGAGGCCGTCACCACCAGCTTCGAGGCGCAGGAGGAGCTGACCCGGGCCGCGCTCGGCAAGGACGGCACCACCGCGATCGTCCGCCGGCTGGCCGCCCGGCTGGGCGGCTGGGCCGCGCTGTACGACGGCTCCGGCGCGCTCTCCGCCGTCGCCCCGGACTGGGCCGCCCGCCGGGCCGGCCGGCTGGCCGCCGAGGTCGACCGGCTGCGCCGCCGCCCCGCCCCGTCCAGCGCCGCCCTGCAGGGCCGGGCCGGGACCATCGACACCGCCGACGAGGACTACGTCGTCGTGCAGTCGCTGGGCGCGGACCGGCGCCCGCGCGGCTTCCTGGCGGTCGGCACCGAGGACCGGATCACCCCGACCGAGCGGTACGTGCTGAACGCCGCCGTGGCGCTGCTGACGCTGACCCTGGAGCGCTCCCGCGAGCTGCGGCAGGCCGAGGAGAAGATGGGCGCGGCGCTGCTGCGGATGGTGCTGGCCGGCGAGGTCGGCACCGCCCGGCAGGTCGCGGCCGGCCTGTTCGGCGGGCTGCCCGAGGGCACCGTCCGGGTGCTGGTGGCGGCCGCCGCGCCGGGCCCGGAGGCCGCCGAGGCGCTCGGCGAGCTGGGCGACCGGGCCGAGAACGCCGGCGGCAAGGTCGGCGAGAAGCTGCTGGCGGCCCGCGAGGACGGCCCGCACGGGCCGCGCCTGCTGGTGCTGGCGCTGGACAACGGCTCGGTGCACCGGGCCTGCCTGGGCGCCGTCGAGGAGCACGAGGGCCTGGCGCTGGGCGTCTCCGCCCCCGCCGCGCTGGAGGACGCCGGCACCGCGCACGCCCAGGCCGAGCGGGCCCTCGCGGTCGCCCAGCGGGGCGGCCGGCGTACCGTCGACCACGAGGAGGTCGGCGCGGGCTCGCTGCTGCCGCTGCTCGGCGAGGAGGCCGTCACGGCCTTCGCCGAGGGCCTGCTGCGCCCGCTGCGCGAGCACGACCGCACCGCGCGCGGCGACCTGGTCGCCTCGCTGCGGGCCTGGCTGTCCCGGCACGGCCAGTGGGACGCCGCCGCGGCCGACCTGGGCGTGCACCGGCACACGCTGCGCTACCGGATGCGCCGGGTGGAGGAACTGCTGGGCCGCTCGCTGGACGACACCGACGTCCGGATGGAGCTGTGGCTGGCGCTCCGTTCCGGCGAGGAGTAGGCCCGGCGTGTCCGCGGCGTACTAATCGGACCCCCGGTTTCGTCCCGTCCGTCCAATCGGGAACGGCCCCGTTCCGCCCTACCGTGAAGGCGACAAGTCTTCGAGGGAAGGGGCCGGTGCGACCGTGACCACCACTCATGAGTTCTGGCTGGCCGGGCGGCGGGCGAGCGGCGAGACGGAGTTCGAGGTCCGTCACCCGCACGACGGCAGCCTGGTGGCGAAGGTCGGCGTGCCGACCGACGCGCAGGTGGAGGAGGCCGTGGCGGCCGCCGCGGCCGCCGTCCCGGTGTTCGCGGCGACCCCGGCGCACGTCCGGTCGGCGGCGCTGGACCACGTGGCGAAGCGGCTCGCGGAGCGCACCGAGGAGATCGCCCGGCTGATCACCGCGGAGAACGGCAAGCCGATCAAGTGGGCGCGCGGCGAGGTCGGCCGGGCCGTGTCGGTGTTCCGTTGGGCCGCCGAGGAGGCCCGCCGCACCAACGGCGAGACGATGCGGCTGGACACCGACCCGGGCGGCACCGGCCGCTACGCGGTCGTGCGGCGCTTCCCGCGCGGCGCGGTGCTGGGCATCGCCCCGTTCAACTTCCCGCTGAACCTGGTCGCGCACAAGGTCGCCCCGGCGATCGCGGTGGGCGCGCCGATCATCCTGAAGCCCGCCCCGGCGACCCCGCTGTCGGCGCTGCTGCTCGGCGAGATCCTGGCCGAGACCGAGCTGCCGGCCGGCGCCTGGAGCGTGCTGCCGGTGGAGAACGCCAAGATGCCGGCCCTGGTGCAGGACAAGCGCCTGCCGGTGATCTCGTTCACCGGCTCGGACAAGGTCGGCTACCAGATCATGGACTCGGTGCCGCGCAAGCACGTCACCCTGGAGCTCGGCGGCAACGCCGCGGCCGTGGTGCTGGCCGACTGGAGCTCCGAGGCCGACCTCGACTGGGCGGCGACCCGGATCGCGCTGTTCGCCAACTACCAGGGCGGCCAGTCCTGCATCTCGGTGCAGCGGGTGATCGCCGACGCGAGCGTCTACGACCGCCTGGTGGAGAAGGTCGTCGCCAAGGTCGAGCAGCAGGTCACCGGCGACCCGTACGACGAGGCCACCGACGTCGGCCCGCTGGTGGACGAGAAGGCCGCCGAGCGGGTCGAGTCCTGGGTGCAGGACGCCGTGGACAAGGGCGCGAAGCTGCTCACCGGCGGCAGCCGGGACGGCGCCGCCTACGCCCCGACCGTGCTGGCCGACCTGCCGGCCGACGCGATCCTGGCCACCGCCGAGGTGTTCGGCCCGGTGCTGTCGCTGCACCGGGTCGAGGGCACCGAGGCGGCCTTCGCGGCCGTCAACGACTCGGCGTTCGGCCTGCAGGCGGGTGTCTTCACGCACGACGTGCAGACCGCGTTCCGGGCCCACCGCGAGCTGGAGGTCGGCGGCGTGGTGATCGGCGACGCCCCGTCCTACCGGGCCGACCAGATGCCGTACGGCGGCGTGAAGGACTCCGGCGTGGGCCGCGAGGGCGTGCGCTACGCGATGGACGACTTCACCTTCGAGAAGGTCCTGGTGCTCACCGGCCTGGACCTCTGAGCCGTCCCGCGACCGGGCCGTCCCGCGACGCCTCCTGACGCCCCGTCACCGCGCCCCGCGCGGCGGCGGGGCGCCGTCGTGCCCGGACGCCGCCGCCGTCCGGGGCAGGGCCGGCGGCAGGACACAATGGGGGGCATGAACTCGCTCGCCCACCCGCAGCTGCGCTTCGCTCCGACCGTGGAGAACCCCGACGGACCCCGGGAGCTGGTGCTCCTCGGCTCCACCGGCTCGATCGGCACCCAGGCCATCGACGTCGTGCTCCGCAACCCCGACCGGTTCCGGGTGGTGGCCCTGTCCGCGGCCGGCGGGCGGGTCGAGCTGCTCGCCGAGCAGGCCCTCGCGCTCGGCGTGCACACCGTCGCGGTGGCCGACCCGGCCGCCGAGGCGCCGCTGCACGCGGCGCTGGCGGCGCAGGCCCAGGGCGCCCCGCTGCCGGAGGTCCTGGTCGGCCCGGACGCGGCGACCGAACTGGCCGCGCTGCCCTGCCACTCGGTGCTGAACGGCATCACCGGCTCGATCGGCCTGGCCCCGACGCTGGCCGCGCTGCGGGCCGGCCGGGTGCTGGTGCTGGCCAACAAGGAGTCGCTGATCGTCGGCGGGCCGCTGGTGAAGGCCGTCGCGCAGCCCGGCCAGATCGTCCCGGTCGACTCCGAGCACGCCGCGCTGTTCCAGGCGCTGGCCGGCGGCACCCGGGCCGAGGTCCGCAAGCTGGTGGTCACCGCCAGCGGCGGCCCGTTCCGCAACCGCACCCGGGAGCAGCTGGCGGGCGTCACCCCGTCCGACGCGCTGGCGCACCCGACCTGGGCGATGGGCCCGGTGGTGACGATCAACTCGGCGACCCTGGTGAACAAGGGCCTGGAGGTGATCGAGGCACACCTGCTGTACGACGTGCCCTTCGACCGGATCGAGGTCGTCGTCCATCCGCAGTCGATCGTTCATTCGATGGTGGAATTCACCGACGGTTCCACGCTGGCCCAGGCCAGCCCGCCGGACATGCGGATGCCGATCGCGCTCGGCCTCGGCTGGCCGGACCGGGTGCCCGACGCCGCCCCCGGCTGCGACTGGACCAAGGCCGCGACCTGGGAGTTCTTCCCGCTGGACAACGCCGCCTTCCCGGCCGTCGAACTGGCCCGCGAGGTGGGTACGCTCGGCGGGACCGCCCCCGCGGTGTTCAACGCCGCCAACGAGGAATGTGTGGACGCTTTCCTGAAGGGCGCGCTGCCCTTCACCGGAATCGTGGACACTGTGGCGAAGGTGGTCGCCGAGCACGGCACCCCGCACCCGGGAACTTCGCTCACGGTGGAGGACGTACTCCAGGCTGAGCACTGGGCCCGGGCCCGGGCCCGGGAACTGGCGGCAGGTTAGGAACGACGGAGGCGACGCGGTGGACAAGCTGATGTGGGTGCTGGGCGTCCTGATCTTCGTGGTCGGGCTGCTGTTCTCGATCGCCTGGCACGAGCTCGGCCACCTCTCCACCGCGAAGCTGTTCGGCATCCGGGTCCCGCAGTACATGGTCGGCTTCGGCCGGACCATCTGGTCCACCAAGCGCGGCGACACCGAGTACGGCCTCAAGGCGATCCCGCTGGGCGGCTACATCAGGATGATTGGGATGTTCCCGCCCGGCCCGGACGGCCGGGTCACCCAGCGCTCCTCCTCGCCCTGGCGGACCATGATCGAGGACGCCCGCTCGGCCTCCTACGAGGAGATCCGGCCCGGCGACGAGGACCGGATGTTCTACACCCGCAAGCCGTGGAAGCGCGTCATCGTGATGTTCGCCGGCCCGGGCATGAACCTGATCCTGTCGATCGGCCTGTTCCTCGCCCTGTTCATGGGCATCGGCGTCCAGCGGGCCGTGCCGACCGTGCAGGAGGTCAGCGAGTGCGTCGTCCCGGTCGGCGCCAAGACCGACGCCTGCGCGCCCGACGCCGAGAAGTCCCCGGCCAACCTGGCGGGCCTGCGCGCCGGTGACACCGTGCTCAGCTTCGGCGGCGTGCAGATCCATGACTACCCGCAGCTGCAGAACCTGATCCGGGACTCCGCGGGCAAGCAGGTCGAGGTCGTGGTCCGGCACCGGGGCGGCGAGCAGCAGACGCTGCACGCCGACATCAAGACCAACACGCTGCAGGCGTACGACAAGGACAACGAGCCGATCAAGGGGCAGACCGTCACCGCGGGTTTCCTCGGCATCACCCCCGCCACCGGGGTGCACCACCTGACGCTCGGCGAGAGCGCCGACCGGATGGGGTCGATGGCCCGGCACAGCGTCGAGTCGCTCACCCAGCTGCCCGGCAAGATCCCCGGCCTGTGGCACGCCGTGGTCGACGGCACCCCGCGCGACGCCGACTCCCCGATCGGCATGGTCGGCGCCGCCCGGCTCGGCGGCGACGTGTTCTCGATGGACCTGCCCGCCACCCAGCGGCTCGCCTTCTCGGTGCAGCTGCTGGCCGGCATCAACATGATGCTGTTCCTGTTCAACATGCTCCCGCTGCTCCCGCTGGACGGCGGCCACATCGCCGGCGCCCTGTGGGAGTCGCTCCGCCGCGGCTTCGCCAAGCTGCTGCGCCGCCCCGACCCCGGGCCGTTCGACGTGGCCCGGCTGATGCCGCTGGCCTACGTGGTCGCCGGGATCTTCATCTGCTTCACCGGCCTCGTGATGGCCGCCGACATCGTCAATCCGGTGCGGCTCAACTAGCGCCGCGCCAGGCAACCTTCGCCCGTCGCGACGCCCGGCACGCGCCCTCCTTGCCCGCCCTCGGGCAGGAGGGGCCCGCTCGCCGCACCGGCCGAAAACCCGAGTACACCCAGTACGAGGGCTTCCGGCCGGCACGCCGAGAGCACGCACCGGACGCCGCTCCTTGACGGCAAAGGTTGCCTGGCGCGGCACTGGCGCCGCGCCACCCACGGCCGGGTGTGCTCCGCCACCCGGCCGTGCCGTACCGTTGGACGCCGGGCGCCCGGGCCGACCAGGCCCGCCCCCCGGCACACCGAACCTCTCCAGAGGAAACACCGCACACATGACCGCGATCTCGCTCGGTATCCCTTCCCTGCCGCTGAAGCCGCTGGCCCAGCGCCGACACTCGCGTCAGATCATGGTCGGCAACGTGCCGGTCGGCGGCGACGCGCCCGTCTCGGTGCAGTCGATGACCACCACGCTCACCTCCGACGTCAACGCGACGCTCCAGCAGATCGCCCAGCTCACCGCCTCGGGCTGCCAGATCGTCCGGGTCGCCGTCCCCTCGCAGGACGACGCCGACGCGCTGCCGATCATCGCCAGGAAGTCGCAGATCCCGGTGATCGCCGACATCCACTTCCAGCCGAAGTACGTGTTCGCCGCGATCGACGCCGGCTGCGCCGCGGTCCGGGTCAACCCCGGCAACATCAAGGCCTTCGACGACAAGGTCGGCGAGATCGCCAAGGCCGCCAAGGACGCCGGCGTGCCGATCCGGATCGGCGTCAACGCCGGCTCGCTCGACAAGCGCCTGCTGGAGAAGTACGGCCGGGCCACCCCCGAGGCGCTGGTCGAGTCCGCGCTCTGGGAGTGCTCGCTGTTCGAGGAGCACGACTTCCGCGACATCAAGATCTCGGTCAAGCACAACGACCCGGTCGTGATGATCAACGCCTACCGCCAGCTCGCCGCCGCCTGCGACTACCCGCTGCACCTCGGCGTCACCGAGGCCGGCCCCGCCTTCCAGGGCACCATCAAGTCCGCGGTGGCGTTCGGCGCGCTGCTCGCCGAGGGCATCGGCGACACCATCCGGGTCTCGCTGTCCGCCCCGCCGGCCGAGGAGATCAAGGTCGGCATCCAGATCCTGGAGTCGCTGAACCTGCGCCAGCGCGGCCTGGAGATCGTCTCCTGCCCGTCCTGCGGCCGCGCCCAGGTCGACGTCTACAAGCTCGCCGAGGAGGTCACCGCCGGCCTGGAGGGCATGGAGGTGCCGCTCCGGGTCGCCGTCATGGGCTGCGTCGTCAACGGCCCCGGCGAGGCCCGCGAGGCCGACCTCGGCGTCGCCTCCGGCAACGGCAAGGGCCAGATCTTCGTCAAGGGCGAGGTGATCAAGACCGTCCCCGAGTCGAAGATCGTCGAGACCCTGATCGAGGAGGCCATGAAGCTGGCCGAGCAGATGCAGGAGGAGGGCGTGGAATCCGGCGCCCCCGTCGTCGTGGCCGCCGAGTGACGGCCTGAAGTCCCCCGGCGGGGCCGCCGCGCGCGGCGGCCCCGCCTGTTCGAGAGGTGCCCCCGTGCTCGACCGAGGCGTGACGCTGCCCGGCCCCTTCCAGGTGGCCCGGGCCCTGGCCGCGACCCGCGTGCTGGAGACCCCCGACCTCGACGCGGCGCTGGAGATCCTGCACCGCGACCCGGTCGCCAACGCCTTCGTCGCCACCCGGGTCGAAGCCGTCGGCCTCGACCCCTGGCGGCTCGGCGGCGAGATGTGGGGCTGGTACGACGCCGAGGGGCGGCTCGACGCGCTCTGCTACGCCGGCGCCAACCTGGTCCCCGTCAACGCCGGGCCCGAGGCCGTCCGCGCCTTCGCCGAGCGGGCCCGCCGACAGGGCCGCCGCTGCTCCTCCATCGTCGGCCCCGCCGACTCCACCGCCGCCCTCTGGGCCCTGCTGGAGCGCTCCTGGGGCCCCGCCCGCGACGTCCGCGCCCACCAGCCGCTGATGGCCACCGCCGAGCCCGTCACCGCCGTCGCGGCCGACCCGCAGGTGCGCCGGGTCCGGCG
This sequence comes from Kitasatospora sp. NPDC088134, assembly GCF_044741705.1. Taxonomy (NCBI): domain Bacteria; kingdom Bacillati; phylum Actinomycetota; class Actinomycetes; order Kitasatosporales; family Streptomycetaceae; genus Kitasatospora; species Kitasatospora sp. NPDC088134. The sequence goes on along the minus strand of NZ_JBIUTD010000035.1, from coordinate 45,941 downwards.
CAACGAGATCGAGGCGCTGATGCCCGCCTGCGTGGCGATGTTCACCGAGGAGGTCGGCATCTCCCCGCTGGCCGGCGACGGCGGACTGCTCTACCAGGCCCGGGTCGCCGAACTGGTCTCCACCGGACGGTCGTTCGCCCGCTTCGACGAGGACGGCAAGGTCGTCTTCAAGGCCGAGATCGGCGCCGTCACCGTCGGCGCCTGCCAGATCCAGGGCGTCTGGGTCGCCCCCGAGCACCGCGGCCGCGGGCACTCCGAGACCGGCATGGCCGCCGTGGTCAACACCGCGCTCGCCGAGGTCGCCCCCGTGGTCTCGCTGTACGTCAACGACTTCAACCTCCGGGCCCGCGCCGCCTACCGCCGGGTCGGCTTCCGCGAGGTCGGCGCGTTCATGAGCGTGCTGTTCTGACGACCCGTCACTGCCCCGCGGGGTCGCGCAGCGGCAGGTGCGCGCCCATCACCGCGTACGGGCGCGCCGTGTTCGGGAAGCGCACCGCCGGCGCCAGGTCCCGGTAGCCGAGCGAGCGGTACAGCCGGCGCGCCGGGGTCTCCGCGTCGATCGCCGACAGGATCGACCGGTCGAGGCCCGAGCGCCCGCACAGCGAACGGATCAGCCGGGTGCCCACCCCCAGGCCCTGGAACTCCGGCAGCACGTGCAGCTCCGTCACCGCGAACACCCCGTCCAGCCAGCCCTCGTGGCCGCGCGCCGCCAGGTACGGCTCGATCACCGTCGACCACCAGTGGTCGCGCCGGTTCGGCATCCCGTACCCGAACCCGACCAGCCGGCCCTGCGCCATCGCGCCCAGCGCCACCACCCCCGGCTGCAGGGCGTGCCGCCCCACGATCGGCAGCCGCACCGCCACCTCCTGCGGCCCCAGCCCGAACGCGACCGCCTGCACCTCCAGCACGGTCGGCGCCCACGCCGCCAGGTCGATGGCCTCGATCGTCACCCCGGTGAGCTGCTCCATGAAGCGGGACGTTACTACCTGCCGCACCGCCCGGTGCCGCGCCCCGGCCTCACAGCCAGGACGCGAACTCCAGACGGAGCTCCGCCCCCGCCGCGTCGCCCGCCGCGAGCGCCCCCAGCCCGGCGTCCACCGCCCGCAGCAGCGTCCACGCCCGGACCCGCTCGGCGGGCAGCTCCACCGCCTCGGCGAGCTGCCGCAGCCGCCGCCGGGCCGCACCGCGCGGCCCCGGCGAGGCCGCCAGCGTGTCCACCCGGTCCAGCACCAGCCGGGCCAGGTCGAAGGCCCGGTCGCCGACCACCGGGCGCGGGCCGACCGCCAGCCACGGGGCCCGCTCCGCCGCCAGCACCCGCCCGTGGTGGAACGCCCCGTGCAGCAGCCAGTCGCCGCCGTCCCCCGCCAGCGCCACCGCCTCCAGCGCCTCGTCCACCAGCGGCGCGGCGTCCGCAGCGGCGGGCAGCTCCCGGCGCTCCGCGATCCGGGCGGCGATCCGGGCCGCCCGCTCCGGCAGGGTCTCGAAGCCGTGCCCCGCCGGGGCCGGCACCCACAGCCGGCGCAGCAGGCTGGTCGCCTCCAGCATCGCCTTCGCCTCCGCCAGCGAGCGCAGCGGGATCTCCCCGTGCAGGCGCTCCAGCAGCAGCGCCCCGTCCGCCTCGGCGAGCAGCAGCACCGCCCCGCGCCCCGCCCAGGCCCGCAGCGCCGCGGCCTCCGCCGAGGGCCGGGCCGCCTTCACCGCGACGGGGGAGCGGTCCGCCGCCCGGTGCGCGTAGAGCAGCACGGAGCCCCGGCCGCCCGGCTCCAGCACCCGCTCGGGCACCAGCTCCCAGTCGGCCAGCCGCCGGGCGAGCAGGCCGGGCAGCGCCGCCAGCCAGACCTCCCCGGCGGGGTCCCCCGCCGCCCGCACCGACCCGACCAGCCGCCCGGGGGCGGTGAACTGCGCAGATTGTGCCGACATGGGACCGATTATCGGGTACCGGACGGGGCGCTCAGGGCGTCGCCGGGCCCGTCGGCTCCGCCGTTTCCATGATCCCCGGCAGCGCCGGGAGGTCCGCGCCCCAGTGGACGGCGCGCAGCGCGCACTCGCGCAGCGCGGCGGCGCCCTCGGCGCGGAACGCGGCGGTGGCGGCCAGGTCGGCGTAGGCGGCGGTGAGCTGGATCTCCAGGTGGGCGGCGAGCTGCGTCGCGGCGGCGGCGTCCTTGACCGGGAACGGCAGCCGGTAGCCAGCCGCCGCGGCGGCGGGGGAGGCGCCCCGCCCGGCCAGCAGGCGCTGCCAGGCGTCCCGCCGGGCCTGGTGGGCGGCGTACGCGGCGCGGCCGTCCTCGCGCTGCGGCCCGACCGGGAGGAAGGCGCCCACCACGCCGTACCCGTACACGGCGGCGTGCTCGGCGGCCAGCGCCGCCTGCAGCGCCCCGGTGTCGGCCCCGGCCGGGGCGGCGGACCCCGACGGAGCGGCGGACGGGGCGGCGGACGCGGAGCCGGACGGGGCGGGCGGCGGCGCGGCGGGGTCGAAGCCCCCGGTGTCGCCGAGCGCGGCGGCGTGGGCCGCGCCGGAGGCGGCGACCGCGGCGAGGGTCCGGGCCAGCTCCGGGGAGGCGGCGGCCAGGTCGGCGAGGCGCAGGCCGGCGGTGCGCCGCTCGGCCGCGGCCAGCTCGGCGACCCCGCGCGCCGGGGCGGTGGCCGAGGCGGAGGCGGAGGGAGAGGGCGAGGGGGAGTCCGCAGGGAGGCTCCGGGCCAGCGCCGTACGGTGCTGGAGCACGTCCTCGCGCAGGTCGCCGAGCCGGGCGGCGTCCGCCGGGCTCGCCGCGGCGGCGGCGTCGTAGTCCGCCAGCAGCGCGTCGGTGGCGGCCAGCTGACGGAGCCTCAGCACGGCGTCCGGGTCCTGCTGCTGCTGCGGAGCGGGCGGCCGGTCGGAGCCGCCGGTGCAGCCGACCGGCAGGGCGAGTCCGGCGAACGCCCCGAGGGCCAGGAAGGTCCGCCGTGTCGGCGCGCGCATCGGTGCTCCAGCGGGGTCGGTGGGGTCGATGGGGGCGGTGTGCCCCCGTCGGGAGGAATCTTTACCGGATCAGCACGGTCTGCTGCTGGACCTCGGACGGTATCCGGCGCCTGTGACCTTCCTCGCAGCGGGGTGGCCCGGGCCGGGGGCGGAATCGGCGGTTCGGCCTCCGACCCGATAGGCTTCGCGGTGAGTTAGCACCTTCGACAACAGCAGACGCGGCCGAGGAGTCACCCGGATGAGCACCACCCCCACCGACCGGCTGCGCGCGTTGTTGGAGCCGCTGGCCGCCGAAGCCGGGCTGGACCTCGAAGAGGTCAAGGTGACCCAGGCCGGCAGCCGCCGCCAGGTGCAGATCGACGTGGACTCCGACGAGGGCGTCGACCTCGACGCGATCGCCGACTTCTCCCGCCTGGTGGGCCAGGCGCTGGACGAGTCCGACCTGATGGGCGCCGCCCCGTACCTGCTGGAGGTCGGTTCGCCGGGCGCCGAGCGCCCGCTGAACGAGCCGCGGCACTGGCGCCGGGCGGCCGGCCGACTGGCGGCGATCAAGCTGGTGGACGGCGCGGAGCTGACCGCGCGGGTGCTGGAGAGCGACGAGGACGGCGCGCTGGTCGAGGTGCAGCCGGTCAAGGGGCGCGGCCGCCCCAAGGAGCGCCGACTGGAGTTCGCGGAGATCGCGCGGGCCCGGGTGCAGGTCGAGTTCAACCGCAAGGACGAGGAACCCATCGACGCCGCCGCCGACATCGCGGACGTGGACGAAGAGGAAGAGGAGGCGTAGTCGTGGACATCGACATGAGTGCCCTGCGCGGGCTGGTCACCGAGAAGGGCGTGCCGTTCGACCTGCTGGTCGAGTCGATCGAGTCGGCCCTCCTCATCGCGTACCACCGCACCGAGGGCTCGCGCCGCCGGGCGCGGGTGGAGCTGAACCGCAAGACCGGCCACGTGACGGTCTGGGCCCTGGAGGACGCCGCCGAGCTGGAGGAGGGCGTGGAGCCGAAGGAGTTCGACGACACCCCGTCGGGCTTCGGCCGGATCGCCGCCTCCACCGCCAAGCAGGTCATCCTGCAGCGGCTGCGGGACGCCGCGGACGACCAGACCTTCGGCGAGTACGCCGGCAAGGAGGGCGACATCGTCACCGGTGTCGTCCAGCAGGGCAACGACCCGAAGAGCGTGCTGGTCGACATCGGCAAGCTGGAGGCCATCCTGCCCCCGCAGGAGCAGGTCCCCGGCGAGGTGTACGCGCACGGCACCCGGCTGAAGTGCTACGTGGTGGGCGTGCGGCGCGGCGTGCGCGGCCCGTCGGTCACCCTGTCGCGGACCCACCCGAACCTGGTGAAGCGCCTGTTCGCGCTGGAGGTCCCGGAGATCGCGGACGGCTCGGTGGAGATCGCCGCGATCGCCCGCGAGGCCGGCCACCGCACCAAGATCGCGGTCTGGTCGCGCCGGTCCGGCCTGAACGCCAAGGGCGCCTGCATCGGCCCGAACGGCATGCGGGTGCGCACCGTGATGTCCGAGCTGCACGGCGAGAAGATCGACATCGTCGACTGGTCGGAGGACCCGGCGGAGATGGTCGCCGCCGCCCTGTCGCCCGCGCGGGTGACGAAGGTGGAGATCGTCGACCTGGCCCAGCGCTCGGCCCGGGTGATCGTGCCGGACTACCAGCTGTCGCTGGCGATCGGCAAGGAGGGGCAGAACGCCCGCCTCGCGGCCCGGCTCACCGGCTGGCGGATCGACATCCGTCCGGACACCGAGGTCCCCGCCCAGGAATCAGCGGGCCGCTAGCAACCGTTGTCATGAGCCTCCGGAGATCTACTCGGCGGCGGTGAGTCCCTTCGGAGGGGTAGACTTGAACGTGTCTGGCCGGACGCATGTCCGCGCACGCCCTGAACGCACCTGCGTGGGCTGCCGCAAGCGAGCGGCCAAGCACGAGCTGCTGCGTGTCGTGGCGGGCGAGGGCGCGTACGTCCCCGATCCCCGCGGCACACGGCCGGGCCGGGGCGCGTACCTGCACCCCGATCCGGCCTGCCTCGACCTCGCGGTCCGCCGCCGGGCGTTCCAGCGGGCCCTCCGGGTCCGGGAAGCGCTCGACCCCGGCGCCCTGCGGGAGCACGTCGGGGCAGGAGTGGCGCCGGCCGACGGGCAGTCGGCCCGCTGACGGGCATCGCGCCCGGCAACACGCACCAGTGCACGGCGGTGGTACGCCGCCGTGCGCCCCAGTCAGGTACCTCGCGAGATGGAAGTAGGTCGAGATTGCGATGAGCACTCGATGAGTACGCGATGAGTACGCCCATGAAGTAACGGCAGTCCGGCGGACGAATACCCCGGACGCATAGACAGGAGCGAAGTGGCTAAGGTCCGGGTATACGAACTCGCCAAGGAGCTCGGTTTGGAGAGCAAGGCCGTCATGGCCAAGCTCACCGAGCTGGGCGAGTTTGTCCGTTCGGCGTCCTCGACGATCGAGGCGCCGGTCGTGCGCAAGCTGACTGACGCTTTGGGAGCGACCCCGCCGTCCGGCGGCGCGTCCTCCGCGAAGCCTGGCCCGCGGAAGCCCGCGGCGCCCCAGCCGTCCGGCGCCGCCGGTTCGGCCGCGCCCAAGCCGGGCGCAGCACCCACCCCCGGCCCGCGTCCCACCGTGACGCCGGGCCCCCGTCCGACCACCCCCGCGCCCGCCGCGCCGAAGCCCGCGGGTGCGCCCGCCCCGGCTCCGCGCCCGGCGACGCCCGCCCCGGCCGCTCCGGCGCCGGCGGCGGAGTTCTCCTCCCCGGCCCCGGCCGGCGAGGCTCCGGCGCGCCCGGCCGCCCCGCGGCCGGCCCCGGCCAACCCCGCGGCCCGTCCGGGCCCGCGTCCGGCCGGTCCGCGTCCGGGCAACAACCCCTTCACCTCGGGCGGCGCGTCGGGCATGGCCCGGCCGTCCGCCCCGCGTCCGGGCGGTGCGCCCGCGGGTGACCGCGGTCCCCGTCCCGGTGGCGAGCGCGGTCCCCGTCCGGCCGGTGCGCCGGGTGCCGGTGAGCGCGGTCCCCGTCCCGGTGGCGAGCGCGGTCCCCGTCCGGCCGGTGCGCCGGGTGCCGGTGCCCCGCGTCCGGGCGGTGCGCCGTCCGGTGAGCGCGGTCCCCGTCCCGGTGGCGCTCCGCGTCCCGGTGGCCCGGGTGCCGGTGCGCCCCGTCCTGACGGCATGCCCCGTCCGGCCGGTCCGCGCCCCGGTGCGCCGAGCCCGTCCGGGATGCCCCGTCCGAACCCCGGCATGATGCCGCAGCGTCCGGGCCCGCGCCCGGGTCCGGGTGCCGGCGGTGCGCGTCCGGGTGGTCCCGGTGCGCGTCCGGGTGCTCCGGGCGGCGGCGCCCGTCCCGGTTTCCAGGGCCGTCCGGCCGGTCCGGGCTCGCGTCCGGCCGGTGGCGGCTTCGGCGGCCCCCGTCCGGGTGGCGGCGCCGGCGGCGGTGGCGGCTTCGGTGGCGGCGGTGCCCGTCCCGGTGGCTTCGGCGGTCGTCCCGGCGGCCCGGGTGCCCGTGGTGGCACGCAGGGCGCGTTCGGTCGCGGCCCCGGCGGCCGTCCGGCCCGCGGCCGGAAGTCGAAGCGCGCGAAGCGCCAGGAGTACGAGGCCATGCAGGCCCCGTCCGTCGGCGGCGTGATGCTGCCGCGCGGCAACGGCTCGACCGTTCGCCTCTCGCGCGGTGCTTCGCTGACGGACTTCGCGGAGAAGATCAACGCCAACCCGGCGGCGCTCGTCTCGGTGATGTTCAACCTCGGTGAGATGGTCACCGCCACCCAGTCGGTCTCCGACGCCACGCTCCAGCTGCTGGCCGACGAGATGGGCTTCGTGCTGGAGATCGTCAGCCGGGACGACGAGGACCGCGAGCTGCTCGAGTCCTTCGACATCGACTTCGGTGTCGACGAGGGCGACGAGGAGATGCTGGCCGCGCGTCCGCCGGTGGTCACCGTCATGGGTCACGTCGACCACGGCAAGACCCGCCTGCTCGACGCGATCCGCAAGACCAACGTGGTCGCGGGCGAGGCCGGCGGCATCACCCAGCACATCGGTGCCTACCAGGTGGTCACCGAGGTGAACGGCGAGCAGCGCCCGATCACCTTCCTCGACACCCCGGGTCACGAGGCGTTCTCCGCCATGCGTGCCCGTGGTGCCAAGTCCACCGACATCGCGATCCTGGTGGTCGCGGCCAACGACGGCGTCATGCCGCAGACGGTCGAGGCGTTGAACCACGCCAAGGCCGCCGGCGTGCCGATCGTGGTCGCGGTCAACAAGATCGACGTCGAGGGCGCCGACCCGACCAAGGTCCGCGGCCAGCTGACCGAGTTCGGCCTGGTGGCCGAGGAGTACGGCGGCGACACCATGTTCGTCGACATCTCCGCCCGCCAGGGCCTCAACATCGAGGAACTGCTGGAGGCCGTGGTCCTGACCGCGGACGCCTCGCTCGACCTCCGGGCCAACCCGGAGCAGGACGCGCAGGGCATCGCGATCGAGGCCCACCTGGACAAGGGCCGCGGCGCCATGGCGACGCTGCTCGTCCAGCGCGGCACCCTGCGGGTCGGCGACTCGATCGTGGTCGGCGACTCCTACGGCCGCGTCCGCGCGATGCTGGACGAGAACGGCAACAGCCTCACCGAGGCCGGCCCGTCCCGTCCGGTGCTGCTGCTCGGTCTGACCTCGGTGCCCCGCGCCGGCGACAGCTTCATCGTCGTCGACGAGGACCGCACCGCCCGCCAGATCGCCGAGAAGCGCGCCGCCCGCGACCGCAACGCCTCGATGGCCCAGCGCCGCGTCCGCGTGTCGCTGGAGGGCTTCGAGGCCGCGCTGGCCGCCGGCAACATCGAGAAGCTCAACCTCATCATCAAGGGTGACGTCTCCGGTTCCGTCGAAGCCCTCGAGGACGCCCTCGTCAAGCTGGACGTGGGCGAGGAGGTCGAGCTGCGGGTGCTGCACCGCGGTGTGGGTGCCATCACCGAGTCCGACGTGGACCTGGCGATGGGCTCGGACGCCATCATCATCGGCTTCAACGTGCGCGCCGAGGGCCGTGCGCGCACCGCGGCCGAGCGCGAGGGCGTCGACATCCGCTACTACTCGGTCATCTACCAGGCGATCGAGGAGATCGAGGCGGCGCTCAAGGGCCTGCTCAAGCCCGAGTACGAGGAGGTGCGCCTCGGCTCCGCGGAGATCCGCGAGGTGTTCCGCTCCTCCAAGTTCGGCAACATCGCCGGTGTGCTCGTCCGCGAGGGCATCATCCGCCGCAACACCAAGGCGCGCCTGCTGCGCGACGGCAAGGTCGTGGCGGAGAACCTCAACATCGAGGGCCTGCGCCGCTTCAAGGACGACGCCACCGAGGTCCGCGAGGGCTTCGAGGCCGGTGTCACGCTCGGTTCGTTCAACGACATCAAGGTCGAGGACGTCATCGAGACCTACGAGATGCGGGAGAAGCCGCGCTCGTAACGGGTGACCGACCGGGGCCGGTCGGCGGGAGCGTTATCCCGTCGACCGGCCCCGGCCGCGCTTGTTAGGGTCGGGGCCAGTCGGAAACCCTTCGAGGCTCCCAGGCCGGCCCAGGCCTGTCCCACATGTTCGTAGGAACACTCACCTTCGACCTGCTCCTCGGCGACGTGCACTCGCTGAAGGAGAAGCGCTCGATCGTGCGGCCCATCGTGGCCGAACTGCAGCGCAAGTACAGCGTGTGCGCTGCCGAGGTAGGGAACCAGGATCTGCACCGCAGGGCCGAGATCGGCTGTGCGGTGGTGTCCGGCGACGCCGGGTACGTCCACGAGATCCTGGACAGCTGTGAGCGGCTCGTCGCCGGCCGCCCCGAGGTGATGCTGCTCTCCGTCCGGAGGCGGCACCACCACGACGACGACGAATGACCTGCGGGAGTCACCACTGTCACACCCGCACCTGACCGAGAGCGCCCGCAAGGCCGGGCGCGGGCGGGTACGTTGGGGAGAGGGCCCCTCCGGGAGTGGTCATGACCCGGGTACGCGCCCATTGCACGAGGAGGCAACGTGACCGACACCGCTAGGGCGCGCAAGCTCGCCGACCGCATCCAGGTGGTCGTGGCGGAGACCCTGCAGCGCCGGATCAAGGACCCGCGACTCGGGTACGTCACCATCACCGACGCCCGGGTGACCGGGGACCTGCGCGAGGCCACCGTCTTCTACACCGTCTACGGTGACGAGGCGGAGCGGGAGTCCAGCGCGGCCGCGCTGGAGAGCGCCAAGGGCGTCCTGCGCTCCGAGGTCGGCAAGCAGACCGGGGTGCGGTTCACCCCGACCCTGACCTTCGTCGCCGACGCACTGCCGGACAACGCCCGGAACATCGACGACCTGCTGGACAAGGCGCGGCTCTCCGACGCCGCGGTCCGCACGGCCGCCGCCGGGGCCGCGTACGCCGGCGACGCCGACCCCTACAAGGCGGCGCGCGACGACGACGAGGACGAGTGACGATGGCCGGGGAGCCGGCCGGGTCCGGGGCCGCGGGGGCGGTCTCCACCGTTGAGGTGGAGACCGCCCCCGCGGTGCTTCCGGGCCCGCGCAGCGGGTCGCCGTCCGACTCCGGCGCGTCGTCGGACTCCGGGGCGTCGTCGGACCCCGGGGCCCCGTCGGGTCCCGGCGCGTCGTCCGGTTCCGCGGCGGAGCCGGAGGGCGGCCGCTTCGAGCCGCAGTGGGCCCGGGCGCTGGAGCTGCTCGCGGGCTGCGACCGGGTCGACCTGATCTGCCACATCGCCCCCGACGGCGACGCGCTCGGCTCGGCGCTGGCCGCCGGGCTGGCGCTGCGCGGCCTGGGCAAGCAGGTGCGGGTGTCGTTCGGCGACGACCCGCAGGTGATCCCCGAGTCGCTGTCCTTCCTGCCCGGGCAGGAGCTGATCGTGCCCGCCGCCGCGGTGCCGGACCGGCCCGCGCTGGTGCTGGCCTTCGACGCCGCCTCCGAGGACCGGCTCGGCCTGCTCCGGGACAAGGCGTTCGCCGCCGACGCGCTGGTGGTGTTCGACCACCACGCCTCCAATCCGGGCTTCGGCACCGTCCGGCTGATCGACCCGTCCGCGCCCGCCACCGCCGTGCTGGTGGACGAGCTGCTGCGGCGGCTGCGGGTGCCGCTGGACCGGGCGATCGCCACCTGCCTGTACACCGGCATCGCCACCGACACCGGCTCGTTCAAGTACCGGGCCACCACGCCCGCCACGCACGAGATGGCCGGGCGGATGCTGGCCACCGGCATCCGGCACGACCTGATCTCCCGCCAGCTCTGGGACACCACCTCCTTCGGCTACCTGAAGGTGCTGGCCGGGGCGCTGGAGCGGGCCCTGTTCGAGCCCGAGGAGGCCGGCGGGCGCGGGCTGGTGTGGACCTGGGTGCCGTACCAGGACCTGGCGCTGTTCGGCGTCACCGTCGAGGAGATCGAGGGCCTGATCGACGTGCTGCGCAAGCCCGCCGAGGCGGAGGTCGCGCTGGTGCTCAAGCAGGACCCGGACGGCACGCTGCGCGGCTCCTGCCGCTCCCGGGGCGCGGTCGACGTGGCCGCGGTGTGCGCCCGGATGGGTGGCGGCGGGCACGTGTACGCCGCCGGGTTCAGCGCCCGCGAGGCCGTGGAGGCCACCGTGCAGCGGTTCCGGGTGGCGCTGGCCGAGGAGAGCGCGCGCTAGGCTCGTCCGGTTCGGTGGACGGGCCGGGGCCGCGCTGGTGCGGGCGGCAGCGGCGGCGCGCTGGTGCGCGCGGAGGCGAAACGATGATGAAGCGATGAAGCGTAGCGGGACGGGCCCCGACGGGCTGGTGATCGTCGACAAGCCGGAGGGCATCACCTCGCACGGGGTGGTCGCCAAGCTCCGGTGGCTGGCCGGCACCCGGAAGGTCGGGCACGCCGGGACCTTGGACCCGATGGCCACCGGCGTGCTGGTGATCGGCGTCGAGCGGGCCACCCGGCTGCTCGGGCACCTGATGCTCACCGCCAAGACCTACGAGGCGACGATCCGGCTCGGGCAGACCACGATCACCGACGACCGGGAGGGCGAGGTCACCGCCTCCGTCCCCGCCGACGAGGTGGCCCGGGCGGCCGTCGACGCCGAGGTCGCCCGGCTCACCGGCGAGATCATGCAGGTGCCGTCCAAGGTCAGCGCGATCAAGATCGACGGGAAGCGCTCGTACGCGCGGGTGCGCGAGGGCGAGGAGTTCGAACTCGCCGCCCGGCCGACCACGGTGCACTCCTTCACCGTGCACGAGGCCCGCCCCGCGGTCGCCGAGGACGGGACGCCGGTGCTCGACCTGGACGTCACCGTCGAGTGCTCCTCCGGCACCTACATCCGGGCGCTGGCCCGCGACCTGGGCGCGGCGCTCGGCGTCGGCGGCCACCTGACGATGCTGCGGCGCACCAGGGTCGGCCCGTACTCCGTCGAATCGGCGCGCACCCTGGAGCAGCTGGAGGAGAAGCTGGAGGTGCTGCCGATCGCCGAGGCCGCGGCCGCCGCCTTCCCGCGCTGGGACGTGGACGCCGAGCAGGCCCGGCTGCTCTCCAACGGCATGCGGCTGCCCGCGCCCGGGCTGGGCGTGGACGGGCCGATCGCGGTCTTCGACCCGGACGGCCGGTTCCTGGCGCTGGTCGAGGAGAGCGGCGGCCTGGCCAAGTCGGTCGCGGTGTTCGTCGGCTGACGGGGCGTCGGACGGTACGTCGGCCGTTGTCGGTGTTCAGCGCAGGGCCAGGTGCCAGTCGTTGCTGTGCAGGAACCGGCCGGAGCGCTGCGGGTACTCGAAGGCGCACGGGCCCGCGTCGGTGAAGCCCAGGCGGGCGCAGAGCGCGTTGGAGGGCGCGTTGTCGACCGCCGGGAAGGCGTGCAGCACGCCCGGTGCGGCCGGGTCGGCGGCGACGGCGGCGCGCAGGTCGGCGAGCAGCGCCCGCCCCGCCGCCACCGCCACGCCGCGCCCCTGGAACTCCGGCAGCACGTTCCAGCCGGTCTCGTGGATCTCCGCGCCCCGCCACTCCCGGCGGTGCCGGGCGATCGAGCCGGCGGGCGCCCCGTCGACCAGCACCGCGAACATCACGCCGCCCCGGGACGGGAGTTCGAGGTAGCGGCGGTGGCGGACCAGCAGCTGCTCCGGTGTCTCCGGGCCGCCGACGTGGCGGCGCATCAGCGGGGTGTTGATGCGCCGCAGCAGGTCGAGGTGGGCGTCGGACCAGGGTTCCAGGCTGATCTCCATGCCCGGCATGGTGCCCCGGCGGGGCGGCCGGGAGCGAGCGGGTTTTCGGGACGTCCTGCCGGGGCCGGGCGGTCAGGACGGTGCGGCGGGGCGGCTCCCGTCGGGTGCGCGGGTGGCCGGGAAGAGGCGTCCGACGGCGGCGACCACGGCGGCGCGGCGGGCGGCGAGGAAGGCGGCGCGCTCCCCGGGGGCGGTCGGCAGCCGGTCGGGGCGGTCGGCCCAGGCGGTGGCGAGGCGGTCGACGAAGACCAGGACGTCCTGCGGGTCCCAGCCCGGGTCGAGCAGCCCGGCGGCCTGGGCCGCGCGCAGCCGGGCCAGCCGGCGGGCGGTGGCGCGGCGCAGGGCGGCGTCGGGCCGCGAGCCGTCCGCGCCGAGTTCCAACTGCCCCCAGCGGACCAGGCGCAGGCGCTCCGGGTGGGCGGTGAAGTGGTCGTGCAGCCGGCCGGCGTAGCCGGGCAGGTCGGCCGGGTCCAGCCGGGCGGCCCGGGCGACCGCGGCCAGCTCCCGCGCGCAGACCAGCCGGTACAGCTCCTCCTTGCCGGTGAAGTGGGCGTACACCCGCTCCTTGCTGGTCCGGGCGGCCTTGGCGATCCGGTCGACCCGGGCCCCGGCGATCCCGTGGCGGGCGAACTCGGCGGTGGCGGCCGCGACCACCCGGTCCCGGGTCGACCCCGCGGCCGCGGACGGGGCGGTGCCCGGCGGGCTGGTGCTCGGCGGGGCGGTTCTCGAAGGGGCGCTCGGAGCAGGGGAGAGGGCAGGCCGGAGGAGGGCCGGGGGCGGGGGAGTCATGGCGGCCACGCTACGGGGCCGTCCTGACGGTCCGTCAGTCCGGTACGGGGGCGCCCCGTGGGGGCGGGGTCAGCAGAGCGGGGCGGCCGGCGGGGCGAGCGGGGTGTCGCCCGGGGCGGGGGCGAGGCCGCGCAGGACGTGGTCGAGGACGTCGTCGAGGACCTGGTCGAGGGCGGGGCCGGCCAGGGTGCCGGTGGCGGCCCGGGCGGCGACGCCGTGGACGGCGGTGAAGAGCACGTTGAAGATCCGCTCGGTGTCGCCGGGGCGGACCAGCCCGTCCCGCTGCCCCTGGGCGACCACCTGGCCGACCTCGTCCTCCAGCGGCTGCCAGGCGGTGCGCAGTTCGTCCGTCACGGCGGGGTCGTGCTTGCGGATGAAGGTCAGCTCCAGCAGGGCGGGGCGCTCGGCGGCGAAGTCCACGTAGGCGCGGGCGAAGGCGCGCAGCCGGGCGTCGAAGGCGGGCCCGGCGGTGGCGAGGCGGGTGCGGGCGGCGGCGGCGACGCGCTGGATGCCGGTCAGCGCGAGCGCGTCCAGCAGGGCCCGCTTGTCGCGGAAGTGGCGGCTGGGCGCGGCGTGGCTGACGTCCAGTTCGCGGGCCAGTTCGCGCAGCGAGAGGGCGTCCGGGCCGTGTTCCTGGAGGGCCTTCTCGGCCTGGGCCAGCAGTGCGGCGCGGAGGTCCCCGTGGTGGTAGCGGCCCGTTCGCATGGGCTCATGATAGGCGAATGTTGGCGTTGACCACTTTGTGGGCGGCGACTACATTCGGGTTGTTGTCACCGTCAACATGCGGCGGTCGCGCCCGCCCGCCGCCGTCCCGGGAGCCCCGATGGATTTCACCCGCAGCACCGCCCTGATCACCGGCGCCTCCACCGGCATCGGCGCCGCCTTCGCCCGCGAGCTGGCCGCCCGCGGGGCCGACCTGGTGCTGGTCGCCCGCAGCGAGCGGCGGCTCGCCGACCTCGCCGCCGAACTGACCGCCGCGCACGGCGTCCGGGCCGCGGTGCTGGTCCAGGACCTCACCGCCGCCGACGCCCCCGCCGCGCTCCAGCGGCGGCTCGCCGAGCAGGGCCTGGAGCCCGACGTGCTGGTCAACAACGCCGGCTTCGGCATGCACGGGCCGCTGGCCGCCGCCGACCCCGACCGGGTCGCCGCCCAGGTCCGGCTGAACTGCCTCGCCCTCACCGAGCTCACCACCCGCCTGCTGCCCGGCATGCTGGCCCGCGGCCGCGGCGCGGTCGTCAACGTCGCCAGCACCGCCTCGTTCCAGCCGCTGCCCGGCATGGCCGTCTACGGGGCCACCAAGGCGTACGTGCTGTCCTTCACCGAGGCGCTCGCCCACGAGCTCAGGGGCACCGGTGTGCGGGCGCTGGCGATCTGCCCCGGCGCCACCGACACCCCGTTCTTCGCGGTGATGGGCGGCGAGGTCACCGGCCCCGGCGCCAAGCGCACCCCCGAGCAGGTGGTCGCCACCGCGCTCGCCGCCCTCGCCAAGGGCCGCCCCAGCGCCGTCGACGGCCTGCTCAACCGGCTCACCGCCGCCTCCCCGCGCCTGCTGCCGCGCCGCGCCGTCACCGCCGTCGCCGCCCGCTTCACCCGCACCGCCGCTGCCGCGCCCGGGAACTGACGGGCCGTCGGCTCCGGGGGTCCTGCGGGGGGCGTGCGACAGGGTGGTCGTGCGACGGGGCGCGAGGGCCCGGAGCCGGCGCCCGGGGCCCGCTCCGCTCCGCCCGCGCGGGCCCCGGAGGGGGGCGCACGGAGTGAAGCGGTGTGGTGAGAGGGGCGCGCGGGGTGCGGTGGGGCTGGTGGGGGGCAAGCTGACCGGCGGCGTGTACGGCGGCCGTACCCCGGCCCCGGACGGGCCCGGGGCCGCGGCCCGGCGGGAGGACTGGCCAGATTGGGCGAGGACACGGGCGCCGTCGGTGCGGGGTATCCGGCACCGGCGCTGCTGCGGATCAGGGACGCGCAGGGCCGGCTGTGCGGGCTCGGCTTCGTCGCCGACCGGCACGGCACGGTGGTCACCGCGCACGAGGCGGTGGCCGGACTGCCCCGGCTGGTGCTGCACACCCCCGGCGGGCAGTCCCGGGTGCTCGGCCCCGAGAGCGTCGACCTGCTCCCCGCGCGCGGCCTCGCCCTGCTGCGCACCGCCGCCGTCGGCGGCGTCCCCGGCCCGGCGCTGGCGATCGGCCGCGGCCCCGTCGGCGGCCCCGTCGTGGTGCCGCACCAGCGCTGGGAGGACGGCACCCCCGTGCTGGTCCGGGGCGGCCCCGTCGGCCGGGAGAGCGGGCGCTGCGCGGACGGCGCCCGGGTGCGGACCGTCCCCGGCGTACTGGTGCTCGACCTCACCGCCACCCCCACCGCCGGCGCCCCCGTGCTCGACCCCGCCACCGGCGCGGTGCTCGCCGTGATCGCGCCCCGGGTGCGGGCCGTCCCCGGCGCGGGCGTCGCCGCCGTCCCGCTCACCGCCGACGACCCGCCGCCGGACAGCGACCCGCTCGGCGGGCTGCTCGCACGCAACGCCGCCGACGTCCCCGCCTTCGGCCGGGCGCTCAACCTGGGCGGCGCGCTGCGCCTGGCCGAGGCCCAGCTGGACGCCGCCACCGCCGGGCCGGGCCGGGTCGCCGACCTGGCCGCCGACCGGGTCGACCGCCCCGACGGCCTCAGCGGCGAGGAGCCCGGCGACACCCTCACCGTGCTGCTCGGCGGCACCGGCAGCGGCCGCAGCACCGAACTCGCCGCGCTCGCCGTCCGCCGGGCCGGCGCCGAGCACCCGCTGCCCACCCTCTGGCTGCGCGGCGCCGACCTCGCCGCCGGCGACCGCAGCCTCGGCGACCCGCTGCGCCGCCGCCTGACCGAGGCCGCCCGGACCCTCGGCGTCCCCGAGGCCGACCCGGGCGAGCTGGCCGCGCTGTGCGCCGACGCCGGGCGCCCGCTGCTGCTCGTCCTGGACGGCCCCGAGGAGGCGCCGCTGGCGCTCTCCGCGCGCTGGCTGGCCGGCGGGCTGGACTGGCTGCGCGGCAACCGGGTCCGCGCCCTGGTGGCCTGCCGCCCCGACGGCTGGGACCAGCTCGGCCCCTGGCGGGCCGCCGCCCGGGCCCTGTGGCTCGGCCCGCTCACCGACGACGCGGCCGCCCGGGCCGGCCGCCGCTACGGCCTCCCCGAGACCTTCCTCGGCGCCGCCGACCGCGGCCACCCGCTCGCCCTCCGGCTGGCCGGCGACCTGCGCACCGCGGGTGTGCACGGCCCCGTCGGCAGCCGTACCGAACTCTTCGACGGCTGGCTCGACCTGGCCTGCCTCACCGTCGCCCGCCGGATCGCCGCCACCCCCGGCGGGCCGCGCCGCCACCGCCGCGGCGACCCCGTCCCGCCCGGCGAGAACGCCCGGCAGGTCCGCCGGCTCGCCGCGGTCGCCGCGGGGCGGCTGCACGAGGCCGCCCGGCTGATGCTCGGCGCGGGCGACGGGGCGCTCCCCGCCGCCGACTTCGACCGCCTCTTCCCGGCGGCCGGCGGCTGGGCCCGGGCCGTCCGCGAGGAACGCCTGCTCGTCCCGGCGGGTACCGGCCACCGGGCCGGTCACGAGGAGTGGGGCGAGTGGCTGCAGAGCCTGCACCTCGACCTCGACGCGGCGCTGCGCCTGCTGCTGGAGGAGGACGCGGAACCGGAGCCGGACACCGGGGTGACGGACCGTCAGGACGGGGGCGGCTGCGGGGCCTGCGCCGGCGGGACGGACGGGGCGTGCGGCCGAGGTGGGGGGACGGAGCGTCGGGGCGGCGGAGGGGCGCTGCGGGACCAGGACGGGGCGGCGGGGCCGAGCGGGCCGACGGGCCGTCAGGACGGCGACGGTGCCTGCCGGGTGTGCGCCGGGCCGGGCGGTGGCGACGCCGGGGCGGGGGAGCCGGGCGGCGGGTCGCCCCGGACGCGCCTCGCGGAGCCGGGCGGGGTGGTGGTGCTGGCGGAGCGGCGGGCGGGTGCGGCCCCCCGTCCGGAGGGCTGTCCGGAGGACCGTCCGGAGGGTGGGACCCGGCCGGCCGGGGCGGCCGTCGGCGGGGTCGGCCGGGGGCGGGCCGGGGTGGTGGTCGGGGCGCTGCGGCGGCTCGGACAGGTGCAGGGGGCGGCGGCGCTGGACGGCCGGCTGCGGCGGGTCCTGGCGGCGCTGGAGCGCGCCGAACGGGGCGGCGAGGCCGACTGGTGGGCGGGCCGGCTGCTGGCCGAGGGCCTGGCGGGCAGCCCGGACCCGGCGGCGCACCGGGAGGTGCTGGAACTGCTCGGGCGGCGGGCCGGCCGGGACGAGCGGTTCGGCCCGGCGTTCTGGACCGACCTGCCACTGCCGGTCGCCGAACGAGTGGCCCTGCTGGGGCGGTTGGCGGGCGGCGGCGGACCGGCCGACCGGCTCGCGGTGTTCCGGCGGGCCGCGACCGACCTGCTGACGGCGGACCCGCACACCGTGCTGCCGCTGCTGTGCGCCTGGTACGAGGCCGGGGACGGCGCCGCCGACCTCGCCGACGAACTCCTGCACGCGCACCGGGCGCTGGCCCTGGACGAGCTGACGGAGGCCCTGGTGTCCGCCGCCCACCCGCGCGCCGACGCGCTGCTCGGCCGGCTCGCCGCGGCCGAGCCGTCCGCGCTCTGCCGGGCGGTGGACCGGTGGAGCCACGACCCGCGCCCGGAACGGCACGTCGCCGCGGCCGTGCACGCCCTGCGGGCCGCCCCGCACGCCGGCGGGTCGGGCGCCCGGCTGCTCCGGCTGGCCGCCCGGACACTGCTGGCCCGGGAGGAGGAGCCGGCCCTGCACGGCGCCGCGCTGGCGGTGCTGGTGCGCGACCCCCGGGACGGCGCCGGGTACCTGGCGCCGGCGCTGGCCGCCCACCGGGCGGGCGACCCGTTCCTGACCGCCGAGGTGCTGGCGGGCCTGCTGGACCTGCACCCGGGGCCGGTGCTGGCGGAGGTCCGGGAGCGGCTGCGGGAACCCGGCGCCCGGTTCGAGGAGGGCCTGCGGGTACTGGCCGGGGCCGCCGACCCGGAGGTGGCGCGGGCCGGGACGCTGCTCGCCGCCGACCTGCTGCGCGAGCGGCCGGAGGCGGCCGCCCCGGTCGCCGCCCACCTGGACGCGCTGCTGGACGCGGGCGGGGACGGCCGCCCGCTGCTGCCCGCCGTGCTGGCCGCCGACCCCGCCGTCCGGGCCGTCCTCGCGCCGGTGCTGGCCGCGCCCGGCGACGGCCGGGAGGCCCTGCTGGACGCCCTGTTGGCCGTCGAGCGGGACCCCGGGGTGCTGGCCGCGGTGGTCGAGGCGCTGGCGGCCCGGCACGCCGGGCACCCGGAGCCGCGGGTACGCCTGCTGCTGGCCCGGGTGGTCGAGCGCTGGCCCGGCGCGGACGCCGTCCTGGTGCGCTGCGCGGGCCGCTGGGCGGGTTTCGCCCGGCTGCTGGCGGCCTGGCCCGAGGGCGCCCCGCCGCCGCCCGAGGGGCCCCGGCTGGCCCGGATGCGGGCGCTGACCTCGGCGGGGCGCGACCCGCAGTACGCCGCCGCCGAGGCGGAGCGGCAGGTGGACCGCCCCGGCGGCCGTCCGACCGGTCACACCGGGGGCCTTCCGGTACCTGGGCAGGGCCGGTCGCATGGCACGCTATAGGGGTTCGGTTTCGGTCTTTCGAGTGCACGGGTGTGCACACCGTAGGAACAAGGAGCGGTCAGGTGCAGCGCTGGCACGGCCTGGAGGAGATCCCCGGGGACTGGGGGCGCAGCGTCGTCACCATCGGATCGTTCGACGGGGTCCACCGCGGACACCAGTTGATCGTCAACCGGGTGGTGGAGCTGGCCGGGGAGTTGGGGGCGAAGGCGGTGGTCGTCACCTTCGACCCGCACCCGAGCGAAGTGGTCCGGCCCGGCAGCCACCCGCCGCTGCTCGCCCCGCAGCCGCGGCGGGCCGAGCTGATCGAGCAACTCGGCGTCGACGCCGTCCTGGTGCTGCCGTTCACGGCCGAGTTCTCGCAGGAGTCGCCGGAGTTCTTCGTGCGCTCCGTGCTGGTCGACGCGCTGCGGGCCAAGGCCGTGGTGGAGGGCCCCAACTTCCGCTTCGGGCACCGGGCGGCGGGCGACGTCGCGCTGCTCGCCGAGCTCGGCGCGGCCGACGACTTCACCGTCGAGGTGGTCGACCTGCAGGTGCGCGGCACCGCGGGCGGCGGCGAGCCGTTCTCGTCCACGCTGTGCCGACGGCTGGTCGCCGAGGGGGACATGGCGGGCGTCGCCGAGATCCTCGGCCGGCCGCACCGGGTCGAGGGCGAGGTGGTCCGCGGCGCCCAGCGCGGCCGCGAACTCGGCTACCCCACCGCCAACGTGGACACCGTCCCGCACTCGGCGATCCCGGCCGACGGCGTGTACGCGGGCTGGCTGAGCGCCGACGGCGAGACCATGCCCGCCGCGATCTCGGTCGGCACCAACCCGACCTTCGACGGCACCCACCGCACCGTCGAGGCCTACGCCATCGACCGGGTCGGCCTCGACCTGTACGGGCAGCACGTCGCCGTGGACTTCCTGGCCTGGCTGCGCGGCATGGAGAAGTTCGACTCCGTCGAAGCCCTGCTGGAGCGGATGGCCGAGGACGTCAAGCGCGCCCGGGACCTCACCGCCCGGGACTGACCGGCCCCGTCGGAACGCCGACCGGCCCGCTGCGGAACTTCCTTCCGCAGCGGGCCGGTCGACGTCGCGTCAGCCCTGGTGGGGCGGGTAGCCGTAGCCGGGCGGCGGCGCCTCGTGCGGCGGCGGGTACCCGTAACCGGGCTGCCCCTGCTGCGGGTAGCCGCCCTGCTGCGGGTACGGCGGCTGCCCGGGCTGCTGCCACGGCTGGCCCTGCTGCGGGTAGCCCCCCTGCTGGGGGTAGCCGCCCTGCTGCGGGTAGCCCTGCTGCTCCGGCGGCACCCCCTGCTGCTGGCCCTGCCAGGTCTGGCCGGCCTGCGGCTGCTGCTGCTGCTGCCAACCGCCCTGCTGCTGCCAGCCGCCCTGCTGCTGGGCCCGGGCGATGTCCTCGCCGACCAGCGCCGCCAGCTCGAAGTAGGCGTCCCGGACCTTCGGCCGCATCATCTGCAGGTTGACCTCGGCACCGGCCGCCAGCGACTCGTCGAACGGCACCACCACGACGCCGCGGCAGCGGGTCTGGAAGTGCGCCACGATGTCCTCGACCTTGATCATCTTGCTGGTCTCGCGCACCCCGGAGACCACCGTGATCGACCGCTGCACCAGGTCCGCGTACCCGTGCGCGGACAGCCAGTCCAGCGTGGTCGAGGCACTGGACGCGCCGTCCACGCTCGGCGTGGCCACCACGATCAGCTGGTCCGCGAGGTCCAGCACGCCGCGCATCGCCGAGTACAGCAGGCCGGTGCCGGAGTCGGTCAGGATGATCGGGTAGTGCTGCCCGAGCACCTGGATCACCTGGCGGTAGTCCGAGTCGTCGAAGGTGGTGGAGACCGCCGGGTCGACGTCGTTGGCGACGATCTCCAGGCCCGAGTTCGGGTCCTGCGAGGTGAACTGGCGGACGTCCATGTAGCTGCGGACGTGCGGGATCGCCGTCACCAGGTCGCGGATGGTCGCCCCGGTCTGCCGCTTGATCCGGCGGCCCAGGGTGCCCGCGTCCGGGTTGGCGTCGATGGCGATGACCTTGTCCTGCCGCTCGCTGGCCAGCGTCGCGCCGAGCGAGGTGGTGGTCGTGGTCTTGCCCACGCCGCCCTTGAGGCTGATCACCGCGATCCGGTAGCAGGTCATCACCGGGTGCCGGATCAGCTCCAGCTTCTGCTGCTTGTCGGCCTGCGCCGACTTGCCGCCGAACTGGAACCGGGACTGCTTCTGCGCCTTCGGCTGGCCGCGCAGCAGCCGGTCCGAGGACAGCTCCACCGCCGCCGTGTAGCCCAGCGCCGCCCCGTGCGCCGCCGCCTGCTGGCCGTGCTGCTGGAACTGCGCCGGCGCCTGCGGGGCGTTGTGCGGACCGGCCTGCGGCCAGCCGCCCGCCCGCGGGTCCACCGGCCACTGCTGCGGCGGCTGACCTTGCTGCTGCGGGTACTGCGGGGGGTACGGCTGCTGGGGCGGCTGTCCCTGCTGCTGCCCCTGCTGGGGGTACTGCGGCGGGTAGGGCTGCTGGGGCTGCCCCTGCTGCGGGTAGCCGCCCTGCTGCGGGTACGGCGGCTGCCCGCCCTGGGTCTGGACCGGCGGCTGCGGCTGCACCGGCGGCTGGACCTGCACGGGCGGCTGCGGGGCCACCGGCGGCTGCGCGACGGGAGGCTGCGCGACGGGGGGCTGACCGGTGCTCGGGTCGGCGGGCGGCTGGGCCACGGGCGGCTGCGGCTGCACCGGCGGCTGCGCGGCCTGCACCTGGACCTGGGGCTCCGCCTGGACCGGCGGCTGCGGGGCGACGGGGGGCTGACCGGCGGTCGGGTCGGCGGGCGGCTGGGCCACCGGCGGCTGCGGCTGCACCGGCGGCTGCGCGGCCTGCTGCTCCGGGGACTGGGCGACCGGCGGCTGCGGCTGGACCGGCTGCGGCTGCACGGACGGCTGGACCTGCACCGGCGGCTGCTGCGCCACCGGTGGCTGGGCCTGCACCGGCGGCTGCGCGGCGGCGGCCGGGGCGGCCGGAGCGGCGCTCTGGGTGTACCAGGACGGCGGGGTGTAGTCCGGGGCGTCGGACCAGTCATCGTCGTCCTCGGCCGCGTTGTCGCCGACGTAGACGCCGTCCCGATCGCTGCTCACTGGGGCTCCCTCGTTCTCGCCGAAGCTGCTTCGGCGCTTGCCGTCGAGCATTAAGACTAGGCGGTGGACAACCGCGGGTTGAAGCCGGTTCCCGGGGCGCAGGCCGGTGGGGGCGGCCGGGAGCGGCCCTCGGCCGCCCCCTGCGACCGACCGCCCCCGGCCCCGGCCACCGGCCGGTGCGCTCAGTCCATCCGGCGCGGGCCGCCCAGCACCTGGGTCTCGGCCTCGCCCGGGTTGGTCAGCACGTACTGGCGGCGCATCCGGGTCGCCCACAGCGTGACGTTGTCCGGCAGCGTCGGCAGCGTGGTGACGTCACCGGGGCCGAGCGACAGCATCCGGCCCACGATCTCGGACTCCTGCGGCGAGATCCGCTGCAGGCCCACCAGGTCCGCGGCGTTCAGCACCCGGGACGCGTTCGGGCCCAGGTACGGCAGCACCGTCAGGGTGGTCTGCCAGGGCGCCGCCGACAGCCGGCTGCGCGAGGGCCGCGCACCCAGGTCGCGAACCACCAGGACGGGTGACGCCACCGAGGCGCCCTGCGCGCCCAGCCGGCCCACCTGGTGGATCGTCACGCACGGCTGCCCGCCGCCCGCCGCCTGCGCCATCGGCGCCCACGCCTGCGGACGGCCGGTCTCCACCGCGATCCGGGCCCCGGTCGCGGCGGCCCGCAGCGCGATCAGCTGCGCCGTCCACATGCCGCCGACCAGCGCCACCTCGTACGGGGAGGGCCGGAACAGGCCCATCACGGCGGGCTGCTGCTGCTGGTCGACGCCGACCACCACGCCGTCGTCGCCGACCGGGAAGGACAGCGCGGACAGCTCGTCCACCGTCAGGACGTGCTTCTCCCGCCGCGGACCGCGCAGGCCGTAACCCGGGCGGACCCGCACCTGGCGCTGCTCGACGGTCTGCGGCGCCTGGCCGGAGTAGGTCTGATAGGCCATCAGGACGTCCCTCCCAGGGGCAGCGTGGCGAGCAGGCCGGGGGCGTGCTCCAGGTCGAGGCGGGTCAGCGAGGTGCCGACGTGCTGCGCCCGGGACTCCACCAGGCGGCCCACCTGCGCCACCTCGCTCTCGCTGCGCCCGGTCAGCCGCAGGTGGCCGCTGAGCGCCACCGAACCGCCCATCGCCCGGGTCGCGGTGATGGTGAAGGTGGAGGCGAACGCCGGGGTGCCGGTGAGCTGGTTGACCAGCTCGGGGGCGGCGATCCGGCCGTCACCCGCGCCCGGCCGGGACAGCGTCGGCCACTTGGAGATCCAGTACGTGGTGTGCCAGCGGTCGTCGATCCGGCAGAACTTCGCCGACTCCTGGGCCCGGCGGGCGACGCCGACGCCGCCGCCGGAGCCCTGTCGGCCCGCCACCGCGACCGGGTTGGCGCACACCGAGATGGCCAGCGCCGCGATCAGCTCCCGCTCGTCCAGGACGGTCGCGGTGAAGCCGGCGCTGTTCAGCCGCCCGGCCAGCTGGTCGGTGACCCGCTGCAGCGCCTTGCGGGAGCCCTCCTCGCCACCGCCGCGGGCCAGCACGGCGGTGGCCGCGCGCTCCGGGTCGAGCTTCAGGGCGACCCAGGTCAGCCGCAGCGCCGGGGTGCTGACGCCGCCCGGGGCCTGCTGGTAGGCGCGGGCCGCCAGCGAGTGCTCGGGCAGGTGCGGGGCGGGCGCGGGCTGGGTGTGCTGGACCAGCTGCACCGACTCCAGGCCGATGTCGTCGACCTGGAGGATCGAGCAGATCAGGTCCAGCGGCAGGCCGGAGGTGCCCCGGCCGGGGCGCAGCGGCTGGTCCTTGGACTGCACCAGCAGCACCGAGGTGAAGAAGGTGCCGTCGCCGACCATGCCGGTCTCGCGGCGCAGCGGGCGGCCGTCGCCGAGGTCGGTCTCGATCGCGTGGGTGCAGGTCCGCAGGGCCGGCTCCAGCTCCAGCACCGGCGCCAGCGCCGGGTCGGTGCCGGGCGGCGGGACGTTGTACTTGGCCTCCCGGCGCCGGGAGTTGTAGGCGCTGCGGACCGTCATCGCCTCGCCGGTGGTGCGGCCGCCGAGGCGCAGCAGCGCGAGCACCAGGAGGACCAGGGCGGGCACCCCGAAGATCCCCGCCATCATCGGGTCGATCGTCCAGCCGACCGCCACCAGGGCGGCGGCGACCTCGAGTTGGACGAGCTGCTTGAGCTCCAGGCGGCGGCCCAGCAGGCCCGGCCTGGGCAGCAGCCGGATTCCGACCGGGCCGACCGGGGCGGCCGGGGCGGCCGGAACCGCGCCGCGGGCCCGGTGTCCGCCCGGGCCCTCCGGCCTCCGGCCGTGCGAGGTGGAGCGTCGTCGTGCTGGAGCGGACTGGCTTGGCATCCCCCGAATTGCCCTCTCTGCTTCAGATGTCCCGTCAGATCCCCGTCGGCGTCCCCGGGCGAGGGGGCCGGTCCGGCGGTTCCCCCGTTCCGGTGCCGACGGCCCGGATGGCGGACCGTCGGAGCCTACCCGTTACCGTACTCACCGTCTGCTGCCGCATCGTACGAGGGTCACCGGTGCCGGTCGACCGCCGGGTGGCAGACTCACGCACGGAGCAAGCGCGTTGACACCCGCAGGTCGGGTCACACAGGGGAGACGGGGACGAGCATGGCATCACGCCGGGACGAGCTGAACGCCTACACCTTCGCCCGGAAGCGGATGGTGGGGGCCTTCCTGCAGCCGGGGGGCGGCGGGAACGACGAGGACGCGCCCCGGCCGATCCGCGCGGTGCTGCCGAGCTTCGTGGTCGGCGCGGTGATCGTGGCGGGCTTCGGCATGTGGGGCGTCCTCAAGCCGGCCGCGCCGCCGAACTGGGACAACGGCAAGTCCATCATCCAGGGCAAGTCCTCGACCACCCGCTACGTGATCCTGCCGGACAGCAAGACCGGGCAGCCCACGCTGCACCAGGTGCTGAACATGTCCTCGGCCCGGCTGGTGCTGTCCGAGGGCGCCACCGTGCAGAGCGTCGCCGACGACGTGCTCGACAAGTACCCGCGGCGCGGCGCCACCATCGGCATCCCGTACGCGCCGGACAAGCTGCCCCAGGCGGACGACGCGGGCGCCGCCAAGGTGTGGTCGGTCTGCGACAAGATGGGCAAGGACAACCTGCAGTCGACGGTCAGCCAGTCGGTGTTCATCGCGGCCGGGGCCGACGTCAAGACGCTGGCCTCGCCGGACCGGAAGCTCGACGACGGCAAGTCGCTGTTCGTCCAGGAGCCGCCGCACGGCAGCAAGGACGGCTCGATGTTCCTGATCGACCGCCAGGGCGTGAAGCACGCCGTCGGCCGCCTGGACACCTCGGACGACGACCGCAAGGCCCTGCAGCGCGCGCTGTTCGGCGCGGACGCCAAGCCGCAGCAGGTCACCGCCGAGTGGCTGGCCACCCTCGGCAACGGCGAGCCGGTGGTCTTCCCGCGGGTCGACAGCGTGAAGACCAGCGGGACCACCGCCGACTCCCAGGTGGAGCTGTCGAACAAGGCGCTGCGCAAGGTCGGCCGGGTGGTGAAGTTCCAGGAGGTCTACTACGCGGTCGGCGCCCAGCAGCTGTACAAGATCACCCCGTTCCAGGCCGACCTGATGCGGCTCGACCCGAAGAACCAGGGCGCGTACGGCTCCGAGACCCCGTCGATCAACGAGATCACCGCGAGCGACATCCAGAAGTTCGAGAAGCGGGTCAGCACCCAGCTGATCGACGAGGCCAAGGACCTGCCGCAGCAGACCTCCCCGGCGGTCAACCTGAGCGGCGACAAGGCCGGCCGCACGGTGGTCTGCTCGACCTTCGAAGGCTTCGACAACGGCCAGCTCAAGCGCAGCGTCTGGGCGGGCAGCGCGTACCCGGCGGAGGTCACCGCGGGCTCGGTCAGCGCCCACGTGACGCCCGGCCACGGCCTGCTGTACCGCGCCGTGGACGGCGACATGACGAACGCCGACGGCCAGGCCGGCTCCGGCAGCGACTTCCTGATCACCGACGCCGGGCTGCGCTACTCGCTGCCCGCCAACGACGACGGCGCGAACGGTGCCACGCCCGCCCCGCAGCAGAACGGGCAGGGCGGCGGCGACACCAAGAACGCCGCCCAGGCGCGCCTCGGTTTCAAGAACGTCAACCCGCCCGTGGTGCCCGCCGCCTGGTCGAAGCTGGTGCCCGCCGGACCGGTGCTCAACACCAACACCGCACTTCAGGCCCAGAACGCCTGACGAATCGTCAACGCCGGGTGCGGGCCTCCTGTGTCATGGTCTGGTAACTACCCGCTACCCGGTGTTGGGCGTACCGCACTTGGCCGTTACAGTGCTTGGGAGCACCACACCGTGGTGCCCGTACGCGCGTTCGCCACAGGGACGTGCGGACGTAGTCTGTCTCATGGGGGACGGTGGATCATGGCAGGTCAGTTCACGACGACCGCAGAGGAAATGATCGCCTTCGCGAACCGCATCGGCGAGGTGAACAACCAGGTGCAGGCCGAGATCGGTCGCCTGAACAACCTGGTCACCGAGATCCGGCAGGGCTGGCGGGGCGATGCCGCTACGGCTTACGAGCAGATGCAGCAGCGGTTCAACGAGGACGCCAACGCGCTCAACCGCGTGCTCGACGAGATCCGTCAGGCGATCGAGGCGACGACCAAGCTCTACTCGATGACCGAGGACGAGCAGCGCGCCGCTGTCGGCGGCGTCGCCTGACGCCAGCTCGGCGTACCGCTATTCCGCGTCTCCGGGGGAGGCGCGCCGTGCATCCATCGAAGGGGAGAGACCACATGGCCGGCATTCTCGTCAATTTCAGCACCATCCAGAACGCCAGCACCGAGGTGCGGCAGACCGCTTCGCGCATCCAGAACCAGCTGGACGACCTCAAGTCGGGCGTGCAGAAGATCGCCGCCACCTGGGAGGGTGCTGCGCAGCAGGGCTACCAGGCCCGCCAGCAGGAGTGGGACAACAAGGCCGCCGACCTGCAGCAGGTCCTCGGCCAGATCGCGTCCGCGCTGGACAACGCCGCGCAGAGCTACCAGCAGACCGAGGACAAGAACCGGAACCTCTGGGAGGGCTGACCTTCCCCTGACGGGAAGTCAGTAGCACAAGCGTTCTGACAAGGGCGGGCGTCCCACGGGGCGCCCGCCCTTCGCGCGCGGCGACGGGGTACGCGCGCCGTACTACGGGGTGAAGCAGTGAGGGGTGGACGTCAGGTGTCGTCAGGATCGTTGCGCCGGGCCGGTGCGGTGCTGCTGGTGCTCGGGGTGGTCGGCACGGTCTCCGCCGCGCCCGCCGTCGCCGACCCCACGCCCGCGGCCGGGGAGGGTGTCCAGCGGCCGCCGGTGGCCATCGCCGCGGCCGGTGACTGCCCCATCCCGAACGCCCCCGACGTCCCGGCCAAGCCGTGGGCGCTGCAGCGGGTCTTCCTGGACGAGCTGTGGGGCGACAACGACAGCAACGACAAGAAGAACAAGAACGAGCACAGCGGCAAGGGCGTCACGGTCGCGGTCATCGACACCGGCGTGGACAACACCAACCCGCAGCTCGCCGGGCCGGGCAAGGTCGTGGAGGGCCCGGACCTGCTGGGCGCCGCCACCCCGGCCGGGCAGCAGCGCCCCGAGGGCAACAGCTTCACCGACAAGGTCGGCCACGGCACCAAGGTGGCCGGCATCATCGCGGCCGCCCGGATGAACGGCGTCGGCTTCGTCGGCCTCGCCAAGGACGCCACGATCCTCTCCATCCGGCAGAACGACGCCGAGGGGCACGGCAGCGTGCCGACCCTGGTGCAGGCCATCAACGAGGCGGTCAAGAAGGGCGCCGGCGTCATCAACATCTCGCAGGACGTCCGGGTCGAGCTCGACCCGAACCGGCCGGCCGGCGCCCCGCTGTTCCAGGGCGAGTCCGACCTGGCGCAGGCGCTGGACAAGGCCGAGGACGCCGGGGTCGTGGTGGTGGCCTCCTCGGGCAACGACGGCCAGGAGGGGCCCACCTACCCGGCCCAGTACGACACGGTGCTGGCCGTCGGGGCCTCCGACCGCAACAACGAGCGGGCCGCGTTCTCCCAGTACGGCGACTTCGTCGACGTGGTCGCGCCCGGTGTCGACATGCTCTCCACGGTGCCCGGCCACGGCCAGTGCACCGACAACGGCACCAGCTTCTCCGCGCCCTACGTCTCCGGGCTGGCGGCGATCCTCAAGGGCATGCACCCGGACTGGAAGCCGCAGCAGATCCGCACCGTGATCGAGCAGACCGCGCAGCGCACCGAGCACGGCCGCAACAAGTACATCGGCTGGGGCGTGGTCGACCCGGTGAAGGCCGTCGAGTACACCACCGTGCCCGGCCCCTCGGAGTCCCCGCACCCGGACGCCCCGACCAAGCTGGACGCCGCGCCGCTGGTGGCCCAGCCGCTCGGCCTGGCCGAGACCCAGGCCGACCGGGACCGCCGCACCGGCACCTTCGTGCTCGGCGCGGGCGGCCTGCTGGTGGCCGGGCTGGCCGGCGGCGCGATCGTCGCCCGCGACCTGGGCCGCCGCCGCAAGGGCCGCTCCGAGGGCTGAGACGCCCCGCCCGGGCGGACGGAGCACAAGGGGGCCGGTCCCGGAAAAGGGGCCGGCCCCGTCCGGTCTCGGGGACCGGACGGGGCCGACGGGGAGCGCGCTGCGGGGGTCAGACGCGCTCGTCCTCGGGGAGGGTGATGATCCAGCGGCTCTCCTGCCGGGGGCGCAGGTAGAACAGCCAGTACAGGCTGGCGGCGACGGTGATGGCCAGCGTCCACAGCAGCGCGGTGGTGTCCAGCTGGGTGAGGGTGTAGCCGAGCGCCACGATCACCAGGACCGGCAGCACGGGCCAGAGCGGCTGGCGCCAGGCCGGGGCGTCCTTGTGGTGGTGGCGGCGGGAGAACAGCGCGCCGACGGCGACCAGCAGGTACAGCGCGGCGACCGCGACACCGGTGATGTTGGTCAGCAGGTCCTGGCCGACGAAGCAGAGCGCCGCGCCGGGGATGCCGACCGCCAGGGTGGAGATCCACGGGGCGCTGAACTTGTTCAGGGTGCCGAAGGCCTTGTTGACCGGCTCCGGCCAGGCCTTGTCGCGGCCGGAGGCGAACAGCACCCGGGAGTTCTGGATCACCATGACGATGCCGGCGTTGACGATGGCCAGGGCGATGCACAGGCTGATGAAGGTGCCGACACCGGTGTTGCTCCAGCCGATCACCAGCTCGGAGATGTTGCCGGCGGACAGCGTCTGCAGGTCCGGGGCGCCCATGGTGATCGCGGCGACCGGGACCAGGATGATCGCGCAGGACAGGCCCAGCGTCCACAGCACGGTGCGGGCCACGTTCTTGCGCGGGTTCTCCAGCTCCTCGGAGAGGTAGATGGCGGTGGAGAAGCCCTGGGTGACGAAGAGCGCGGTGCCCATCGCGGCCAGGATCGCCGCGAAGCCCACCCCGGAGACGCTGCCGGAGGCGTCGGCCACGGTGCCGTGCAGCAGGCTGCTCGCGCCGCGCTCGCCGTGCGAGAAGCCGAGGAAGGACACCACGGCGCAGGCGATGACCTCCAGCACCAGGAAGATCCCGGTGATCCAGGCGTTGGCCCGCAGGTCCAGCAGGCCGGCCACGGTCGCGGCCAGCATCACGACGGCGCCCGCGATCCTCGGGTCGACGTGGATGATCGGTTCCAGGTAGTCGGCGGTGCCCATGGCGATCAGTGAGGGCACGATCATCACGACGATCAGCGACTGGATGAACACCAGCCAGCCCGCGAACTTGCCCGCCAGGGTGCCGACCATGGCGTACTCGCCGCCCGCGGAGGGGACCAGGGTGCCGAGCTCCGAGTAGCAGAACGCCACCGCGATGCAGATCACCGAGCCGATGGCGATGGCCATCAGGGTGTAGGTGCCGAGGTCCGCGAACAGGTCCGGGACGATCACGAAGAGCGAGGAGGCCGGGGTCACGCAGGAGAGCGTGAGCAGCGTGCCGCCCACCACGCCCAGCGAGCGGGCGAGCTTCTTCGGACTGTCCGCGGCGGCGCCCGGGACGGGCTCGGCTGCCTGCGGGGGGAGCGTGTCGGTCATGGGGAATCCGATCCACTGAGCGGCGGTGTTGGGGAGGGGAGCGGTATCGCCTCCGAAGCACTGTCTCGCGGTCAGGTTCTGCTTCGCTCCCGGGTCGCCAGGTTGCCTGGACGAATTGGCCCAGTCAACGCGGCCCGGGCTGCGGATTCCGTTGTCATAAGGGCCATCCGCCTGCGGAATACAGCTACGGGGAGCGACCGACACATGTTTCCGTTGTGTCAACTCCGGTGAACTGCGCTTGAATCGAAGGTGAAGTGATCTGCGCGACTCCGATTCCAAGGAGTGTCGCCGGGCCGGGCGGGCGGCCCGAAAACACCGCCCGGTCCGCCGAACGGCTACGGGAACCGCAGCGCGACCCGGAAAATTGCAAGATAACGGTATGGCACGGTCCACACCCCGGAATGCCGCGAGGGCCGGGTCCCAGCGGAACCCGGCCCTCGCGGTCACCGTCCGTGAACGGCGTCCGGCTACATCTGCGTCGGCAGCCAACCGGTCTGCACCGTCTGGCCCGCCTGGATGCGGCGGGAGACGAACACACCGCGGCCCGGCGGCTGCGGCGACGGCTTGACGGTGCCGAGCAGCGCGCCCTCGCCCTTGTCGCCGGAGAGCAGCAGGCCCTGGCCGCCCAGCTCGCGCATCCGCTGCATCACCGGCTCGAACAGCGAGCGGCCGGCGCCGCCCGCGTTGCGGGCGATGATCAGGCGCAGGCCGATGTCGCGCGCGAACGGCAGGAACTCCGCCAGCGGCGCCATCGGGTTGCCCGACTGGGTGGCGACCAGCTCGTAGTCGTCCACGATCACGAACATGTCCTTGCCGGTGTACCAGCTGCGGTTGCGCAGCTGCTCCGGCGTGACGTCCGGGCCGGGCAGGCGGCGCCCGCAGGCCCCGCGCAGCATCTCCACGATCGCCGACATGGCGGGCGCGGCGGCCGCGTACTCCACCAGGTACTCCGGCGGCACCACGCCGAGCAGCGAGCGGCGGAAGTCGCCGACCACGATGCCCGCCTGGTCCGGGGTGTACCGCTCGGTGATCTGCTTGATCAGCATCCGCAGCATCGCCGACTTGCCGGACTCGCTCTCGCCGAAGACGACGAACAGCGGGTCGCTCTCGAAGTTGACGAACACCGGCGCCAGCTCGACCTCGTCGATGCCGAACGCCACACCCAGCTCCGGGTGCTCGAAGCCCTTGGGCAGCGAGTTCCCGTCCAGCACCGCGGGCAGCATGCGCACCTGCGGGGCGCGCGGGCCGGTCCAGGCGGCGTTCACCTGGGCCACCAGGTCGGCGACGCCGTCGACCAGGTCCTGGGTCTCGCTGGAGCCGTCGATCCGCGGCAGGCCGGACAGGAAGTGCAGCTGGTCGTGGGTCAGACCGCGGCCCGGGATCGCCGGGACGTTCGCCGCGACCTTGCGGGCGATCTCGGACTCCATCGAGTCACCGAGCTTGAGCTCGACCCGGTTCTGCAGCTGGTCCTTCAGCGCCGGGCGGACCTCCGCGTACCGGGCCGCCGTGATGATCACGTGGACGCCGTAGTTCAGACCCCGCTGCGCGATGTCCGCGATGACCGGCTCCAGGACCTCGAACTCCTGCTTGAAGGTCATCCAGCCGTCGACGAACAGGAACACGTCGCCGAACTGCTCGTCCGGCAGCTGCCCGGCCGCGCGGCGCGAGCGGTACGTGGTGATGGTGTCGATGCCCTGGACCCGGAACAGCTCCTCACGGCGGTTGAGCACGCCGTGCACCTCGCTGAGCATCCGGCGGACCTTCTCGACGTCCAGTCGGCCCGCGACGCCGCCGACGTGCGGCAGGTCGGCCAGCGAGCCGAAGCCGCCGCCGCCGAAGTCGAGCAGGTAGAACTGCGTCTCGACCGGGGTGTGGGTGACCGAGAAGCCCGCCACGATGGTGCGCACCATGGTGGACTTGCCGGACCGCGGACCGCCGACGATCATGCCGTGGCCGGCCGCGCCGGAGTAGTCCAGGTACATCACGTCGCGGCGCTGGTCGCGCGGCTTGTCGACGATGCCGACCGGGACGATCAGGTTGCCCTGCCGGATCGAGGCCGGGGTCAGACCGCGGTCCGGGCTCGGCTGCAGCGGCTCCAGCAGGCTGTCCACGGACGGCGGGGCGTCCAGCGGCGGCAGCCACACCTGGTGGGCCGGCGGGCCCTGGCCGATCATCCGCTGCACGAAGACGTCCAGCATGGTCTCCAGCAGCGCCTCGTCGACCTCGTCCTCGGCGGGCAGCTCGGGCAGGATCTCCACCTCGGGCTCGACCACCTCGACCTCGGCCGCGGTGAACAGCACCGGCTGCGCGGTGACCACCCGGCCGCCGACCGCGCGCTGCGCGCCCGGGGCCCGGTACTTGCCGGAGACGTAGGCGGCGCGGAAGCGCTCCATCACGTCCGAGCCGAACTTCAGGTAGCCCACGCCGGGGATCGGCGGCAGGTGGTAGGCGTCCGGCACGCCGATCGCGGCCCGCGACTCGGCGGCCGAGAAGGTGCGCAGACCCAGCCGGTAGGAGAGGAAGGTGTCCAGACCGCGGAGCTTGCCCTCCTCCAGTCGCTGCGAGGCCAGCAGCATGTGCATGCCGAGCGAACGGCCGATCCGGCCGATCTGGATGAACAGCTCGATGAAGTCCGGCTTCGCGGTGAGGAGTTCGGAGAACTCGTCGATGATCATCAGCAGCGAGGGCAGCGGGTCGAGCGGCGCGCCGGCCGCCCGGGCCCGCTCGTACTCGTTGATGTTCGCGTAGTTGCCCGCCGCGCGCAGCAGCTCCTGACGGCGGTTCATCTCGCCCTCGATCGCGTCGCGCATGCGGTCGATCAGGGTCGCTTCGCCCTCGAGGTTGGTGATCACGGCCGCGGTGTGCGGCATCTCCGACATGCCGGCGAAGGTCGCACCACCCTTGAAGTCCGCGAGGACCAGGTTCAGCACCTCGGAGGAGTGGGTGACCGCCAGCGCCAGCACGATGGTGCGCAGCACCTCGGACTTGCCGGAACCGGTCGCGCCGACGCACATGCCGTGCGGGCCCATGCCCTCCAGCGAGGCCTCCTTGAGGTCCAGCCAGACGTACTCGCCGTTGACGCCGACGCCCAGCGGGACGCGCAGCTTCTCCCGGATCGGCTTCGGCCGCCAGTGCCGGGCCGGGTCGAAGGAGCCCGCGTCACCGGTGTGCATCATCTCGGTGAAGTCCATCGACACCAGCGACGGGTCGCTGTCGTCGCCGCCCGCGGACGCCCGGAACGGCGCCAACTGCCGTGCCAGCGCCTCGGACTGCCAGCCCGACAGGGTGTCCGGCTTGCCCGGGTAGCTCGCCCCGGACGCCGCCTCCAGCATCAGCTCCTGCTTGCCGACGGTGATCACCAGGTGGCCGTTCGGCTCGTCCAGGTCACCCGGGACGACCTCGATCACGGTCACGCCCTGGACGCCTTCCGCGCCCGCGATCACCGAGTCGACCGGCACCGAGGCGCCGTCCATGATGACCACCAGGTGCGGCTGGTCCGGGGTCGGCGTGCTGTCCCGGGAGAAGCCCTTGCGGCCGGCCAGCTCGTTCGCCAGCAGCTCCTCCAGCTCACCCAGCCCGGAGGCGATCAGGCGGCGCGAACCGGCCCCGTCGTTCTCCTTGCGGTGCTGGGTGTGCGGCAGCCACTTCGCCCACTCCCACTCCTCCACCGCGCCGGGCGCGGCGGCCACCCCGATCATCAGGTCCTCGGGGGAGTGCAGGGTCGCCAACTGGGCCACCATCGCCCGGACGTTGCCGTACACCGAGTCCGGGTCGCCGCAGACCGTGATGTGGTAGAAGGCGCGCAGCGACACCGCCAGCGGCAGGTCCTGCAGCGTGCCGTGGGTCTTGATGAAGGTGCCCATCGCCTCCGCGGCGAGCGGCTCCAGCTCGTCCATCGGCGCGGTCTGCGGCGCCACCAGCGGCGTCGACAGCTGCAGCGGACCCAGGCCCACCCGGATCTGCGCGAAGTCCGGATCGGTCGGCCGGCGCTCCCACAGCCGCCGGCCCTCGGCCACGATCGACCACAGCTGGTCCGGCTCCGGGTGCGTGAACAGCAGCGCCCCGCGCTGCCGTTCGGCCGTCCGGCGGACCTCGCGGCGCTTCTGCTGCAGGTACTTCAGGTAGTCCCGGCGCTCGTCCGAGGTCGCCGCCGAACCGCCCTTGCGCGCCTTGACGATCTGCGCGACCGCCATCGCGGCGGTCGAGGCGACCATCAGGACGCCCATCATCTTCATCGGGCCCTGCGCACCGGGCGAGAAGAAGAACGCCGCCGAACCGCCCATGCCGAGCAGCGGCAGCAGCGACATCATCCAGTCCTCGCCGCCGCCGCGCGGCAGCTCCGGCGGCGGAACCAGCTCGACCGGCTCCTCCGGCACCGGAGGCGGGAACGCCCGCGGCGGACGCTTGACCGTCACCGTGCTCACACGATCACCCCGCCCCCGCGGCCGACCGCGACCCGCGCCCGCCCGTCCTCAACGGCGCGCCCTCCCCGGGCACTTGATCGGGGGCACCCCCATGGCTCGCTCACAATTCGCCCTCACGCATCTGGATACGTACGGTGAGGGCGCCCCGTGTGACGCCGCCCCCGCTCCGCCGAACCGCAGGCGCGCGGGGCTGCCGCGTCTTCGACCGCCGCCCCCGTACGCCGTGCGCAGGGGCCGATCCTACTGGGCACGCCAAGCGGTTCGTCCACGGGGTGGGCAAGCCGCCCGCCGCTGACCGCGCGTCAACACACGACCCCCCGACCGCCTCCTCGGCACCACCACGTCCGGACCGCCGCAGGCCACCCGCCGCACCGGCCCCTTGCGCCGCGGGGTAGGGTGTCGCCGCGCCAACTCTCGCTCGGACCGTGACAGTTCCGGTACCGCTCGACGGATGGCCAGCAGACTTGCCGACACAGCCAACGAGGGGGAGAGGGCCGGTGAGCAACAACGCAACGACCGGTTTCTGCCGGGTCACCGTGGTGGCACCGGACAGCCGGATCGACGTAGCCCTGCCGGAGGACGTCCCGCTCGCGGACATCTACCCGGAGGTGCTGAGGCTCTCCGGACAGACCCAGGTAGACGGGACCCCCACCGGGTTCCACCTGGTCCGACGGGACGGCACCGTGCTCGACAGCGGGCTGCCGCTCGCCGCCCAACAGGTCCGCGACGGCGACCTGCTGAGCCTGCGCCCGTTCGCGGAGTCGCTGCCGCCGGCCGTCTACGACGACGTCGCCGACGCCATCGCCTCTGCGGTCGCGGCCGACCGGCGGTTCTGGAGCCCCGACCTGATGCGGGCCTTCGGCCTGATCGCCGGCACGGTGCTGCTCTGCCTGCTGGCCTTCGCGCTCTGGTTCTCCGACCTGCACCACAACATGTTCGGCCTGCCGGGCATCCTGGCCGGCGTCACCGCCGTCGCCCTGGTGACCTTCGCCGCGGTCCGGGCCCGGGTCTACGACGACCACGGGGCCGGGCTCGCCCTCGGCCTCGGCGCGCTGCCGCACGCCATGCTGGCCGGCTCCGGCGCGCTCGACGTGCCGAACGCCGGCGACGGCCCCGGCCGCATCCAGTTCCTGGTCGGCTGCGTCGCCGTCCTGGTGGTCTCGGTGCTGCTGGTCGGCCTGCTGCCGGAGAAGGACTCGGTGTTCGTCGCCGCCGCCTTCCTGGCCGCCGCCGGCACCCTCGCCACCTTCGCCGCGGTGCTGATGTCCGGCACCGCGATCACCGACATCGCCGCCGTCACCGGCGTCGCCGCGGTCGCCGCGATCGGCTTCCTGCCCGCCCTCTCGGCCCGCTTCGCCCGGCTGCCCGTCGGCTTCAGCGCCCCCGGCCAGACCCGCACCCGCGGCACCGCCTACGGCGAGGAGTCCGGCAGCACCGAGACCGTCCAGTACGAGCGGATCGCCGCCCAGGCCCGCCGCGGCCACGAGGTGCTGGTCGGCCTGGTCGGCGGCGCCGCCGCCACCATCGTCGGCGCCAGCGCCGTGCTCGGCTTCAGCGACCGCAGCTGGGCCGAGCTGCTCGCCCTGGTCCTCGGCATCTCGACCATGCTGCGGGCCCGGCTGTTCCGCTACACCGCCCAGGTCTTCTCGCTCACCATCGCCGGCCTGGCCGGGCTGTCGCTGCTGATCCTCGGCCTCGCCCTGCACACCCCGCTGCACCTGGCGCTCGCCCGGCTCACCGGCGGCGGCAGCGGCGACCTGCGCACCGTCTGGCTGGCCGCGTCCATCGCCGCGGGCGCCGCGGTGATGACCGCGATCGCGCTGATCGTCCCGCGCTCCGGGGTCTCCCCGTTCTGGGGCCGCATCCTGGACATGGTCGACAGCCTGATGCTGATCGCCCTGGTGCCGCTGGCGCTGGCCGTCCTCAACGTCTACAACATCATCCGCGGCGCCACCGGCTGACCCCGCGGGAAAGTCCGGCGCGGCCCGGTGGGCCGCGCTGGTATCGTTGATCCGTCCGAGTCTTGTCAGACCCTGTGCTTCCGACCAGGATCGCTCGGCCCACACCCAAGGAGATGCCAGTGGCCCTCGCCGCCGACGTCAAGAAGCAGATCATCGCCGAGTACGGCCAGAAGGAGGGCGACACCGGCTCTCCCGAGGTCCAGGTCGCCATGCTCTCCCGCCGGATCTCGGACCTGACCGAGCACCTCAAGTTCCACAAGCACGACCACCACTCGCGCCGTGGCCTGCTCATCCTGGTCGGCCAGCGCCGCCGCCTGCTGCAGTACCTGGCCAAGAAGGACATCGAGCGCTTCCGCACCCTGGTGGACCGCCTCGGCATCCGCCGCGGTGCCGCCGGTCGCGCCCGCTGACACCGCTCGCAGGGGCGGCTCCCCGCACCGGGGAGCCGCCCCTCGGCGCATTCCGCGCCACCCGCGACCGCACCCCGCGGGGAACCCGTCCGCGCAAAGCCGCGCTCGGTAGGGTGTGAATTTGTAAGGTGGGGGGCATGTCCGCCCCAGCGGGCCGAACCAGGCTTCAAACGGAAGCCGCCCGCAACCCCGCAGGAGCGTCCAGACGCCGACCGCCGCGCGCCGAAAGGCGCCGGTCCTCGGTAGTGGCCGCCGGGACCCCCGAAGGGGTCGCCCCGGTGGCTTCGATCGAAGACCGGCCCAGCTGCCCGGGCCACGGCAGGCAAGCGCAGGGACGCTCCCGGGAGACGTACGAAAGAGGAGATCTTCCAGGTGGAAGAGAACGTTTTCTACGCCGAGGCCGTCATCGACAACGGCAGCTTCGGTACCCGCACCATCCGCTTCGAGACCGGTCGGCTGGCCCGTCAGGCCGCCGGCTCCGCCGTCGCCTACCTGGACGACGACACCATGGTGCTGTCGGCCACCAGCGCCTCGAAGCAGCCCAAGGAGCACTTCGACTTCTTCCCCCTCACGGTGGACGTCGAGGAGCGCATGTACGCCGCGGGCCGGATCCCCGGCTCGTTCTTCCGCCGTGAGGGTCGGCCGTCCGAGGACGCGATCCTCACCTGCCGCCTGATCGACCGCCCGCTGCGCCCGTCCTTCGCCAAGGGCCTGCGCAACGAGATCCAGGTCGTCGTCACCGTCATGGCGCTCAACCCCGACCACCTGTACGACGTGGTGGCCATCAACGCGGCCTCCGCCTCGACCCAGCTGGCCGGCCTGCCGTTCTCCGGCCCGATCGGCGGCGTCCGCGTCGCGCTGATCAAGGGCCAGTGGGTGGCGTTCCCGACCCACAGCGAGCTCGAGGAAGCCGTCTTCGACATGGTCGTGGCCGGCCGGGCGCTGCCCGACGGCGATGTGGCGATCATGATGGTCGAGGCCGAGGCCACCACCAAGACGATCAGCCTGGTCGAGGGCGGCGCCGAGGCGCCGACCGAGGAGGTCGTCGCGGCCGGCCTGGAGGCCGCCAAGCCGTTCATCAAGGTGCTGTGCGCCGCCCAGGTCCAGCTCGCCAAGCAGGCCGCCAAGCCGACCGGCGAGTTCCCGCGCTTCCTGGAGTACCAGGACGACGTGCTGGCCGCGCTGACCTCCGCCGTCAAGGACGAGCTCGCCAAGGCGCTCACCATCGCCGGCAAGCAGGAGCGCCAGAACGAGCTGGACCGGATCAAGGGCGTCGCCGCCGACAAGCTGCTCCCGCAGTTCGAGGGCCGCGAGAAGGAGATCAGCGCCGCCTACAACGCGCTGACCAAGAAGATCGTCCGCGAGCGTGTCATCAAGGACAAGGTCCGCATCGACGGCCGCGGCGTCACCGACATCCGCACCCTGGCCGCCGAGGTCGAGGCCATCCCGCGGGTGCACGGCTCGGCCCTGTTCGAGCGCGGCGAGACCCAGATCCTGGGCGTCACCACGCTGAACATGCTGCGCATGGAGCAGCAGCTCGACACGCTCTCCCCGGAGACCCGTCGCCGCTACATGCACAACTACAACTTCCCGCCGTACTCGGTCGGCGAGACCGGCCGCGTCGGCTCCCCGAAGCGCCGCGAGATCGGCCACGGCGCCCTCGCCGAGCGGGCCATCCTCCCGGTCCTGCCGACCCGCGAGGAGTTCCCCTACGCGATCCGCCAGGTCTCCGAGGCGCTCGGCTCCAACGGCTCCACCTCGATGGGCTCGGTCTGCGCCTCCACCATGTCGCTGCTGAACGCCGGTGTGCCGCTGAAGGCCCCCGTCGCCGGCATCGCCATGGGCCTGATCTCCCAGGAGATCGACGGCGAGACCCACTACGTGACGCTCACCGACATCCTCGGCGCCGAGGACGCGTACGGCGACATGGACTTCAAGGTCGCCGGTACCCGCGACTTCATCACCGCCCTGCAGCTCGACACCAAGCTCGACGGCATCCCCGCCTCCGTGCTGGCCGCCGCGCTGAAGCAGGCCAAGGACGCCCGCCTGCACATCCTCGACGTGATGAACGAGGCGATCGACGCCCCGGACGAGATGTCCCCGAACGCCCCGCGGATCATCACCATCAAGATCCCGGTGGACAAGATCGGCGAGGTCATCGGCCCCAAGGGCAAGATGATCAACCAGATCCAGGAGGACACCGGCGCCGAGATCACCATCGAGGACGACGGCACCATCTACATCGGTGCCTCCGTCGGCTCGGCCGCCGAGGCCGCGCGCTCGACGATCAACCAGATCGCCAACCCGACCATGCCGGAGGTCGGCGAGCGCTACCTGGGCACCGTGGTGAAGACCACCACCTTCGGCGCCTTCGTCTCGCTCATGCCGGGCAAGGACGGCCTGCTGCACATCTCGCAGATCCGCAAGCTGGCCGGCGGCAAGCGCGTCGAGAACGTCGAGGACGTCCTCGCCATCGGCTCCAAGGTGCAGGTCGAGATCGCCGAGATCGACCCGCGCGGCAAGCTCTCGCTGATCCCGGTCGTCGAGGGCGAGGAGGGCGGCGAGGCCGCCGCCTCCGAGTGACACCCCGTTAGCACCCCGCGGCCCGCACGCCCCACCCGGCGCGTGCGGGCCGCACCCTGTTCACGACGCTCACACAGTGGAGCGGTAGCTGGAAGGAACACCCGTGGCCCAGGCCTCGGCGGCGAAGCAGCGCCCCGGTACCACCCGGACCCTGCTCAAGGGCGGCGAAGGCGGCGCGGGCACCGTCCGCCGCACGGTCCTGCCCGGCGGCCTGCGGGTCGTCACCGAGACCCTCCCGACGGTGCGCAGCGCCACCTTCGGCATCTGGGTCGGCGTCGGCTCCCGCGACGAGACCCCGGTCCTCAACGGGGCCACCCACTACCTGGAGCACCTGCTCTTCAAGGGCACCGCCCGGCGCGACGCGCTGGAGATCTCCGCCGCGCTGGACGCGGTCGGCGGCGAGATGAACGCCTTCACCGCCAAGGAGAACACCTGCTACTACGCGCGGGTCCTGGACACCGACCTGCCGCTCGCCATCGACGTGGTCTGCGACATGCTGACCGGCTCGCTGATCCGCCCCGAGGACGTCGAGTCCGAACGCGGCGTCATCCTCGAGGAGATGGCGATGGCCGAGGACGACCCGGGCGACGTGGTGCACGACCTGTTCGCCGAGGTGATCTTCGGGAAGACCCCGCTCGGCCGCCCCATCCTGG
Source organism: Kitasatospora sp. NPDC088134 (assembly GCF_044741705.1). Lineage (NCBI taxonomy): Bacteria > Bacillati > Actinomycetota > Actinomycetes > Kitasatosporales > Streptomycetaceae > Kitasatospora > Kitasatospora sp. NPDC088134. The sequence goes on along the minus strand of NZ_JBIUTD010000035.1, from coordinate 6,229 downwards.
GCACCCAGGAGACCGTCGGCGCGCTCACCCGCGAGCAGATCGCCGGCTTCTACCAGCGCCGCTACAAGCCGGAGAACCTGGTGGTCGCCGCGGCCGGCAACCTCGACCACACCAAGGTGGTCAAGCTGGTCGAGCAGGCCTTCGCGCCCGTCCTGGCCAAGTCCAAGGGCCACCCCGCCGAGGTCCGCCGCGGCGTCAAGGCGGTCCGCACCGCCGGCCGGGCCGCCGTCCTCAACCGCCCCACCGAGCAGGCCCACCTGGTCCTCGGCGTCCCCGGCGTGCCGCGCCACGACGAGCGCCGCTGGGCCCTCGGCGTGCTCAACGCCGCCCTCGGCGGCGGCATGAGCTCCCGGCTGTTCCAGGAGGTCCGGGAGAAGCGCGGCCTCGCCTACTCGGTGTACTCCTACTCCTCCTCGTACGCCGACACCGGCCTGTTCGGCATCTACGCCGGCTGCCAGCCCAAGCGGGTCGAGGAAGTGCTGAAGATCTGCCGCACCGAACTCGCCAAGGTCGTCGAGGAAGGCATCACCGAGGAGGAACTGCGCCGCGCGATCGGCCAGATCTCCGGCTCCACCGTGCTCGGCATGGAGGACACCGGCTCGCTGATGAACCGGATCGGCAAGGCCGAACTCTCCTACGGGCACCACCTGTCGGTGGACGAGATGCTCACCAGGATCGCCGGGGTGACCCTGGACGACGTGCACGCCGTCGCCCGCGACGTGCTGGGCGCGCACCGGCCCTCGCTTGCCCTGATCGGCCCGATCACCGACCGGCGGGCCGCCAGGCTCGCCGACCTGCTGGTCTGACGACCGGCCGAGAGGAGAACTGACATGACGCTGCGCGTCGCCGTGATCGGCGCCCGGGGCCGGATCGGCTCCGAGGCCGTCAAGGCCGTCGAGGCTGCCGACGACCTGGAGCTGGTGGCCGCCCTCGGCCGCGGCTCCGACCTGACCGAACTCACCGAGGCCCGGGTCGACGTCGCCGTCGAACTCACCCACCCCGACGCGGTGATGGGCAACCTCGAGCACTGCCTGAAGCACGGCATCCACGTGGTCACCGGCACCACCGGCTGGAACGAGGACCGGCTCCGCGAGGTCGAGGGCCTGCTCGCCGCGAACCCGGGCGTCGGCCTGCTGATCGCCCCGAACTTCTCGATCGGCGCGATCCTCGGCATGAAGTTCGCCCAGACCGCCGCCCGGTACTTCGAGTCCGTCGAGGTGATCGAGCTGCACCACGACAACAAGGCCGACGCCCCCTCCGGCACCGCCACCCGCACCGCCCAGCTGATCGCCGCCGCCCGCGCCGAGGCCGGGCTGCCCCCGCAGCACGACCCCACCACCCACGGCCTGCCCGGCGCCCGCGGCGCCGACGTGGACGGCGTCCCCGTGCACGCGGTGCGGCTGCGCGGCCTGCTGGCCCACCAGCAGGTGATGTTCGGCGACACCGGCGAGACCCTGACGATCCGGCACGACTCGATGCACCACAGCAGCTTCATGCCCGGCATCCTGCTCGGCGTGCGGAAGATCGCCGACCACCCGGGCCTCACCTTCGGCCTGGAACACTTCCTGGACCTGTGACATGACCTCCCGCACCGGCTTCTTCGTCCTCTCCGCCGTCCTGCTGCTGGTCTCGCTGATCTGCGTGCTGGAAGGCGTCCAACTGGTCGCCACCGGCAAGCCGCTCGGCATCGGCATCGGCGCCTGCGCCTTCGTCATTCCGCTGATCGGCCTCTGGTTCCTGCGCCAGACCGTCCGCTTCGGCCGGGACAGCGAGCGGCTCGGCCGCGAACTGGAGGCCGAGGGCGGCCTGCCGGTCGACGAGCTGCGGCGCACCAGCGGCGGCCGGATCGACCGGGCCTCCGCCGACGCGGTGTTCGCCCGCCGCAAGGCCGAGGCCGAGACCGACCCCACCGACTGGCGGAACTTCTTCCGCCTGGCGGTGGCCTACGCCGACGCCGGCGACGTGCCGCGGGCCCGCAAGGCCATGCAGCACGCCATCAAGCTGCACGATGCCGGGACTCCAGCCGCCCGCCCGTAAACTGGCCCGGATCTCCTCCCAAACCCCCAGGACGTTCTCCCATGCGCGCAGTCGAACCCCAGGTCCACCTCATCGCCCGCCCCGAGCTCGACTACGACGAGGTCGCCGCGTACCTGCAGGACGTCGGCGGCGAGAGCTGGCTGGAGCGGGTCGACCGGGGCGACCTGGACGACGCCCAGAACCTCGCCGAGTTCGCCGGCCGGATCTGCTATCGCTCCTGGAAGCCCGGCCTCAACCCGAACGTCACCAAGGTCCGCACCGACCAGGACGCCTACCTGAAGAACATCCTGGCCAGCGCGCACGGCTCGGTGCTGGAGCACGTCTCCTTCACCTTCGTCCTGCACAACGTCAGCCGGGTGGTCACCCACGAGCTGGTCCGGCACCGGGCCGGCGTCGCGGTCTCCCAGGAGTCGCTGCGCTTCGTCCGCCTCGACGACATCCCGTTCTGGTTCCCCGAGTGGGCGAAGCAGGACGCGGAGCTGATGGCCCGGGCCACCGGCCTGATGAAGGAGATCGAGGGCTTCCAGCACTGGATGGCCGGGCACTTCGGGCTGGACGAGGAGGGCGTCCCCTTCCACGAGAAGAAGGAGAAGACCTCCTTCATGCGCCGCTTCGCCCCCGAGGGCCTGGCGACCGGCCTGGTCTGGACGGCGAACGTCCGCACCCTGCGGCACGTGATCGAGAACCGCACCGCGCCGGGCGCCGAGGAGGAGATCCGGCTGCTGTTCGGCCTGATCGGCGAGCTGATGGTCAAGGAGGCCCCGGCGCTGTTCGGCGACTACACCGTCGAGGACGGCGCCTGGGTCCCGGGCTGGCGCAAGGTCTGACGCAAGGTCTGACGCCCCGTCGGACGGCGGGCCTGCCGGGCCTCACCCGTGCGGCCCGCCGCCGCGGCCGTCCCGGCGCCCGCTGACCTGCGCCGACGAGCAGATGGCCGGACCGCCCGGCATGTCTGGATTGCGGCTTTCTCGGCCGCTCCATACGCTCAGGACACGGATTCCGGTGCTGCGTGAACCCCCGAGCGCGCAGCACCGGAATCCCATGTCCGGCCCCGGTCCCGGCGGTCCGAACTGTCCAAACCCTGGACCTGCGTCGCTGTCGACCACCGCCCTACGAGTAGCTTTGGACCCATGGCTCCGACCTCCACACCGCAGACGCCCTTCGGCCGGGTCCTGACCGCGATGGTCACCCCCTTCACCCCCGAGGGCGCGCTCGACCTCGACGGCGCCCAGCGCCTCGCCGCCCACCTGGTGGACTCCGGCAACGACGGCCTGGTGCTCAACGGCACCACCGGCGAGTCGCCCACCACCACCGACGCGGAGAAGGCCCAGCTGGTCCGGGCCGTGATCGAGGCGGTCGGGGACCGCGCCCACGTCGTCACCGGCGTCGGCACCAACGACACCCACCACAGCGTCGAACTCGCCCGCCAGGCCCAGGCCGCCGGAGCGCACGGCCTGCTCGCCGTCACCCCGTACTACAGCAAGCCCCCGCAGGAGGGCCTGTACCGGCACACCGTCGCCGTCGCCGACGCCACCGACCTGCCGGTCATGCTGTACGACATCCCCGGCCGGTCCGGCGTCGCGCTCGAACTCGACACCCTGGTCCGGCTCGGCGAGCACCCCCGGATCGTCGCCAACAAGGACGCCCGCGGCGACGTGGCGGCGGCCGCGCACGCCATCGCCCGCTCCGGCCTCGCCTGGTACTCCGGCGACGACGTGCTGACCCTGCCGCTGCTCTCGGTCGGAGCCGTCGGCGTGGTCAGCGTGGTCGGCCACGTCGCCGCCGCCGGGATGCGCACCATGATCGAGGCCTTCACGGCCGGCGACACCGCCAAGGCGCTCGCCGTCCACCAGTCCCTGCTGCCGGTCTACGCCGGTATGTTCCGCACCCAGGGAGTGATCCTCTCCAAGGCGGCGCTGAACCTGCAGGGACACCCGGCGGGCCCGCTCCGCCTCCCCCTGGTCCCCGCCACGGACGCGGAGATCGCCCGCTTGAGGGAGGATCTCGCCGCCGGCGGGGTACACCTGTAGACAACACGCAGACGTGCGCGCCCCCGGCTCGCCGGACCCGACCGGGTCCGCCGCTGGACCGGGACCGAAGGCGCGCGGTACACGGCAGTAGGTAACCACGATGGACGCGCGCCATATGTCACCGGAGGAGGAACCCTCCGGCCATGTGGCGTGCGTCGTGAGGAGAGTCTTTTGAGCCACCCGCACCCCGAACTCGGCGCTCCCCCCGCTCTCAAGGAGGGCGCCCTCCGCATCACCCCGCTCGGCGGTCTCGGTGAGATCGGCCGCAACATGACCGTGCTGGAGTACGGCGACCGCATCCTGATCGTCGACTGCGGCGTGCTCTTCCCCGAGGACGAGCAGCCCGGCATCGACCTGATCCTCCCCGACTTCAGCTACATCCGGGACCGCCTCGACAAAGTCGACGGCATCATCCTGACGCACGGCCACGAGGACCACATCGGCGCCGTCCCCTACCTCCTGCGGGAGAACCCGGACATCCCGCTGATCGGCTCCAAGCTCACCCTCGCCCTGATCGAGGCCAAGCTCGCCGAGCACCGCATCCACCCCTACGTCCTGGAGGTCGTGGAGGGCGACCGCGAGCGGATCGGCCCCTTCGACTGCCAGTTCATCGCGGTCAACCACTCCATCCCGGACGCCCTCGCGGTCGCCGTCCGCACCCCCGCGGGCATGGTCGTCGCCACCGGCGACTTCAAGATGGACCAGCTCCCGCTGGACGGCCGGCTCACCGACCTCCCCGCCTTCGCCAAGCTGGCCGAGGAGGGCATCGACCTCCTCCTGGTGGACTCCACCAACGCCGAGGTCCCCGGCTTCATCCCGCACGAGCGCGACATCTCCGCGGCCCTGCGCAACGTCTTCGCCAACGCGGACAAGCGCATCATCGTCGCCTCCTTCGCCAGCCACGTGCACCGCATCCAGCAGGTGCTGGACGCCGCGCACGAGTACAAGCGCAAGGTCGCCTTCGTCGGCCGCTCGATGGTCCGCAACATGGGCATCGCCCGCGACCTCGGCTACCTGAAGGTCCCCGGCAACCTGGTCGTCGACGTCAAGACCCTCGACGACCTGCCCGACAAGGAGGTGGTGCTGATCTGCACCGGCTCCCAGGGCGAGCCGATGGCCGCGCTCTCCCGGATGGCCAACCGCGACCACCAGATCCGCATCGTCGAGGGCGACACCGTCGTCCTCGCCTCCTCGCTGATCCCCGGCAACGAGAACGCCGTCTACCGCGTCATCAACGGCCTCACCCGCTGGGGCGCCAAGGTCGTCCACAAGGGCAACGCCAAGGTGCACGTCTCCGGCCACGCCTCGGCCGGCGAGCTCCTGTACTTCTTCAACATCTGCAAGCCCAAGAACCTGATGCCGGTCCACGGCGAATGGCGCCACCTGCGCGCCGCCGCCGACCTCGGCATCGCCACCGGCATCCCGCGCAACCGCGTGGTCATCGCCGAGGACGGCGTCTGCGTCGACCTGGAGAAGGGCGTCGCCCGGATCGTCGGCAAGGTCCAGGCCGGCTACGTCTACGTGGACGGCTCCTCCGTCGGCGACATCACCGAGTCCTCCCTCAAGGACCGCCGCATCCTCGGCGAAGAGGGCTTCATCTCGGTCTTCGTGGTGGTCGACTCCACCAACGGCAAGATCGTCAGCGGCCCGACCTTCCAGGCCCGCGGCTCCGGCATCGACGACGCGGCCTTCGGGTCCATCTCCGGAAAGCTGGCCGAAGCCCTCGCCCGCTCCGCCGGCGAAGGCGTCCTGGACGTCCGCCAGGTGCAGCAGCTGGTCCGCCGCACCGTCGGCAAGTGGGTCGCGGACAACTACCGCCGCCGCCCGATGATCCTCCCGGTCGTCGTCGAGGTCTGACCGGCCGCACACCCGATTTGACCTGGGGCAGCTCGGTGCGTAACGTTCTCCGAGTTGCCCCACGGTCGTGCGGCTTCGCCCCGTAAATCGAATTCGTTCGAGTCGGGGCGGGGAAAACAGGCCGAGAAACTCTGGTAGAGTTCGGGAGCGCCGAAAGGCGAAAGCCAAATCGGATGGCAAACAGAAACTCCGGAAAGCGGAGCGGAAAACATCTGATAAGCTGGAAACACGAAAGAACGAAGCGCCCGGAGGGTCCGCAGGAATGCGGTCCGAAGGAAGCGTCCGTTCCTTGAGAACTCAACAGC
>NZ_JBIUTD010000034.1:0-80791 GCF_044741705.1 Kitasatospora sp. NPDC088134 | reverse complement strand
TTGCGTTGTGAGGCGCACGGCGGGTTCGGGAGGCGGTTCGGGGAAACCCACCGACGGCAACGTCGGCAGGGCGCCCCGGACCGACCTCACTACGGACGTGAACTGGTCGTCGTCGACCGGTGGTTCCCCAGTTCGAAGCTCTGCTCGGCGTGCGGGGCCCTCCGCGACCGGCTGCCGCTGCACGTCCGTGCGTGGGGGTGCGCCTGCGGCGCCGTGCACGACCGGGACGTCAACGCGGCGCGCAACATCCTGGCCGCCGGACTGGCGGTTGCAGCCTGTGGAGACGGCGTAGGACCTCAACGGAGCACTCCGGGCGGGCAGTCGTCGGTGAAGCAGGAAACCGTCCCACCACCGCGCGCGGGCGCGGCGGCTCGGCCGTGAGGCCGAGGGGGACCCCTCCGCGAGGAGGAGAGAGGTCAAGGAGTCGATCCCCCCTGGGTTCGATTCGGGTCCGGGGCGCCGGTGGCGGCCGGAGGTTCGGGGGCCGGGCGGGTGCGCCACTGGCCGGGCTGGACGCGCCACAGGGGTGGTCGGCGGCGGCGGGTGACGGGGCCGGCGGGGGTGGGCCTGGGGACGGCGAGCAGGACCAGGACCAGGGGCAGTACCTGGACGCGTTCGCGCGACAGGATGCCCATGTTGTTGATGGTGGAGAAGGCCCAGCAGAACAGCAGCGTGTAGACCACGGTGAAGGCCACGTAGGAGCGCCGCACGAACAGCTTGGGGATGCGGGCGAGTTGCGGCCAGGCCCGGACGAACATGACCAGCAGCGCGAAGCACTCCACCGACTGGATCAGGTTCTGCACGTTCGACGCCTCGAACGGGAACGGCCGGAACAGCACGCTGATCACCGAGACCGGCAGCCGCGCCGGGTTCAGGCTGAACGCCGGGGCCGCGTCCTCCGCGGCGGCCGCGTTGATCACCGAGTCGCCCTGCGAGGTGCGCCGCGAGGTCTCCGACAGCACCTGGTTGACGGCGTCGCCGCCGGTGCCGTTGGTGCCGAAGAAGGTCGACACCTGCTGGAGCATCAGCATCACGCCCGCCCCCAGCACCACCACCGACACCACCGTGCGCAGCGGCCCCAGCGCCGACACCTGCTCGGGCCGCTTGCGCAGCAGGTACGCCACGCTCAGCCCGGCGCCCGCCAGCACCGTGACGTGCGGCCGGACCATCGCGGTGCCCAGCGACCCCAGCGCGATGCAGACGAACGCGCCGAACCGGCGCTCCAGCAGCCGGGCCACCCCGTACGTGGTCAGGCCCAGGCAGAACATCATCCAGGCGTCCTTGCCGATGCTGGACGGCCAGAACAGCAGCGAGGGCAGGAAGAAGACGAGTTTCGCGTACCGCCGGGAGTCCGCCTCCGGGTAGGCGATCTGCAGGGCCCGCCAGAACAGCAGCAGCCCCCAGAAGCCCATCCAGGAGAACACCAGGAAGCCGCCGACCAGGGTCGGCCCGGTGATCGCGTAGACCACGCCGGTGACGATGATGACGAAGCCGGTGCCGGCGACCTTCATGCCCAGGTCGTAGTGCAGGCCGGTGGAGAGGTCCGCGGTGTCCAGGTAGCGGGCCAGGTCCGCGCCCCTGGTGTGGTACATCTTCGCGTCCGCCGCGCCGCCGTACAGCACGAAGGCCATCAGGTAGCGCGGGAAGGCGCAGGCCAGCTTCGCCGCCATCGCCACCAGCAGCAGCCGGAACACCGCCGGCTCCGGGTTGCCCGCGGCGACCCGGGCCAGGATCGGCGTGCCGATCGCCATCAGCGCGGGCGCCACCAGCAGCGCCCCCCAGGTGTCGTAGCTGCTGTGCACCATCGCCAGCACGAACACCGTCACGTAGCCGACCACCACCGCCCCAGCCACCCAGGTCGGCCGGGTGCGCCGGGCCGCCGCGCGGGCCCGCACCGCCAGGGTGCGGGAGCCGCGGGCGGGGGAGCGGGCGGCGAGCACGGCCGCCATCAGAAGACCTCCAGGTCGCCGAGGCTGAACCGCCAGTCGCCGAGCGTCCGCCCGGCCGGCAGCGGCCCGGTGGGGGTGCGGGCGGCCAGCACCATGCCGGTGCGCGGCGCCGTCACGCAGCCCGCCCGCAGGCCCGCCGCGGCGGCCTCGGTGCCCGGCGCCAGGTGGGTCGCGGCGTGGTCGCAGCCCGCGGCGGCCGCGGTGCGCAGCAGCTGCGCGGCGGCGGCCCGGTCGCCCGGGCGGACGATCAGCTCGGCCAGCGTGAACTCGGCCAGCGGGCCGCGCCGCCGGGGCCGGCCGAACGCCAGCCCGACCAGCTCACCGCCGCGCTCGACCGTCGCCACCCGGTAGTCCAGGCCCGGCGCCGCCCCGTACCGCCAGGCCAGGTACCCGGCGGTGCGGACGGTCCGCAGCCGCGGGTCGGCGGCGTCCGCCCGCTCCCGCTCGGCCAGCAGCTCGGCCAGGCGCGGGTCGGGGGCGGCGAACCAGTCGGCCGCCGACGGCAGTTCGCAGCGCGGCGGCCCCGCCGGGCCGGGCCGCCGGGCCAGCGCCGCCCGGGCGCCCCGGGCGAAGGACAGCGGCCGGGCCACCCGCAGCGCCACCGGCACCCGGCCCAGCTCCCGCCAGCCCATCCGCAGGTAGCCCGGCAGGCTGTTGCCGTTCGGCGTGTTGAACACCAGCTCGGTGTCGTCGGCGACCTGTTCGAGCAGGTCCGTGGTGAGGCGGCGGAAGATCCCGCGCCCCTGGAAGTCCGGGTGCGTCGCGGTGTCCACCGGCCGCACCGCCCGCACCTCGCGCCCGTCCCGGCCGCGCCAGGACCAGCGCAGGAACAGCCGCACCCCCGCGATCCGCCCGTCCGCGGCCACCGCGAGCAGGCCCGGGCTCGCCCCGAACGGGTTCGCCCGGTGCTTCCAGTCGAAGAACTCCGCGCTGCGCCGCCCGGTCGGGCCGCCCGCCAGCGAGGCCGTCAACAGCTCCAGCACCGCCGGCACGTCCGCCGGCTCCGGCCGGCGGTACGTCAGTTCGCCACCCACGTCGTGCTCGTCCCCTCCGGACTCCGCCCCGTACCTCGGTTCGCCAGCACCCGTGCGTAGACCCGCTCGATCGCCCGCTGCGCCCCCGCCACGTCGAAGGACTTCGACCGCTCCCGGGCGGCCGCGCCCATCCGCTCGCGCAGCCCCGGGTCGGCGGCCAGCCCGCCCAGCGCGGCGGCCAGCGCCGCCGGGTCGCCGGGCGGCACCAGCCGGCCCTCGACGCCGTCGTCCAGCACCTCCGGCATGCCGCCGACCCGGGTCACGACCGCGGGCAGGCCGGTGGTCATCGCCTCCATCAGCGCCACCGGCAGGCCCTCCTGACGGGAGCTCAGGCAGAACACGTCCCAGCCCGGCAGCAGCGCCGGCACGTCGCCCCGGGAGCCGGTGAACAGCACGCCCCGCCCGGCCCGGGCCTTCAGCTCGGCCTCCAGCGGGCCGGTGCCGACCACCACCAGCCGGGCCGCCGGGTGCGCCCGGCGCAGCAGTTCGAACGCGGCCAGCAGCCCGGCCTGGTCCTTCTTCGGCGTCAGGTTGCCGACCGTGCCGACCACCAGCGCGTCGGGCGGCAGGCCCAGCTCCGCCCGGGCCGCCCGCCGGGCCGCCGGGCCGGACGGGGCGCCGCCCAGGTCGGGCCCGTGGTGCACCACTGTCAGCCAGTCGGGGTCGGGGCGCCGCCGCCCGATGCCGTCCGCGACCGCCCGGGACACCGCCACGACGGCCGCGTTGCGCCCGTACGTCAGCGCGTTCGCCCACCGGGTGGGCCGCCGGTAGCGCTCCCACAGGTTGTGCTCGGTGTGCACCAGCCGCGGCCCGCCCCGGCCGCCGGACAGCAGCCGGGCCGCGACCGCGGGCACCGGCATGTGGGTGTGCACCAGGTCGTAGCGGCGCTCCGCCAGCAGCGCCCGCAGCCGCAGCGGCCAGCGCCGCCCCGGCGGGCCGCCCAGGCAGTGCACCGGCACGCCCGCCGCCTCCAGGGCCGGCACCAGCGCGTCCTTGTGCGGCAGCACGTACGCCACCTCGATGTCGTAGCGCGAACGGTCCGCGTGGCGCACGCAGTTGACCAGCAGTTGCTCGGCGCCGCCGCGGCCCAGGCCCTTCGCCAGCCAGAGCACCTTGGCCCGGCCGGTCACCGCTCCTCGCCCAGGCGCAGCTGCAGGGTGGTCTCCACCGGCCCCTCCTCCGGCGGCAGTTCGGCCGACCGGCGCCCCCAGCTCGGGGTGGAGCGGCGGTCGCCGCCCTCGCTCTCGCCGTACACCGGCTCGCCCCGGCGCGCCCCCGCCGGGCGCTGGTGCTCGCCGCCCGCGCGGCGCTGCTCGGCCCGGCTGCCGTGCTGGGCGCCGCCGTGCTGCGGGCCGCTCTGCTGGGGGCTCCCGTGCTGGGGGCTGCCGTGCTGCGGGCCGGAGCGCTGCGGCTCGCGCTGCGCCTCGCCCCGGGCCGGCTCGGTGCGGACGGCCTCGGTGCGGACGGGCTCGGTGCGGACCGGCTCGGGCCGGCGCTGCTCGGGCCGCGGCACGCTCTCGGTGGCGCGCGGCGCCGTCGGCACCAGCGGCACCTTGCCGGCCAGCCTGCCCAGCTCCAGGCCGCGCTTGCGCCGCCCGGTGGCGACCTCGGCGCCCAGCAGCGCCACGCCCGCCACCGGCACGCCGGTGCGCGACAGCAGCTCGGAGACCCGGTCGGCCTCCTCCGGGCGCAGGTTGCCCGCCATCACCGTCACCAGCACCGCGTCCGCGTGCTGCACCAGGTCGTAGGCGTCGTTGGCGTTCAGCAGCGGCGAGGAGTCGATCAGCACCACGTCCGCGTGCCGCCGGGCCAGCCGCAGCACCTCGCCGGCCCGCAGCACCAGCGCCGCCGGGTAGGCGTTGGCGTTGCCGCCGGTGATCATCGCCACGCCGGGCACGTTGGTGCGCCGGATCAGGTCCACCGGGTCGGTCAGCTGCTCCGCGGACAGCAGCTCCGCCATGCCCGGGCCCTCGCTCACCGCGAACTGCTCGTGCAGCTCCGGCTGGCGGAAGTCGCAGTCCAGCACCAGCACCTGACGGCCCGTCTCGGCGAGCGTCGCCGCCAGGTTCGCCACCGTGGTCGTCCGGCCGTCGCCGGAGCGCCCCGACATCACCAGCACCACCGGCGCCGGCTCGGTGCCGCGCCGCACCCGGCGCTCCTCCTGGGCCGCCCCGCCCTGGCCGAGCTGCGCCGACAGCGCCTCCGGGCCGGTCAGCAGCAGGGTGGAGCGCAGCGAGCGGTACGCCTCGGTGACCGGGTCCTCCGGGCGGGAGGTCACCAGCGGCTCGCGCAGCCGGCGCAGGCGGCGCGACAGCCGGGGGATCTCGCCGATCACCGGCAGGTTGAACGCCTCCTCGGCGCCGTCCCGGCTGCGCAGCCGGGTGTCCATCCGGGACAGCATCAGCGCGGCGACCACGCCCAGCGCCAGGCCGAGCACCACCGCGAGGGTCAGCCGGACGCTGCGGGTCGGCGAGGTCAGCAGGTTGCCGCCGAGCTCCTTGGTGTCGATCGAGCCCCACTGCTGGATCGCGTCGGTCTGGCTGTAGCTGCGCAGGTCGGCGATCAGGCCGAGGGTCTTGGTGAGCGCGGCGGTGGCGGTCGACAGCTGCGGCTGCAGCCGGGCCTGCTCGCCCGCGTTGCCCTTGTTGAAGGACTTCTGCAGGTCGTCCAACTGCTGCTGCTGCGAGTCCGCCTGGGCCTGCAGGCGCTTGATCGACTCGTCGGCGCTCTTCCGGGACTCCTGGCTGTAGCCGGTGATGGTCGCCTCGGAGAGCGCCGCCGCGAGGTTCGCGCACTCCTGCTGGGTCGGCCCGGTGGTGGTGAACAGCAGCATCTGGGTGGAGGCCGCGGTCACCGTCCGGCGCGCGGACAGGCCCGCCACGTCCTTGAAGCCCAGCTTCTGCGCGGCCGCGGTGGTCACCGCGGAGCCCTGCGCGTACGACAGCACCTGGTCGGCCCGGACGGTGTCGGCCGCGCCCGCGACCGGCGTGATCGCCACCTTGCACTGCCACTTGCCGTTGTCGACCGCGTCACCGGCCGGAGTCAGCAGGAACCCCACGATCAGGGCGGCGACCGTGCAGCCCGCCAGGAGCCGCCAGTACCGCCGCAGAACGGTGAACAGATTTGCCGGTTCCATCGGTTGGTTCCCCTCGCCTCGTCTCGGTGCACACACGCGCACGCCCCGGCCGACCCCGCCCCCGCGGGCGGCGCGCATCGGTACGGCCCGGCCCGGCGTCCCCGGACCCGCGAAATCCCCCGTGCCCCCGTCGACCTGCCCCCGTGCCCGATGCTTCCGGCCCCGGACCTGCGGCGCAAGCACTTTGGCGATTCTGGGACCAAGCTGTGGACGGATTCCGGACGCGCGTACACAATCTGACGAATCGTCATCAAAAGGTCGGCGCCGGTGCGCACCTGAAGCGCCCCTGCCCGGACGGGTCGGCCGGGCCGGACCGGTGGCGGACCCGGACCCGCTCAGGCGAGCGCGCGCTCGTAGAACTCCACCATCCGCGCCGACACCTGCGGCAGCGTGAACCGGCCCAGGAACCGCGCCCGGGCCGCCTTCGCCCGCACCAGCGCCTCCCCGCGCCCGTCCAGCGCCCGCAGCAGCGCCGCCGCCAGCTCCTCCGGCCGCTCCGGCGGCACCAGCAGCGCGCACTCCTCCGACCCGGCGGTCTCGCGCAGCGCGGGCACGTCCGCGCACACCAGCGGCACCCCCACGCCCATCGCCTCCATCGCCGCGCTCCCCAGCCCCTCCCAGCGCGAGGGCACCGCGAACACCTCCGCCGCCGCCATCAGGTCGAACACGTCGTCGCGCGGCCCCAGGAAGCGCACGCCCGAGGTCCGGCCCGCCAACTCCTCCAGCCGGGCCGTCTCCGCGCCCCGGCTGCCCGCCAGCAGCAGCACCGCGTCCGGCCGCGCCGCCCGCACCCGCGGCCACGCCGACACCAGCACGTCCAGGCCCTTCTGGTACTGCTGCCGGGCCGCCGCCAGCACCACCGGGACGTCCTCCGCCAGCCCCAGCCGCCCGCGCACCGCCGCCCGCCGCTCCGGCGTCACCGACCCCAGCAGCTCCACGTCCCGGCCGCGCGGCACCACGTCGATCCGCCGCCGCGGCACCCGCAGCCGGGCCGCCATCACGTCCGCCACGTGCTCGGTCAGCGCGTGGAAGCGCCGCACCCCCTGCGCGGTCAGCGCGTCCACGCCCTGCGCCGCCCGCACCTTCCACGGGTGCAGCCCGCGCGCGTGCAGGTGCTCCGGCCCGTACGCCGCGTTCACCAGGCTCGACACCACCGGCACCCGGACGGACAGCGCCGCCGCCCGCCCCAGCACGTCCGACTCGTACAGCGTGGTGTGCACCAACTCCGGCCGCAGCCGCCGGAATTCGTCCCGCAGCCCGGCCACCCGGGCCGAGCGCGAGCCCCGCAGCACCGGCAGCACGCCCGCGCCCGCCGCCCGCAGCTCCTCCTGGAACCCGCCCGGCGACTCCTTCAGGAACGCCACGTGCAGCTCCACGCCCGAGCGCACCAGCAGCGGAGCCATCGCCACCAGGCCCTGCTCCGCGCCGCCCACCCGGCTGACACTGTCGATCACGTACACCACGCGCACCGCGCCACACCCCCTCGCCCGGGCCACCCCCCGGCCGCCGCTCAGCATCCCAGCACCGGCACCCCCGCGTCCGCGAAACCGGAGGAAACCCGACCGCCCGCCGCCCCGGCCGGACCGGCTCCGCCCCGGCCCCCGCGGGCTTCCCCGAACCGCCGCCCGCGCCGCCCGCCGCTCGGTAGGGTCGGGCCCATGGCCGAGCCGCGCGTACTGCACGTGATCACCGACCCCCGGGCGCGCGGCGCCCAGCGCCTCGCCCGCGACCTGCACGCCGAACTCCTGCGCCGCGGCGGGCCGTCCGAGCTCACCGCGCTGCACCCGCACCGCGACGCCGACCCCGCCGACCCGACCCCCGTGCTCGGCCCGTCCCGGCACCACCCCGCCACCCTGCGCGCGCTGCGCCGGGCCGCCGCCCGCGCCGACGTGGTGGTCGCGCACGGCTCCTCCACCCTGCAGGCCTGCGCGCTCGCGCTGTTCGCCGCCCGCACCCCCTTCGTCTACGTCAACATCGGCGACCCCCGGCACTGGACCGCGAGCCCCGCCCGCCGCCTGCGGGTCGGCGCCCTGCTGCACCGCGCCGCCGTCGTCGCCGCGATCTCCCCGCACGCCGCCGAGGTGCTCCGGGAGCGCTTCCGGCTCCCCGCCCGCCGCCTGCGCACCCTCCCCAACGCCCGCCCCGCCGACCGCTTCCGGCCCGCCGCCGACCCCGCCGAACGGGCCGCCGCCCGGGCCGCCCTCGGCCTGCCCGCCGACGGCCCGCTGATCGCCTGGGTCGGCGCGCTCAGCCCCGAGAAGCGCCCCGACCTGGCGCTGGCCGCGCACGCCGCCCTCCCCGCCGGGACGCACCTCGCACTGGCCGGCGAGGGCCCGCTGCGGGCCGGCCTCGCCCCCGGCCCGGGCGTCCACCTGCTCGGCCCGCTCGCCGACCCCGCCCCGCTCTACCGGGCCGCCGACCTGCTGCTGCTCACCTCCGACTCCGAGGGCGTCCCCGGCGTGCTGATCGAGGCCGCGCTGGCCGGGCTGCCCGCCGTCGCCACCGACGTCGGCTGGGTCTCCGACGTGGTCCGCCCCGGCGAGACCGGCCTGCTCGTTCCGCCCGGCGACCCCGCCGCCCTCGCCGCCGCGCTGCGCACCCTGCTGGACGACCCCGCCGCCCGCGCCGCGCACGGCGCCGCCGCCCGGGCCCACGCCCGGGCCCGCTTCGACCTCGACGTGGTCACCACTGGCTGGCAGGACCTGCTGCGCGAGGTCGCCGCCCGCTGAGGCCCGCAGGCCGACGCCCCCTGGCGGGACGGTGGCGCCCGGCGATACTGGACACCTGACGGCGTGTGGGAAACGGGGGGCCGATGGCCGGGTGGATCGTGGCGGTGCTGGTGGTGCTGCTGATCGCGCAGAGCGGGGTGCGGAAGGTCGGCCGGCAGGAACGCGGCGTGGTGTTCCGGCTCGGCAAGGCGCTCGACCGGACCAGGCAGCCCGGCTGGACGGTGGTGGTCCCGTGCGTCGACCGGATCGTCCGCGTCGACATGTCCGACCGGACCGTCGAGCTGCCCTTCCAGGGCCCGACCCGGGACGGCCGGCAGGTCCGGATCGAGGCCGCGCTGACCTACCGCGTCATCGACCCGTCGGCGGCCCTGCTCGGCGTCCGCAACTACCACCTGGCGGTCTGCCAGCTCGGCCTGGTGACGCTGCGCACCGCGGCCGAGCAGCGCGACTACGCCGAACTCACCACCTCGCGCGCGGAGTTGCGGCACGCCCTGCTGCGCGAGGTCCGCCCCGCCGCGGCCGACTGGGGCGTCGAGCTCGCCCACGTCGAGGTCCGCGGCGTCACCCCCGCCGGCCCGTCGACGCCCGAACCGACCCTGCCCTGAACGGAGTTCACCCGCCGTTCCGGCCCGGGCCGGAACGGGGAGCGAGCCGCCGAACGCCCGTCCGAATCGGGTCGTCCCGCTGCTGCTCCGTTCCGGCGAATTCCGCCGCCCGTGGCCCGGTCGCGTGGAACGCCGCAGGGCCGCCTGCCAGGCTGCCCTGGTGAATCCGCTGCTCCGCACCACTGTCCTGTTCGCCGTCGCCGGCGGCCTGCTCGCCGCCCCGGCCGTCGCCGCCCAGGCCGCGTCCGCCCTCCCCGCCGGGTCGCCCGGCCCGCAGTTCCTGACGTCCGGTCGGCAGCCGACCGGGCAGCAGCCGACCGCGCCCACCCAGCAGCACCCGCCGGTGGCGGCGCTGCGCCCGCTGCGGCCCGTCGACCCGGCCGCGCCCGCGCCCGGCGCCACGATCGCCCCGGCCGGGCCGCTCGGTGCCGGCCACAAGGCCGAACGCCTGCACGAGGCGGTCGAGTTCTTCTGGTACGACTGCTACCACTCGGCGCAGCTGGAACAGCCGCTGGAGAGCTGGGCCGGCCGCCACCGGGACGACGTCACGCTGCGCCGGGTCCCGGCGATCTGGACCGGCAGCCCGGACGAGGCCGCGCAGCGCGCGCACGCCCGGCTGTACTACACCCTGGAGCGGCTCGGCCAGGTCGACCGGCTGCAGGCCACCGTGTTCCGCTCGATCCGCGAGCAGCACGCCGACCTCACCACCGAGAACAGCGCCGTCGACTGGGCGTCCGCGCACGGCATCGACGCCGCCCGGTTCCGGGCCGCGTACCGCTCCGCCGAGGTCGACCGGCTGGTCGAGGACGCGCCCCGGGTGTTCGTCGCGAACAAGGTCACCGAGCTGCCCACGGTGATCGTGGACGGGGCGGGCCGCACCTCGCCGACCCGGTCCGGCGGCGTCGACAACATGCCCGCCGAGCTCGACCGGCTGGTGGCCGAGCAGCCGGCCGGCTGAGCGTCCCGCCCCGCGCGCTCCTGACGGTCCGTCCGCCGCGCACCCCCGCCCCGCCGGTGCCGTTCGGCCGGTAACCGTTTCCAACTCCCCTTCCCCCGGCCTGAGCTGGCGCAATCTTCACCGAACCCGCCCGCGCCCCGCACACTCTGTGTCATTGTGGTCGCCGGGCCGCCCGGGCAGCGGCGGCGACCGGCCGGGGGGATCGGCCGGCCCCGGCCGTGACCTGTCCGGTCCGGTCGGCAGACGGCATGGCCGGACGGCACAGGCGGACGGCACAGGCACCGGGGGAGACCACAGCCCCCGGAGAGGGCAGGAGTCCGTGGGGGGACAGCGCGCACAGGTCATCGACGAGCGCGGGAGCACGACCGCCCCGCCGGGCGCCCCGGTCCCGGCCGGGCCGCCGCCCGAACTCGTCTTCAAACGGCGCCTGCGCCCGCTCCAGGTGGCCCGCGAGCTGTGGGCCGCCCGGGAGTTGGTCCGGGCGCTGGCCGAGCGCGACCTGCGCGCCCGGTACAAGCAGGCGGTGCTCGGCTTCGCCTGGGCGGTGCTCACCCCGCTGGCGCTGTGCGCCATCTTCACCCTGGTCTTCCACCGGGCCGTCAAGATCGAGACCGGCGCCGTCCCGTACACGCTGTTCGCCTACCTCGGCCTGATCGTCTGGCAGTTCTTCTCCAACACGATGAACCAGGGCGCGCTCAGCCTGGCCAACAACCTGAGCCTGCTGAACAAGGTCTACTGCCCGCGCGAGGTGTTCCCGCTGGCGACCATGCTGGTCGCCACCGTCGACATGGTGATCGGCGTCGGCGTGCTCGGCCTGATGTTCCTGGTCTTCTGGACGGCCCCCGCCGCCACCTTCCTGTGGGCGGTGCCGCTGCTGGCCATCCAGTTCGCCTTCACCTACGGCATCGCGCTGATCCTCTCGGTCGCCGTGGTCTACCTGCGCGACGTCCGCCACCTGCTGCCGATCATCACCCAGATGGGCGTCTTCGCCACCCCCGTCGCCTACCCGCTGGCCAAGATCCCGCACCGCCTGCAGGAGATCTACGTCGGCGTCAACCCGCTCGGCGCCGTCATCGAGGGCTACCGCAAGGCGCTGCTGTACGGCGAGGCTCCGGACGCCCGGATGACGCTGATCGCCGCGGCCAGCTCGCTGGTCTTCCTGGTCGGCGGGTACCTGGTCTTCAAGAAGCTGGAAACGGGGATCGCCGATGTCGCGTGACTACCCTCTGGGCACCATCCGCA
Organism: Kitasatospora sp. NPDC088134; assembly: GCF_044741705.1. Classification (NCBI taxonomy): domain Bacteria; kingdom Bacillati; phylum Actinomycetota; class Actinomycetes; order Kitasatosporales; family Streptomycetaceae; genus Kitasatospora; species Kitasatospora sp. NPDC088134. Next base: position 69,138 of record NZ_JBIUTD010000034.1, on the reverse strand, counting down.
CCGAGCAGGTCTGGAAGCGGTTCCGCGCCGACCAGCAGCGGATGCTGCTGCGCGACCGGGTCGACCAGGTCGCCCGCCGCCTGCGCGGCGACCGCGGCGAGGACTGGCGCTGGGCGCTGCGCGACATCAACCTGCACATCGAGCCCGGCGAGTCGGTCGGCCTGATCGGCTCCAACGGGTCGGGGAAATCGACCCTGTTGAAGATGCTGACCCGGGTGATGTACCCGTACGCGGGCGTCATCGACGTGCGCGGCCGGATCGGCGCGCTGATCGAGATCCGGGCCGGCATCCACCCCGACCTGACCGGCCGGGAGAACATCTACCTGTTCGGCGCGCTGCTCGGCCTCAAGCGCCGCGAGGTCGCCGGGCGCTTCGACGACATCGTTGAGTTCGCCCGGCTCGGCGGCGCGATCGACCGGCAGGTCAAGTTCTACTCCTCCGGCATGCAGATGCGCCTGGGCTTCGCGGTCGCCGCCTACCTGGAGCCGCACGTCCTGCTGGTCGACGAGGTGCTGGCGGTCGGTGACGCGGTCTTCCAGCAGCGCTGCCTGGACCGGATGCGCGAGGTCGCCGAGCAGGGCACCACCATCGTCTTCGTCTCGCACGACCTGCCCGCCGTGCAGTCGATCTGCCGGCGCGGCGTCTGGCTGGAGCAGGGCACCGTCCGGGTCGACGCCGGCATCAAGGACGCGCTGGCCGGCTACCGGGACTCCATCGAGGCCCAGTCCGAGGCGTCCGCCCGGGTCGGCGAACCGCTCCAACTGCTCAAGTACGAGGTGCGCGGCGAGGACGAGGACGCCGCCACCCTGCACACCGACGAGCCGGTCACCGTCGAACTGACCCTCGGCGGCGACTACCGCGGCGACGCCACCCTGCACCTGGGCGTCAGCGAGGGCACCTCCAGCCCGATCTTCCAGATCAGCCACGAGATCCGGATGACCGGCGGCGACCACAAGGTCGCCTGCGTCATCCCCCGGCTGCCGCTGCCGCGCGGCCGCTACACCCTGTGGACGGGCGTCTACTCGATCGGCAAGACGGACGGCGGCACGCTGATGAGCTGGCACTCGGCCGGGCAGTTCGACGTGTTCGGCCCGATGCTCGACACCCCGCCGCGCGCCGTCGTGATGGCCGCGCCCGTCTTCGTGCCGCACCAGTGGGAGGACTGAGCATGCGTTCCGTCCGGGTCCTGGTCCACCTCAACAACCTGGCCCTCGGCGGCGCCCAGCTCAACGCCGTCGACATCGCCCGCACCCTGCGCGACCGGGGCCACGAGCCGGTGCTCTTCGCGCAGGGCGTGGACGGCCCCGCCCCGCTGGTCGAACTCGCCGCCGCGCACGACCTCGACCTGGTGGTGGCGGGCGACCCGGACACCCCGCACGCCGTGGTCCGGGCCCGGCTCGACCGGCTCGCCGCCGAGCACGGCTCCCAGCTGATCCACGCCTGGGAGGTCCGGGCCGCCCGCAACGCCTACTTCGGGCCCGGCCGGCAGGGCCGCCTTCCGATCGTCACCACCTTCTACGGCATCCGGATGCTCCGCGGCATGCCTCGCCACCAGCCGCTGGTCCTCGGCCTGGGTGCCCTGATGCCGGACGGCCGGGCCTTCGGCCACCGCGACCTGCGGCTGATCGAGCCCCCGGTCGACACCGGGGCGGACGCGCCGGGCGCGGTCTCCGGTGCCGAGTTCCGCGCCGAAGTCGGCGCCGCCCCCGACCAGTTGCTGCTCTGCATCGTCACCCGCCTGGTCTCCGGCCTGGAGAAGGACGCGGGCGTCTCCCGCACCATCAACGCCGTCCGCCTGCTCGACGACCCGAACCTGGTCCTCGCCGTGGTCGGCGGCGGCCCCAGCGAGGAGCGGCTGCGCGCCGAGGCCGCCCGCTGCAACGAGGAGCTCGGCCGCGAGGCGATCGTCCTCACCGGCCAGCGCGCCGACCCCCGCCCCGCCTACCAGGCCGCCGACCTGGTCCTCGGCATGGGCGGCTCCGCGCTGCGCGGCCTCGCCTTCGGCAAGCCCGTGATCGTGCACGGCGCGAGCGGCTACACCGCGATCCACGAACCCGGCCCGCTGGTCGAACCGCACGCCTCCCGCTGCATGTACGGCCACGGCGACCACCCCGCCGACGCCAAGGCGCTGGCCGCTCAGATCCGCGCCCTCGCCGACGACCCGGCCCGCCGCACCGAACTCGGCCGCTGGGGCCGCGACTGGGTGGTCGGCCGGTTCTCCCTCGACCACGTCTCCACCGCCTTCGAGGAGATCTACCGCGAACTCCTCCGCCGCCCCTCGGGCCGCACCGCCTGGCTCCGCGACCTCGAACAGATGTCCCGCTACGAGTTCGTCAAGCCCACCGCCCGCCGCCTCCTCGGCCGCTGACGCCCCGTCACCCCTCCATGCCGTCGGCGGTGGGCACGCCGAGGGCGTGGAGGAGGGTGCGGGCGGCCTGTTCGGCGGACAACTCGTCGGATTCGAGGGCGAGTTCGAGGTGGTCGGGGGCGAAGGGGCGGCCGGTGGCGGTGGCCCAGGCGAGGGCGTGGTGGCGGGCCTCGGCGCGGTCGGCCGTCCAGGCGGCGGTGACCTCGTCGACGCACTCCTGCCACTCCGCGTCGCTCAGGCCCTCGTCGTCCCGCTCGCAGCCGAACCGCTCCCGCACCTCGTGCTCCACCACCAGGCGGACGTTGTGCTCGAACGACCACGCCCCGCCGCCGGGGACGCAGCCCCGGACCACCGACCGGTCGTCGTGGTGGACCTGCACCACCAGGGCGGGCGCGCCGGTCCGCTCCGCGAGCCGGGCGGCCAGCTCCTCGGGCAGGGCGGCGATCCGGGTGGTCAGCAGCCACCAGCCGTCCGGAAGGGCCAACGCCTCGTCGGGGTGCGGGAGTTCGGGCAGTGCGGGGCGGTCGGTGCTGCCGGTTTCGTCGGTGCGGAAGGCGAGCAGGTGGCCGTGGAAGCCCATGGACGATTCCCCTCGGGAGGCTGCCGGGCCGATCAGCCGCCCGGGCGCAGCACGAGTGTGACGAACCCGAAGGCGGACCGGTAGCCGTTCAGCCATTCCCGCCGGTGCGCGTCGGCGGTCCGCAGCGCCTGCTCGCGGTCCGGGCCCGGAGGCCGGTCGAGCGCCCAGTCGGTGAGCGACCCCGTCCAGGCCCACTCGTAGGCGTCGAGTTCCGCCCGGGTGGAGGTGTGGCCCGCGACGGGCTCCCAGCCGGCGGCCCGGACGGCGTCGACCGTGCCCGGCAGGTCGAGCAGCTCGTCGCCGAACAACTCCCGTGCCAGCGGCGTGGGTTCGCCCTCCCAGTAGGACTCGCCGAGCAGTACCGCGCCGCCGGGCGCGAGCAGCGGCCGGGCGGCGGCCAGGGTCGCGGCGAGACCGCCGAACGCGTACGTCGCACCGACGCTCAGCACCGCGTCGAAGGGCTCGGCCGGGGCGAACTCCCGGACGTCGGCGTGGTGCAGCCCCAACCGCCGGGCCACCCCGGCCCGCTCGGCGGTGCGCCGCCCGGTCTCCAGCCCGGCGGCATCGGTGTCCACCCCCACCGCCCGCAACTCCGGGTGCGCGGCCAACGCCCGTACCGGCCAAGCCGCTTCGCCGCACCCGAGGTCCAGCAGCCGCCCACCGGCTCGCCCGCGCAGCAGCCGCTCCAGCAGCCACCCCACCGACTCGTCGGACAGCGGAGCGGCGATCGGGTGGTCGCGGTGCGCGATCCGGGAGATCTCGTGTCGTTCCATCGTCCCATCGTGCCCGCCGGGCGGGACCGCCATGCCAGGGGCCCCGGTCGGGCCGCCGGCCGTCGCAGGTTCCGCCCGGGCGGGCGGCTATTCGGCGCGCTGCGGCTGCGGGTACGTCCGGCCCTTCCAGGCCGCGCCCCGGCCGCGCCAGTGCTGGAGGGCGGAGTCGACCGTCATCAGCAGGTACAGCAGCGCGGTGAACGGCAGCAGCGGGGCGGCGGCGGGCCGGACCCCGTAGTAGCGGAGCATCGGGACGTAGCTGCCCGCCATCAGGGCCCAGGCGGTCAGGCCGGCGGCCGCCGTCCACCGGGCGCCGCCCGCCAGCCCGGCCAGGGCGGTCAGCGGCGGGGCCAGGTAGACCAGCGCGAGACCCACCACCGTGCCGATCAACAGCAGCGGCGAGTACCGGAGTTGGGCGTACGCGCTGCGCGAGACCATCCGCCACAGCGGGCCGAGGCCGGGGTAGGGGCGGACGGAGTCGACCAGATCGGCCAGGCCGAGCCAGGTGCGGCCGCCGGTGCGCTTGACGGCCCGGGCCAGCGAGACGTCGTCGATCACCGCGCCGCGGATCGCCGCGACGCCGCCCGCCCGCTCCAGCGCGTCCCGCCGCACCAGCGAGCAGCCGCCCGCCGCCGCGGCCGTCCGCGCACCGGGCCGGTTCGACCGGCGGAAGGGGTACAGCTGGGCGAAGAAGTACACGAACGCGGGGACGATCAGCCGCTCCCAGCGGCTCGCCACCCGCAGCCGGGCCATCTGCGAGACCAGGTCCAGGCCGTTCGCCTCCCCGGCCGCGACCAGCGCCCGCAGCGAACCGGGACGGTGCGCGATGTCGGCGTCCGTGAGCAGCAGCCACTCGGCGTCCCCGGCCCGCTCGACGCCGTGGCGCAGCGCCCAGAGCTTGCCCGTCCAGCCCGGGGGCAGCGGCGGGGGAGTGCTGACGGTCAGCGGCAGGCCGCCGGTGCGGTCGGCCAGCGCGCGGGCCAGGTCGCCGGTGCCGTCGGTGCTGTGGTCGTCGACCAGCACCACCCGGGCCGGGCCGGGGTACTCCTGGGCGAGCACGCTCGGCAGCGACACCGGCAGCACGTCCGCCTCGTCCCGGGCCGGGACCAGCACCACCACCGCGGGCCAGCGCGCGGGCCCGGACGCCGGCGCGGCCGGCAGCCGCTGGTCCGTCCGCCAGAACCCGCCGTGGCACGCCACCAGCCAGACCCACACCAGCAGCGACACCACCGACACCCACCAGAGCACCGTCACCCGGGCAGTGTGCCCCAGCGGGCGGCCGCCGCCCGAGAGGCGCGACCGCGAAGCCGCGGGCCCGGACCGCTCAGACCCGGATGCCCGTCAGCACCTCGCCCTGCGGGTAGCGCAGCGCCGCGACCTGGAGCGACGCGGGGCGCCCGGAGTGCAGGACGGTCAGCGTCCCGTCGCCCGCCGGGCCGGGGCCGAGGCGGCGCAGCGCCTGCGCGGCGACCGCGTCCGCCGAGCCGTGCAGCCGGGCGGGGGCGGCGAGCGCCGAGGCGATCTGCCCGTCGACCAGTTCGTAGTGGGTGCAGCCGAGCACGACGTCGGTGGTGTGCGCGGGCGTCCGGGCGGCGGCCGAGGCGATCGCGTCGGCGATCGCCGCCTCGTCCGCGTACTCCACCGCCTCCGCCAGCCCGGGGCAGGCCACCTCGTGCACCTCGGCGGCGCCGCCGAACTCGGCGATCAGGCCCCGCTGGTAGGCGCTCCCGGTGGTGCCGGGGGTGGCCCAGATCGCCACCACCCCGCCGGCCGCCGCCGCGGGCTTGATCGCGGGCACCGTCCCGATCACCGGCAGGCCCGGCTCGAACTCCGCCCGCAGGTGCGCCAGCGCGTGCACCGACGCCGTGTTGCACGCCAGCACCAGCACGTCCGGCCCGTGCGCCAGCGCCGCCTGCGCACACGCTCTCGCGTGCGCCGTCACGTCCTCGGGCGTCCGGGGCCCCCAGGGCATCCCGTCGGGGTCGCAGGAGACGACCAGGTCCGCGTCCGGCCGCAGCCGGCGGATCGCGGCGGCGGCGGCGAGCAGTCCGAGTCCGGAGTCCACGAGAGCGATCTTCACGAGCGACGACTCTACTCCTCCGGCCCCGGCGCCCCGGCGGACCGGACACGCGGAGCAGGGGCCGCTCCGCAGCCGTCCGGGCCCGAGGCAGGCCCCGCCACCTGCTCCGTTCGCATGAACGGGCGGCCCGGTTGCGGGCGGGGCGCGGGGGCGGTCGCCGAGGCCGGGGGCAGGGGACGGCTGACGGCTTCGGGGGCGCGGGGTGCGATCGGTGGGAGCGACGGCCCGGCCGCCGGCCCCGGCACCACCAGCGGCTCGGTGTCCGCCCTGGCACCGGCCGGCTGCGTCTACGCCTTCGGCCAGCTGCGCGGCATCCCCCCGCCGCGCCCACCGGACCCACCGGAACCGCCGTGAGCACCGACCCCGCCCGACCCCGCCGCCCCACCCTGCTCGCCTTCTCGTGCCCGGGGCGGCGGGTCGGGGCTCAGGCCTGTGCCCCCAGCAGCCGCTGCACCGCCGGTTCCAGGCCGGACAGGATGGTGTCGAAGCGCCGGGTCGAGGTCGTGGAGTCCACCTGCAGGCGGCTGATCCGCAGCGGGTGGGCCGGCAGCCGGGGGCCCAGCCGGTGGTCGGAGAGGAAGCCCAGCCGGTAGCCGAGCTGCCGCAGCACCGAGTCCGCCCGCTCGTCGAACCCGCCGTCGGGGTACGCGAACGCCGTCGGCGCCTCGCCCAGCCAGCGGGTCAGCACCCGGTGCGCGCCCGCGATCTCCGCGTGCACCGTCGCCGCGTCGCAGCGACGCAGCGACGGGTGCCCCAGCGTGTGGTTGCCCACCGCGACGTCCGCCGCCAGCAGCGCCCGCAGGTCCTCCGGGCGCAGCTGCTCCTGCGCCGGGGGGCGCCGGCTCGCCGACACCCGGAGCTCGGCCAGGGTGCGCCGGCGGTCCGGGTCGGGCAGCGCCTTGAGCAGCGCCAGCACCCGCTCCGGGTCGCCGCCGGCCGGCAGCAGCCGGGCCCGCCCGCCGTGCCGGGCCAGGAACGCGGCCTCGTGCCACCAGAACGGCTGCTCGGTGCCGACCAGCTCGGCGATCACGAACGCGGCCGCCGGGATGCGGCGGGCCACCAGCTCGGGCAGGGCGTGCCGCAGCACCGTGCGGTCCGGGTCGTCGAAGGTCACCAGCACCGAGCGCGGCGGCAGCGGCCGGCCCTCGGTGACGGCCCGCTCCACGTCCTGCACGGAGACCGGGGTGGCGAGCCGGCGCAGCCGGTCGAGCTGGGCGCCGAACGAACGGGGGTCGGTCACGCCGTGGTACGCCAGCACCGCCAGCCGCTGGGCGGCCCGGGCCCGGAACAGCGGCTGGGCCGGGCTGAACCGCAGCCAGCTGCCCCGGTCCTCCCGGGGACGGCGGACGGCGGGGGCGACGGCGGTCGGGACGACGGGCTGGGGCGGGGCGCAGACGGCAGCGGCGGTGGTGGCGTACGACACGGTTCCCCCTCGGTCGCCGGCAAGCGGCGTGGCGGTACCGTCGGCAGGCGGAGCCCGGCCTCCGACCCCGGGCGCGGCGGCTCCGCTCCCGAGTGATCTAGCCCGCGGCGGGCACTCCCAATCCCGCTCGTCGGACGGCTCCTGGATCGCTCAATGTAGTGGAGACCACCGACGCCCCGGGATGGTTGTACGCCGGACGGCGAGTTTTCGAGGGCGCCCCCGAACCGCCTCGCGGACCGCCCTGCGAACCGCCTTCCGAACCGCCTTCCGAACCGCCTTCCTGACCGTCCGGAGCACACCGCGGACCGCCGTCCGGACCGTCCGGAGCGCACCGCGTTACCGTGGAAGGCATGGCAGAGACCCGAGGTCACCGCACCGCCGCCCGCCGCGCCGAGCTCCTCGGCGGCTGCGCCCTGCACCGGCACCAGCCGCTGCTGGCCCTGCTCGGCGCGGTCTGCGTGGCGATGGGCATCGCGGTGGCCGTGCTGGTCCCGCAGAGCGACGGCCCGGCCTGGGTGATGGCGGTGGCCGGCTGCCTGGCCGCGGGCGTGCTGCTGCTGGCCCGGATCGGCCTGGCGCTGCTCCGCCCGGGCGGCGGCGCCACCTCCTGAACCTCCTGGGGCCCAGCCTCCCCGGCCCCTCCTGACCCTCGGATCCCCCTGCGCCCCGGCCGCGTTCCGACCGCCCGGGGGCCGGAAAACGTCCACCAAACGGACAGGACCGGTCGGACCGGCTGATTTTCGGCCTACCTACGCACTTCTTTCACGTTTCCCGGGCCGCAGCAGCACACTTCCCCCTACTGTGATGCGCATCGCCCGCGGCAGCCGCGGGCCGGGGGGTTTCACAGGTTCCGGTGCGGGGGCACCGCGAGGGGGATTCATGGCGAGCACCGCCGTTGCGGTCGGCGGCCTTCGGACCAAGGTCAAGCAGCAGTTGGCCCGCGCGGCCGGCCGGGTGCCCGGCGAGGGCGCCACCGTCCTGATCTACCACCGGGTCGGCGGCGGCACCGCCGACGAACTCGACCTCGCCACCGCCGACTTCACCGCCCAGGTCGACCTGCTCGCCGAGCTGCCGCCCGGCCGGGTGGTCTCCCTCGACGCCGCCGCCGACCGCCTCGAAGCCGGCCTGCGCACCCCCAGCACCGTCCTCACCTTCGACGACGGCTTCGCCGACACCTACGGGACGGCCTGGCCGCTGCTCAAGGAACGCGGCCTGCCGTTCACGATCTACCTGGCCAGCGGCCTGGTCGGCGGCCCGATGCGCTGGGAGGGCTCCACCGCCAAGGGCGCCCCGGCCCAGGGCCTCAGCTGGGAGCAGCTGCGCGAGATGAGCGACTCCGGGCTGTGCACCGTCGCCAACCACACCCGCACCCACGCCCGGCCCGAACTGCTCAGCACCGCCGAACTCGACGCCTGCGGCGACGACGTCGAGGAGCACCTCGGCACCCGCCCCCGGCACTTCGCCTACACCTGGGGCCGCCCCGTCCCGCACATGGACGCCGCGCTGCGGGCCCGGTTCCGCACCTCCGCCACCGGCGAGGTCGGCCGCAACCTGCCCGGCCAGGACCCGGTCCGCTTCCACCGCGTCCCGGTCCGCCGCACCGACCCGATCGACTTCTTCCGTGCCAAGCTGTACGGCCGGCTGATCCCGGAACGCGCCTACGCCCGGATCGTCGCCACCGCGAAGGCGGTGGGCGCCAGTGCCTGACCAACTGCCCGACCAGTTGCCCGACCAACTGCCCGGCCGAGCGTCCGGCCAGGTGCCCGACCAGGTGGCCGACCGGCTCCCGCTGCGCCTGCGCGGCGAGGACGGCCGCCCGCTGCGGGTCGCCCACCTCACCACCGTCGACATGTCGCTGCACCTGCTGCTCGCCACCGAACTCACCGTCGACGTCGAGCACGGCCTGCAGACCCACGGCATCAGCGCCCCCGGCCCGTACCTCGACCGGATCGAGCGGATCGGCGTCCGCCACCGCCCGCTGCCCTCGCTCACCCGCGCCTGGCAGCCCCGCGCCGACCTCGCCGCCGCCCGCGAACTCCTCGCCGCGCTGCGCGAGATCCGGCCCGACGTGCTGCACACCCACAACCCGAAGACCGGTGTGCTCGGCCGCGTCCTGGGCCGGCTCGCCGGCGTCCCCGTCGTCGTCAACACCTGCCACGGCCTCTGGGCGCAGGCCCACGACCCGCTCGCCAAGCGGCTCGCCGTGCTCGGCGCCGAGGCTCTCGCCGCCCGCTTCTCGCACGCCGAGCTGTACCAGAACGCGGAGGACCGCGCGACGCTCGCCCGCTGGGGCGTGCCCGCGAAGCGCTCCCGGGTGGTCGGCAACGGCGTGAACCTCGACCGGTTCCCCGCCCCCGGCCCGCAGCGGGACGCCCTGCGTGCCCGACTGCGCACCGAACTCGGGCTCGCCGACGGCGAGTTGCTGGTCGGCGGGGTCGGCCGGCGGGTCGCCGAGAAGGGCATCCGCGAGTACGCCGAGGCGGCCCGCGCGCTGGCCGGCAAGGCCCGCTTCGTCTGGATCGGCCCCGACGACCCCGACAAGCCCGACGCACTGCGCGCCGCCGAGGCCGGCCTCGAATTCCTCGGCGCCCGCGACGACATGCCCGCCGTGTACGCCGCCCTCGACGTCTTCGTCCTCCCCTCCTACCGGGAGGGCTTCTCCCGCTCCGGCATGGAGGCCGCCGCCAGTGGCCTCCCCATGGTGCTCAGCGACATCCGCGGCTGCCGCGAGATCGGCACCCACGGCGAACACCTGCTGCTCGCCCCGGCGGCCGACGCCGCCGCCCTGACCCGCGCCCTCGACCGGCTCCTCACCGAGCCGGAGCTCCGGATACGCCTGGGCGCGGCGGCCCGCCGCCGTGCCCTCGACCGGTTCGACCAGCGCGCGGTCGCCCGGGTCTCGCTGGAGACCTACGCCGCCGTCGCCCGCCGCCGCGGACTGCGCTGGAGCACCGACTGACACCGCCACCGCACCGCACCGCCAGGCGCGCCGAGCAGCCCGAAGCGCGCCCACAACACCACAACGCACCAACCCAGTTGGGGGAGAAATGAAGCGAGGGGGGGACCTCGCGGTCGCCGCACTGGCCGGGATCATCGCCGTCCCGCTCGGCCTGGTGATCGCCCTCCTGATCCGCGCCACCATGGGCGGACCGGTGATCTTCCGCCAGACCCGCTCCGGCCGCCACGGCCAGGAGTTCCGCATCCTCAAGTTCCGCACCATGCGCGACAAGCGCTTCGAGGACGAACCCGATGCCCCGCGCATCACCCGCCTCGGCGCCCTGCTGCGCCGGACCAGCCTGGACGAGCTCCCGCAGCTGTGGAACGTCGTCCGCGGCGACATGGGGGTCATCGGCCCCCGCCCCACCCTGCCCGAACAGGTCGTCCACTACTCCGACCGCCAGCGCGGCCGCCTCGCCCTGCGCCCCGGCCTCACCGGCTGGGCCCAGGTCCGCGGCCGCAACTCCATCACCTGGCCGGAACGGATCGAGCTCGACCTCTGGTACATCGAGCACCGCAGCCTGCTGCTCGACCTGCGCATCCTCGCCCTCACCGCGAAGATGCTGCTCCACCCCACCGGCATCACCGCCGCCGGCGGCGTCAACCCCGGCTTCCCGGTGCCCGCCGAGGCGGCCGCGGCCGGCCAGCAGCGGATCGTGCTGCCCCGGCAGGCCACCGCCACCGCGCCCCGCCTGGTCCAGGAGGAACTGCGGCGCGGCTGAACCGGAACGATCAACGGGGGCGGGACACGGCCGGACCGTGCCCCGCCCCGTGCTCGTGCCCGCTATCGTCGTCCGACCTGACGGACCGTCGGGGAACGGACCGCCGGAGAACGTGCCGTCGAAGAACGTGCCGTCGGAGCACACGAAGAACACGGAGAACGCGCAATGCTGTGGATCGCGGGAGCGGGCGGCGTCGGCCGGGAGGCGCTGGACGTGGCGCTCGCCGCCGGCGTCGAGGTCGCCGGGTTCCTGGACGACCGGCTCGCCGGGGGGATGGTGCGCGGGCTGCCCGTCGCCCCGCCCGCCGCGCTGGCCCCGGGCACGTCCTACCTGATCGGCATCGCCGACCCGGCCGTCCGGGCCCGGCTCGCCGCCCTGCTGGACGCCGCCGGGGGAGTGGCCGCCACCCTGGTCCACCCGCGGGCGATCGTCGCCCCGGAGACCGAACTCGCCCCCGGCTGCCTGGTGATGGGCGGCGCGCACGTCTCCAGCAACGTGCGGATCGGCCCGCACGGCCAGGTCCACTACAACGCCACCGTCGGCCACGACAGCCGCCTCGACGCCCGGGTCTCGGTCTACCCGGGCGCCAACGTCTCCGGCGCCGTCCACCTCGCCGAGGACGCCACCGTCGGCTCCGGCGCCGTCGTCCTCCAGGGCCGCACCGTCGGCCGCGCTGCCTTCGTCGGCGCCGGCGCCGTCGTCACCCGCGACGTCCCCCCGGCCACCACCGTCGTCGGCGCCCCGGCCCGCCCCCTGGCGTCCACCTCGCGGACCTCGTGAACGCCTAGGCTCCCTCGCATGGGAATTCCTGCGTTTCTGGCCGAACTCCGGTCCGTGGTCGGCACCATGCCGCTGTGGCTGTCCGGGGTGTCGGCGGTGGTCCTGGACGACGACGGGCGGGTGCTGCTCGGGCGGCGGGCCGACGACGGGCGCTGGGCGGTGATCGGCGGCATCCTCGACCCGGGCGAGCAGCCCGCCGACGCCGTGGTCCGCGAGTGCCTGGAGGAGACCGGGGTGACCGTCCGCCCGGAGGCGCTGGTCTCGGTCGGCGTCACCCCGATGATCGAGTACCCGAACGGCGACCGCTCGCAGTACCTCGACCTGGTGTTCCGCTGCCGCCTGGTCTCCGGCGAGGCCCGGGTCAACGACGACGAGTCGCTGGAGGTCGGCTGGTTCGCCCCGGACGCGCTGCCCGAACTCGACCGGCGCACCCACGAACGGATCGAGCACGCGCTGGCCGGAAACGGCGCCGCGCACTTCGAACTGACGGAGCACCGGCCGTAGCGGCCGCGCGCCGGGGCGCCCCGGCGCGCGGACCGCGGCTCAGAGCGTCCGGAACCACTCCGCGGTGCGCCGCAGGCCCTCCGCCAGCGGCACCGGCCGCACCTCGGGGAACAGTTCGCGCAGCCGCGCGTTGTCGGCCTGCGAATCCCGGACGTCGCCCGGCCGCGGCGCCACGTGCTCGGCGGCCACCGGCGCGCCCAGCACCTCGCCCAGCAGACCGATCAGCTCCAGCAGCGAAGTCCGGGTGCCGAACGCCAGGTTGACCGGGTCCGCGGAGACCACCCGGCGCAGCACCGCCTCGGCGATCACCTGGGTGACCGTGCCGACGTAGGTGAAGTCGCGGCTCTGCAGCCCGTCCCCGTGCACCGTCACCGGCCGGTCGTGCAGCGCCGCGTCCAGGAACGCCGGGACGACGGCCGCGTACGCGTGCCCGGCGGGCTGCAGCGGGCCGAACACGTTGAAGAAGCGCAGCGGCAGCACGCCCAGGCCGTAGCAGTGGTGGTACGCGCCGAGGTAGGCCTCGGTGGCGAGCTTGGAGACCGCGTACGGGCTCATCGGCACCGTCCGCATCGACTCCCGCTTGGGCAGCTCCCGGTTGGCGCCGTACACCGAGGAGGAGGACGCCGCCGCCACGTACAGGCCGCCCGCGCGGCGGGCCGCCTCCAGCACCTCCAGCGTGCCGGTGGCGTTGGCGTGGTGGCTGGCCAGCGGGGCCGCCACCGAGCGCGGCACCGAGGGCAGCGCCGCCAGGTGCACCACCGCGTCCGCGCCGGTGAAGGCCGCGTCCAGCAGCGCCGGGTCGAGGATCGTGCCCTCGAACAGCGTGACGTCCACCCCCGCCAGGTTGGCCTTGCTGCCGGTCGACAGGTCGTCCACCACCCGGACCTCGTCGACCTCCGGACGGGCCGTCAACTCCCGGGCCAGGTTCGCCCCGATGAAACCGGCTCCACCGGTGATCACCACACGCATCCGTACGCACCAACCCCTCCGCCGGGCCCGGGGACTCCCCCCACCGGGCCGATGCGCCCGACTCTAGCGGCGGCCACCGGCCCGGCGGGCCGAAAACCCGCTCAATCGGGGCCGAACCGTCCCATTGGACCCACCCCGCTCCACCACCCGCCGACCCCCGCGGCGGACCCGCGCATCGACCGATCGGCGGACCCGCGGCCGGAACGGCCGAAAAAGCGGAGGGCCGGACGGATTGGCCGAAAAAGAGCGGCTCGGCAAGGTACGGCTCGGCAGGGGACGGCCCGGCGGGGACGGCTCAGCGCTTCGAGCGGCGCCCGGTCTCCTCGGCCGCGTCCAGCACCGCCGCCAGGTCGCCGCCCGCCGTCGCGGTCGCCACCGCCGCCACCGCGCCCTCCACGAACGGCGCGTCCGCGAACCGGACCGGGAACGGCAGCCCGTGCTCGTCGGCCCGGGCCAGCAGCGCCAGCACCGTCCGCACCGCGCCGTCCAGGTCGCACAGCACCGCCACCCCGTGCCCCTGGTCGACCCGGCGGGCCGCCGCGGCCACCAGCAGCGCGCTGGCGCCCGGCCCGTCGGTCGGCGCGCCGCCGGTCGCCGCCACCGGCGCCGCGTCCGCGGTGTCGGTCTCCGCCAGCGCCAGCGCCCGGGCGGCGTCCGCCAGTTCCAGGCTGTGCGAGACCAGCACCACGCCGACCCGGCCGTGCCCGGTCGGCCGGGAGGGCCGCGGCACGGCCGGCGCGGGCACCGGCACCGTGCCGGTCGCCGCGCCCACCGGCGGCGCGGACGGCGCGGTGGTGATCGGGATGACGTCGGCCCGGCTGCCGTCCCGCTGGTCCATCGGCTGCTCCCCGGTCGGTGGCTGACCGCGCGTCGGCTGATCGCGCACCACCCATCCTCGCCCCGACCGGGGCCCGGAGCGGGCCAATAGCACAGGTGTCGGCGCGGCACGGCCGGAACGGCCCATCTCCACCGCCGACGGGGCGCGCCGCGGCGGATCCGCCGGCCGGACGCCCCGCGCTGGCTAGGCTGGCGCCCGAACACCGCAGCAGGACGCGCGGCGGCACGGCTGGGAGGGCACCGGGCATGACGGCACAGGGGCAGGCGCAGGCGCAGGAACAGCAGACGCACGACCCGGCACGGGAAGGCGCCGCGGACGACCGGCGCAAGATCGAGCTGGACGTGAGCGGCGCCGAGTGGCAGTCCGCGGGCGGCGACGGCACCGGCGTCCAGATCGCCTTCGTCGACGGGTACATCGCGATGCGCAACGGCTCGGAGCCGGACGGCCCGGCGCTGATCTTCACCCCGGCCGAGTGGCGGGCGTTCGTGCTGGGCGCCCGCGACGGCGAACTCCGCGGCTGAGGCGGCCCCGCAAAGCCCGCGGCAGGCCCGCGGCAGGCCCGCGGCAGGCCCGCGGCAGGCCCGCGGCAGGTTGTCGGCGAGCCCGTGGAGGGCTCCCGGAACCCGCCGGGTCGCGAGCTGTTCACCTGGCGGACACCCGGCGGAGCCCGCCCGAGCCGCGCCCGCGCAGGTGACGGGCGGGTGGGCACCCAGGTTACGAAAGAGTTCTGATGGGCCGAAACTTGTTGACTGGTCGACAAGGGTCGCCGAGAGTATGAGCAGGCAGACGCCGTGCCAACCGCCCCCACGCGGTATTGGCACGGCGCCCGCTGTGCTGCCCGTCACCGGCGCCGATGACGGGCCCTCCCACCCCGTGCCGCACAGGGGTGCGGCAGCCGTCGCAACGGGAGCGGCCCGTACGGGAAGAGCTACTCCCCGAGTGGGCCGAACCCGGATTCCGCACGCCCCCACGCGGCGGTGATCCGGGCAAGGTCCGCGAGCGCGACGGCAAGGGCCCCGCGAACCTGGCTTCTGTGTTATGTGGCTTTCGTGGTGCTGGTCCTGATGGTGCGTCGACCGCAGCGAGGACCGGGGACACTGTCGTCCGCAGGCTCTCGGAACCGTCTGAAGAACCATTGAATCAGCAAATGGTGCTTGGAGTTCACACGACCGCGTGCGCAGTGAGGGAATGCGCGCAAGGCACGCTGCGACAAGCCGCTCCCTGTGGATCTCGCCCCGGAGCGGCCGTCGTGCTGAACCGAACGTAGCCCGGACGGTTGCTCAGAGTCAACATTGGTCCCTGAGCGTAGATCTGGGCCTGATCGCGGACCCACTCACCGGGCGCGGTCCACCGGCCACGTACGATGGGCCCATGTCATTTCTCCGCCGACGCTCCGGCCAGCCCGCCGGCCCGGACTTCGACGTACTGGCGATGGACCCGGGCGACTGGCCCGGCCTGTTCGGGGCCATGATCATGACCGGCTCCGACGGTTCCTGCCAAGGCATTTTCCTGCGCTACGACCTGCTCGGCGGCCGCGGCCCGGCCATGCTGATCGGCAACCTGCCGCAGGGCTCGCCCGCCCGCGAGAGCGAGGACGGCGTCCCCTTCGAGGTCCGCCAGCTGCTGGCGGCGCTGGAGAACGACGAGCCGGTGGAGTTCGTCTCCGCCGAGGACTTCCCGGTCATGCTCGGCGACGACCTGCTGATCGTCCGCAAGGTCAAGGTCAGCGAGGAGCGGCTGTACTGCTCCCAGTTCGGCCGCAGCGACGACGTCCAGGTCACCATCGCCTCCTGGGACCGACCGATTTCGGACGATCTCTACCAGCTCCTCAAGCCGCTCCCCGCGGAGATGTTCCAGCAGGACCAGTAGGCGCGCGATGACCCGGCCGCCGCTGCCCCGCCTGACCCGCCGCCTGCACGTCGACCTCCGGCGCACCGCCGGCGCGGCGTGTCCGGCCTTCTGAGCACCCGAAGCCCAGGACGCCCGAACACGCCCACGCCGCCCGCCCGGAGGCCACCGCCATGACCCGCACCGCCGCGCAGCCGAACCTCCCCGGACCCGGAACCGCGCCCGGAACCCCCGCCCCCGGCCCGGCCGACGAGCCCGCGGCCGCCGAGCGCGCCGCCCTGGACCGGGCGCTCGCCCGGCTGCCCCGGGTGGTCGACCTGCTCGCCGCCCGCGCCGCCGAGCACGACCGCGACGGCACCTTCCCCTACCAGGGCGTCGAGACCGTCCACGAGGCCGGACTGCTCACCCTGACCGTCGGCCGCCGCTACGGCGGCCCCGGCGCCGGACTCGCCGACACCGTCCGGGTGCTGGCCCGGCTCGGCCGCGGCGACGCCTCGGTCGCGCTGCTCACCGCGCACACCCTGCTGCACCACGCCGAACAGGCCCGCGCCGCCCGCTGGCCCGCCGCGCTCTACCGGCGGCTGCTCACCGAGTCCCGCCGCGGCCCCGCCCTGGTCGGCACCCTGCCCGCTCCCGCCGGCGGCCCGCCCGCCGTCACCGCCCGCTGGCACGACGGCGCCTGGCTGCTCGACGGCCGCGCCGCGCACTGTCCCGGCGCCGAGGCCCTCGCCTGGCTCGCCGTCGAGGCCCGCACCACCGAGGCCCGGCCCCGCACCGGCCTGTTCCTGGTCCGCGCCGACAGCGCCGGACTGGAGATCGACCCGGCCGCCGACCAGCTCGGCCTGCGCGCCGCCGCCGGCCACGACGTGCTGCTCACCGCCGCCCGGGTCGGCGCCGACGCCGCCGTGCTGCCCCGCGTCCCCGGCACCCCGGACCGGGCCGAGCCGGACGGCCGCACCGCCGAGGCCTGGCGCCAACTCGCCCTCGCCGCCGTGCTGCTGGGCATCGCCCGGGCCGCCCTGGACTGGTCCGCCGGGCAGCTGCGCGGCACTACCGCGCACCGCCGCCCGCTCGGCGAGCTGGACGCCGCGCTCACCGGCGCCGAGGAGCTCGTCCACGGCCTGGCCGTCCGCACCGACGCCGACCCGGCCGCCGCCGACCGGGCGCCCGCCGTGCAACTGCTGGCTGCCCGCACCGCGAGCGACACCGTGCAGCGCGCCCTCGCCCTCACCGGCAGCGCCGGCCTGGACCGCCGCCACCCGCTGGAGCGCCACCTGCGCGACGCCCTGGCCCTGCGCACCCGGCTCCCCGCCGAGGACACCGTGCTGGACGCCCTCGGCGCGGCCCTGCTGGGCGGCTGACCCCCCGTCAGCCCGCCCGGCCGGACCGCGCCGTCGTACGCGTACCTACCCCCCGCGCCGTGCGCCCGCTCAGCGCGTCCCGACCGCCGCGCGGACCGCGCGCCGGGCCAGCGCCGCGTCGTCGTACAGCCGGCGGATCATGATCCGCTGCTCCTCGCCGGCACCCGGGACGTCGTGCAGCCGCAGCTCGCGCATCAGCACCAGCACCAGGTTCACCAGGAACGCGTCCCGGGCCAGCGTGCCGCCGGACTGGGCGAGTTGGCTGATCTGGCGGCGGGCCGCGGTGTCGCCCGACAGCACGCTCCAGAGCACCGCCAGGTCGTAGCCCGGCAGGTACCAGCCGGCCTGCTCCCAGTCCAGCAGGACCGGGCCGGACGGGGCCAGCAGGATGTTGCCGAGCAGCGCGTCGCCGTGGTTCAGCTGCCAGGACGTCGAGGACAGGCCGTGCAGCAGGCCGCGCAGGTCGCCCGCGTCCCGGTCGGTCAGCAGGCCCAGCGAGTGGAACCGGGCGATCTCGGTCTGGTAGTCCATCGGCTTGCCGAACACGTCCGTCGGCGGCCGCCACAGGTTCAGCGTGCGCACCGCGCCGAGCAGCGCGCGCACCTCGCCCGGCGTCGGCGCGTTCACCGGGTGCCGCTCGCGGGCCGCCGGCCGGCCCGGCACCCGCTCCAGCACCAGCACGCAGCGGTCGTGGTCGGCCGCCACCAGCCGGGGCAGCCGCACCGGCGGACGGTGCCGCACGAACGCCCGGTACACCGCCACCTCGTGGTGGAAGCGCTCCACCAGCTGCTCCGCCCGCTCGCTCCGCAGCGCCGCCGGGGCCAGGCACTTCGCCACCACCGGCGCCCGGCCGATGGTGCCGGCGATCAGGATGTGCCGGCTGCCCTCCCGCAGCACCTGGCGGGGGAGGAAGGCGGGACATATCCGCGCCACGTTGGCGAGCACCGCCCGGACCGCCGGGGTCTGCAGGGCCGCCGGGTCCACCCGGTCCACGAACGCCTCCGGGGCGCGGACGGTGCCGGGCCGCAGCCGGCCGCCCTGCTCCGGCATCGGACGGGTCACCAGGGTGGTGCGTCCGCGCGGGTCGCGCAGTTCCGCGGCGCGCGGGGCGGGACGGCCCGCGCCGGCGGTCGGCGGGCGCATACCGGGGCGCGACTGGCGCGCGGGCGCGCCGTCCACTCCGATCGGGGCCGACGGGCGGGTGCCTGAGCTGGCTGTGGAGTACATGAGCGGGTGAGGGTCCTTCCTGGCCGGCGGCAAAGCATCTGCGGGGCCCGGATTCGACTAGGGGGTTCGGGCCGCCGGGTGGAGTGCGGGCGCCGGGTAGGGAAGCCGACCCGCCGGAGGCGTCCGCACCCTGGGGAAGTGCGTCCGCTCCGCTGCCGCGCCCTGCCCGGCGCCCCCGCGCCACCCGTCCGCGCCACCCCCCGGACCGGTGGGCCCGGACGGGCTCCTGACGGGCCGTCGATCGAGGTCGGGGCCGGTCGGGGGCCGTCCCGGACCGAGGTCGGGGTGGCGCATACCTACCTGACACCCGACCGGCACTGGCACACCACATAGCGCGCCCTGGCGAACCCTGGCGAATGGTCGCTTGGCATGTGACAGAACGGCTAGGGTCGATCGCAGCCGAGGAACCTGGGGGCTTCAGGTGAGCAAGGGGCCGAACAGCAGGCTGGCCGACCACTTCGCCCTGACCGGATGGTCCAAGGGCGAGCTGGCCCGGCTGGTCAACCGGCGGGGTGCGGCACTGGGCGAGCAGCAGCTGTCCACCGACACCTCCCGGGTCCGGCGCTGGATCGAGCACGGCGAGATCCCGCGCGACCCGGTGCCGAGGGTGCTGGCGGCCGTGTTCACGGAGCGGCTCGGCCGTGTCGTCACCACCGAGGACCTCGGTCTCGAACGACACCGGCCCACCAGGTCCGGCAGCACGGCGGCACCGCCGAAGGACTCCTGGGAACCGGATCGGACGGCCGCGGTCCTGACCGAGTTCACGGGAATGGACCTCATGCTCAACAGACGCGGACTGGTCGGCGCCTCCGCCGCCCTCGCGGCCGGCGCGGTCATCGCCGACAACCTGCACGACTGGCTCACCGGCGGCGCGGTCGCCGCCGCGGCCGCCCGGCCCGCCCCCCGGACCCTCCCCCCGGCCGCCGCCCGCGGCGGCCCCCGCCCGCTGCTCGACGTCCACGAACCCGGCCCGGTCGGCAACGACGAGGTCACCGCGCTGGAGCACGCCGTCGACGTGTTCCGGGCCTGGGACGCCTCGCGCGGCGGCGGCCTGCAGCGCAAGGCCGTGGTCGGCCAGCTCAACGAGGTCGGCGGCCTGCTCACCCACGGACACCCGCCGCTGCTGGAGCGCCGGCTCTGGACGGTCGCCGCCAACCTCGCCGTGCTGGCCGGCTGGATGTCCCACGACGTCGGCCTGGAGTCCACCGCCCAGCGCTACTTCACCATCGCCGCGCAGTCCGCCCGGGAGGCCGGCGACCGCCCCCGGGCCGCCGAGGCGGTCTCCCGCGCCGCCCGGCAGATGCTCCACCTCGGCCGGGCCGACGACGCCCTCGAACTCATGCAGCTCGCCAACGCCGGGGCCGGCCCGGGCGACGGCGCCCAGCCCCGCACCCGCGCCATGCTGCGCACCGTCGAAGCCTGGGCGCTGGCCTCGCTCGGCCGCTCCGAGGCCACCCGCCGCGCCCTCGGCGAGGCCGAGGAGCTGTTCGTCCAGGACGCCGCCGAACCCGCCCCCAGCTGGATGCAGCTGTTCAACGAGGCCGAACTGCACGGCATGCAGGCGCTGGCCTACCGCACCCTGGCCGAGCACGACCCCGGCGCCGTCCCGCTCGCCCTCCGGCACGCCGAGCGCGCCGTCCTGCTGCGCCAGCGCACCGGCCGGGAGCGCTCCGCGCTGCTCGACCGGATCACCCTGGCCTCGATCCACTGGCTGTCCGGCGAGCCCGAGGCGGGCCGGGCCCAGACCGAACTCGCGCTCCGCTCGATCAACGACACCTCCTCCAAGCGCACCTGGGACCGGCTGCGCGAGGCACACCGCCTCTCCGCCCGCCACCGCGCGCTGCCCGCCGTCGCCGAACTCCGCGAACAGGTGCACGCCGTCCTGCCCGCCCCCCGGGCGCGCCGGTCGGCCTGACCCCCGCCCGCGCGCCGGTCGGCCCGGCCGTCCGCGCCGAACAGGACACTCGTCACATTCCGGGAAGGGACCCGCGCAGGGGTCGTAATCGGTCGATCCGGTACGTACGGACCGGTGTTCGACGTGGTCACGACCCCCAAATACGTTGCCCTGTGTGCAGATCGGCCCCCCAAGCGGTAACCTTCGGTGATTCCGGCGCCCGGGCGCCTGAGCTGTGCCAACCGACCCCGGCGACGGAAATCCCGTTGCCACGACGACCGCCGCAACGGATGCTGACCTCATGTTCGAGCCAGTGATAGCGCCCAGCGCCAGCCTCCTCGGCCTCCTGCAGCGAGGCCGCGGGGACGGGCAGCTGCATGCGTTGGCCGCAGACCGTGACGAGGCGATCGCCGCCGTCGAGAGCTGCGTGACCAACGACCCCCGCGCCGACTGGCAGGTCGAGAACCGCTCCCTGTACTACGCGCGGCTCTACATGGAGCTGGAGGCCCCCCTCACCGGCCTCGAACTCCACCTCCACGCGGCCGAGGACCTCACCGACACCGACGAGGCCCGCACCGGCCTCGCCCTCGCCGTCCTCGGCCACCTCGCCGGCTACGGCCGCCGCGACGCCCTCGACCTGCTGCGCGCCTACACCGCCGCCGGGACGAACTGGGCCTGGGCCCTCGACGAGCTCGCCCTGCGCGACACCGACGAGGCCCTGCTCGCCCTCGCACCGGACGTGCTGAGACGCTTCCCCGCAGGCCCGGAGGGCGACGCCGAGCTGCGCGCCGCCGTCCGCGCCGCCTACGAACCCCGGGTCTGGCGGCTGTGGGCCGCCCACCACCCGCGGATCGCCGCCGCCGGCGAGCAGTCCCCGTTCGACCTGTGGCAGCGCCAGCTCAACCGCCCCGGCGTCACCCCCGGCTGGTCCACCGCCGACGTGCTCGCCTGGGCCGACCAGGGCGAGGGCACCGACCCGCAGTCGCTGGCCCGCCGGGCCGCCGCCGCGGCCCGCTGCCTCACCGCCGTGGTCCGCCCGGAGGACGCGCCGCTGCTGCACGAGGCCGCCGCGCACGGCCCGGCCGGCGCCCGCTGCGCCGCGCTCCGCCACCTGGTCGAGCAGCGCGACGCGGCCGCCGCCGCGCACATCGAGGCCGCCGCGGGCGACGTCGACCACCGCGTGGTCGGCACCGCCCTGGAACTGCTCGGCCGGATGCGAGGTCCCGAGGCGCTCGCGCACGCCCGCCGCTGGGCCGACCCGGCGACCGGCGGCGCGGACAGCGCCCTCGCCCAGGCCGCCGTCCGCCTCCTCGCGGACGCCGGCGAGCCGTGCGACGCCCCGCTGGTGGTCGCCGCACTGCACCAGTGGATCTCGCTCAACGGCGTGACGGGCACCGCCCTCGGCAGCCTGGTCGACGGCGTCGGCCGGCTCCGCGCGCACAGTGGCGTACCCGCGCTGCGGCACGTCTACGGCGAGGCCGTCTCCTCCGAGCTGCGCGGCCGCGCCGCCCAGGCGCTCGCCGTCACCGACCCCTACTTCGGCGAGGGCCCCGCGGTCGAGTGCCTGTGGGACTGCGAGGAGTCCACCCGCGAGCTCGCCGCCACGCACGTCACCACCACCGGCGACGCCCGCGTGCTGGACCGGCTGCGCCGACTGGCCGCCGATCCGGCCGAGGAGGCCGAGGTGCACGCCGCCGTTCGCGGCCGGTTGACGGCCCGGGAGCGGTAGTGTTCCCCGCATGCCGCAGCGATCGCATGTCCTCCGTCAACTCCTGGTCCCCGTAGCCGCGCTGGGCCTGGCCCTGGGTGCGGCCGGCACCGCCGCCGCGCACGTCGAGGTGAACTCCTCCCGCGCGCAGGCGCTCGCGGTCGACGCCGAGGTCGGCTTCTCCGCCGAGGGCGAGTCCTCCACCGCCGGGATCACCGACGTCAAGGTCACCCTGCCCACCGGCCTGGTCCCCGGCGACATCACGCTGGTCAAGGCCCCCGACGGCTGGAAGCTCACCGCCACCGCGGACGGCTACACCGTCGCCGGGCCCGCGCTGGCGCCCGGCACGGCCGCCGAGTACACCGTGAAGGTCCGTCAGCTCCCGGCCGCCGCCACGGTGGTGTTCAAGACGCTGGTCGACTACTCCGACGGCCACACCGACCGGTGGATCGAACTCCCGCAGGGCGACAGCAAGCCCGAGCACCCGGCCCCGGTCCTCGCCCTCCGCCCCGCCGCGCCCGGCGCCACCCCGCTGCCCGCCACCGCGGTGCCCGCCCCCAAGCCGTCGGCCTCCGCCACGCCTTCTGCCGCGGTCTCCGCCGTGGCCTCCGCCCCCGAGAACCCGTCGGCGACGATCACGCTCCGGGTCGGCTCGTCGCCGAGCGCCGCCGCCGACGCGGACGGCAAGAAGGACGACGGCGGGAACACCACCGCGATCGTGCTCGGCAGCCTGGCCGGCGTCGCGGTGCTGGCCGCCCTGGTCGTGCTGGCGCTGCGTCGCAGGTCTGCGGGCGGCGGCCAGTAGCTGTCGCAGGCGGCTGCCAGGATGTCGCGCATGAGCATCGTCGGCAGCTACCTCCGCCTCTCCCCGGCGGAGTTCGCCCGGGCCCTCGAAGAGCCCGGGCGGGCACGGGAGTTCAAGCAGGAGCAGGCCGCGCTGGAACACCGGCGCGGCCCCTCCGAACTGCGCTTCCACGACACGGAGAAGGCCTGGGCCGGGCTGGCCCACCTGCTCGCCCGGCGCGGACTGCCCACCTGTGTGATCGACGGCGAGGACGAGCTCCCCGGCGACGAGGACTGGGGCTACGGCCCGCCCCGCCTGCTGGCCCCCGACCGACTGGCCGCCGCGCTGGGCGAGTTGGGCGAGCTGCCGTTCGACGCGCTGGCGGACGGCGTCACGCCCGCCGAACTGGCGGCCGCCGAGGTCTACCCCGCGCGGATGTGGGACGACCCGTTCGCCCTGGAGTACCTCGCCGCGCACTGGACGGACCTGCGGCGCTACCTGGACCGGGCCGCCCGCTACCGGCACGGCCTGCTGATCTGGTACTCCTGACGCCCGGCGCTCCTCCTGACGCCTGGTCAGGCCACGCAGAACTCGTTGCCCTCGGGGTCGCGCAGCACCCACCAGTGACCCACCGGACCCTGGTCGTGCTCCTCGACCCGGGTGGCGCCGAGGGCTTCCAGCCGCGCCACGGTCTCCTGGAGCCGCCCGTCGGAGTGGACGTCGATGTGCAGCCGGTTCTTGCCGGCCTTCGGCTCGGGGACGTCCTGGAACAGGATGCGGCGGCCCTTGCCGACGCCGCTCTGCTCGTCGTACGGGTCCTCGGGGTGGCGGACGGCCGAGTAGCCGCGGAACAGCTTGCGGCCGCCGCGCTCGACCACGGCGGCTCCGGGCAGCCGGCCCGCCGCGAGCAGCGTGTCGATCAGCGCGGTCGGGTCCTCGACCTCGTACTCGAGGGCCGCGGCCCAGAACTCGGCGAGGGCGGGGGCGTCGGCGCTGTCCACGACCAGTTTCCAGGTGAGAGTCATGCCGATGATCCAAGCAAAGATCGGATCGATCGTCAGGCGGATTCCGGCGGCCCGGCGTTCCGGCCCGGTCGGCCCGGTCGGCCCGGTCGGCCCGGTCGGCCCGGTCGGGTCGGTCGGGTCGGGAACGGCGGAGGGGCGGGCGCGCCGGGGTGTCCCGGTGCGCCCGCCCCTCCGGGGACTGCGGCGGCTCAGTGCACGGCGCCCGCGTCCGGGGCGAGGACGCCCGCGCCGACCAGGGCGATGATGGCGATGCCGAGCAGCACGCGGTAGATCACGAACGGCATGAAGCTGTGGTGCGAGATGTACTTCAGGAACCAGGCGATCGCCGCGTAGCCGACCACGAAGGCGATCACGGTGGCCAGGATCGTCGGCCCCCAGGCCGGGGCCGGGCCCTCGCCGATCTTCAGCAGTTCGAGGCCGCCGGAGGCCAGCACCGCCGGGATGGCCAGCAGGAAGGAGTACCGGGCGGCGGCCTCCCGGCTGTAGCCCAGGAACAGGCCGGCGCTGATGGTGCCGCCGGAGCGGGAGACGCCCGGGATCAGCGCGAGCGACTGGGCGGCGCCGTAGATCAGGGCGTGCGGGAAGGTCAGCGAGTCGATCTGGCGGGCGTTGCGGACCGCCCGCGAGCGGTCGGCGACGGCGAGGACCAGGCCGAACAGGATCAGCGTGGTGCCGATCAGCCGCAGGTCGCGCAGGTCGGTCTCGATGGTGTCCTGGAACAGCTTGCCGAGGATGCCGATCGGCAGGGTGCCGACGATCACGTACCAGCCGAGCTTGGCGTTCGGGTCGCTGCGCCACTCCTTGCGGAACAGCGCGAGCGTCCAGGCCTTGATGATCGCGCCGATGTCGCGCCGGAAGTAGATCAGCACGGCGGACTCGGTGCCCAGCTGGGTGACGGCGGTGAAGGCCGCGCCCGGGTCGTCCCAGCCGGCCAGCGCGGAGAAGACCCGCAGGTGGGCGCTGGAGGAGACCGGCAGGAACTCGGTCAGTCCCTGCACCAGGCCGAGCACGGCCCCGCTGAACCAGTTGATCACCGGACACCCGCCGCGGTGGTCACTCGGTCGATCGGCATGGGGTGTCCTGTTCGTTCGTGGGGTGGCCCGGCGAGGCGGGGAGGCTGTCCGGATGTGTGCCAGATGATAGAGGCTCCAGGTGTCTCTGATCCTACAAACGGTCAGTGCGGACCAATCGGGCGGATCGTGACAATCGTTCCGGCGGCCCCGGAGTGCAGTGCCAACCCCTTTGCGCGGCCCCGTTGTTCGCTGCCGTACCGTCTTCTCCGGGGGTGGGCGGGAGTGCGCCACCACGGGAACGGGGGCGGAAATGGTCTGGACAACTCGGCGGTCGACGGTGCTGCTCGGCCTGGCCGCGCTGCTGCTCACCGGCTGCACCTCGGGCGGCGGCCCGCACCCGGCGCTCGCCGTCGACGGCGCGGACGAACTCGCCGACCGGCCGGTCCACCTCCGGGTCACCGGCCTGCCGTCCGGCGGCCGGGTCACCCTCACCGCGGACGCCGCGGACCTCCGCGGGCGCGGCTGGCAGTCCACCGCGACCTTCCGGGCCGACGGCCACGGCACGGTGGACGTCGACCGGACGGCGCCGGAGAGCGGCGGCTCCTACCCCCAGGCCGACGGCATGGGCCTGTTCTGGTCGATGCTGCCCACCAACAGCGGCGGTGCCACCCTCTACGTCCCGCCCCGTCCGGCCAGCGCGGCCAGTTGGAACGGCACGGTGGGCCCGGCGGACGCTGCGGGTTCGGCGAGCCCCGCCGGTTCGACCGGTGCGGCGGGTACGGCGGGCCCGGACGGCTTCCCGGTGCGGATCACCGCGACCGTGGACGGCCGGATCGTCGCCGAGCGGACCGTCACCCGCCGGTGGACCGCCGACGGCGTCACCGCCACCCGGCTCACCCCGGGCGCCGACCGCCTGGCCGGCACCCTCTACCTGCCGTCCGCCGGGACGCCCGCCGGGCGGCCCGTCCTGCTGGTCGGCGGCTCCGAGGGCGGCGACAACCCGACCACGGCCGCCGTGCTCGCCTCGCACGGCCACCCCGCGCTCTCGCTCGGCTACTTCGGCCTCCCCGGCCTGCCCGCCACCCTGCGGGACATCCCGGTCGAGTACGCCGCCGACGCGGCCCGACTGCTCGCCGCCCGCACGGGCACCACGGCGACCGGCATCGACGTGATCGGCTACTCGCGCGGCAGCGAACTCGCCCTGCTGCTCGCCGAACAGCAACCCGACCTGGTCCGCCGGGTGGTGGTGTACTCCCCGTCCGACCGGGTCAACGGGGGTCTTCCGGACGGGGCGGCCTGGACCGAGCACGGCGCGCCCGTCCCGGCCGGGCCGATCGCACTGGACCGGATACCGGCCGCCGTCCTGGCCGTCGCGGGCGAGGCCGACACCCTCTGGCCGTCCCCCGCCTGGGCCCGGCGGATCGGCGAACCGGTGGCGAACGGGGCGCAGCGGCAGGCGCTGCTCTACCCCGGCGCGGGCCACGCGGTGGGCATCCTCCCCTACCTGCCGGCCGGCGCCACCGATCCGCACCCCGGCGGCGAGGTGCTGCACCTCGGCGGCATGCCCGCCGGCAACGAGGCGGCCCGCCTGGACGGCTGGCCGAAGGTGCTGGCCTTCCTGGACGCCTGACCGGCCGTCAGCCCTGTTGCCGGTCCCGTTGCCGGTCCTGTTGCCGGTCCCGATCGGTCCGGGGCCGGTCGACGCGGGGCCGGTCGGCGCGGGTCAGCTCGTACACCACGTCGCCGAGCTCGCTGCCCGGGATCGGGTCCGGCCAGTCCGCGAAGAAGGTCCGGACGTGGCGCAGGCCGATCCGCTCCAGCACCCGGCGCGAGGCCGTGTTGACCGTCATCGTGGTGGCCACCACCCGTTCGGCGCGCCGCCCGGCGTACCGCTCGGTGAACGCGGCGGCCAGCAGCGCGGCGGCCGCCTCGGTGGCGTAGCCCCGGCCCCAGGTGGAGGGCAGCAGCCGGTAGCCGAGCTCCAGGCCGCCGTTCGGGCCGTGCTCCAGCCCCACCGAGTCGGCCGGTCGCAGGGCGGCCCAGCCGAGGAAGCGGCTGTCAGCCTCCACCGCCCAGCGGCCGAGCCCCTCCGGCAGTTCCGCGTACTCG
Organism: Kitasatospora sp. NPDC088134; assembly: GCF_044741705.1. Taxonomy (NCBI): domain Bacteria; kingdom Bacillati; phylum Actinomycetota; class Actinomycetes; order Kitasatosporales; family Streptomycetaceae; genus Kitasatospora; species Kitasatospora sp. NPDC088134. The sequence goes on along the minus strand of NZ_JBIUTD010000034.1, from coordinate 42,135 downwards.
CGCAGCACGGCCGGCAGCACCTCGGCCGCGACCCGTTCGGCGGGGACCGGGCGGCCGTCGTCCAGGTACCGCATGACCCGCGGGTCGCCGCAGAGCGCGGTGACGGCGGGGAGGTCGGCCGGGGTGAAGCGGCGCAGGACGAGACGGGCGGTGCGCAGGCGTGGGGCGGGTTCGGGGTGCGGGGTGGGCATGGGGCGAGCAGAACATGGCGTCCGGGGGTGCGGCAAACGCTTTCCCGTTGGGTGGCGGAACAAGCACGGAGAGCATTGTGTTGGCCTGCCTAGTGCACTCTGCTGTACCTTTCGAATCGTTCCGGCCCACCTGGGGAGACGCGTCATGATCGCTCTGCTGCTGGCCCTCGGCAGTTCACTGGCCTACGGCTGCGCCGACTTCCTCGGCGGCCTGGGGTCCCGCCGCGCGCACGTGCTGCGCACCGTCCTGATCGCCGCGCCCGCCAGCCTGGCCGTCGAACTGCTGATGTGGCCGCTGCTCGGCGCGCGCTTCGAGGCGGGCGCGGTCGCCTGGGGCGCGGCCTCGGGCGTCGCCTCCGCCGGGGCCTTCGCGCTGCTGTACCGGACGCTGGCGATCGGCCCGATGAACGTGCTGTCGCCGGTGACGGCCCTGGTCTCGGCCGTGCTGCCGGTCTCCGTCGGCCTGCTGCAGGGCGAACACCTGGGCGCCGCCGCCCTGGTGGGCCTCCCGCTGGCCCTGGTCGCCGTGGTCCTGGTCAGCGCGGGCTCGGCCGACGGAACGGCCCGGGTGACCCGCCCCGCCCTGCTGCTCGCCTTCGGCGCGGGCGCCGCGATCGCCGTCCAACTGGTCTGCCTGCACCAGGCCCCGACCGGCAGCGGCATCGCCCCGCTGATCGTCGGCCGGGCCGTCACCTCCGTCCTCACCCTGGCCGCCGCCGCCCTCCGCCGCCGCCACCTCGGCCCGGAGCGCCCCGCCTACGCGCTGGCGCTGGCCGCCGGGGTGCTGGACTCCGCCGCCAGCGTCCTCTTCCTGCTGGCCGCCCGGGGCGGCGACCTCGCCGTGGTCGCCGTGATCACCGCCCTCTACCCGGCGGGCACCGTCCTGCTGGCCCGCGCCGTCCTGGCCGAACGCATCCACCGCGGCCAGCTCGCCGGCCTCGGCGCGGCGGCTGTCGCGGTGAGCCTGCTCGCCCTGGCCTGAGCTGCCTTGTGCCCGTCGCCCGCCGCCCGGCGCCGTGAGCCCGCCCTGGTTCGATCCCGATCCCGATCCCGATCCCGAGCCCGCCCAGCCCCGGCCCGAGCCCGATGCCCGTCCGTTCCCGTACCGCCGGAGTCGCCCGATGACCGCCCTCCACCTGCACCCCGCCGTCGCCGCGGCCTTCCCCGCCACCCGGATCGCCGCCGTCACCGCCCGTGGCGTGCGCGGCACCGAACCCTGGCCCGCCGTGGCCGCGGCGCTCGCCGAGCTGGAGTCCCTTGCCGCAGCCGGAAGTTGGCGGCCCGCCGACGAGCACGATCCCCGGATCGCGGCCTGGCACGCCGCCTACCGGGCCTTCGGCACCAACCCGCGCCGGGTCCGGCCCTCGGTCGACGCGCTCGGACGGCGGCTGGCCAGGCAGGGCGCGCTGCCCCGGATCAATCCGGCCGTCGACTGCTACAACGCGGTGTCCGTCCGGCACGCCCTGCCCGCCGGGGCGTTCGACCTGGCGGCGGTGGATGGCGACCTGGTGATCCGATGCGCCGACGGGACCGAGGAGTTCACCCCGCTCGGCGAGCCGGGCACCGTCGAACGCCCGAAGCCCGGCGAGGTGGTCTACACCGACGGCACCGGCGTCCTCACCCGCCACTGGAACCACCGCGACGCCCACCGCACCCGGGTCACCGAACACGCCACGGACATCGTCCTGGTCCTGGAGACCCTGCACCCCGACCCGTCCCAGCCTGCCACGGCCGCCGCCGAATTGGTGGAACTCCTCACCCCCCACTGCGCCACGGTGACCGTCCACCACCTGGACCCGGAGCACCCCCGGACGGACCTCTGACCCACCGTCGGCCCGACCGACCGCCCCCGGCCCGCCGGGCTTCGACCGCTTCCCGCACCGCCTCGGCGACGACCTCCCGGACCGGGCCGTTCCCGAGCACGTCCTTCAAGCTCCCCTCCAGTTCCACCCGGTCGAGCCAGAGCGACACCACCGCCGTCGGCCCGGCCGGCACCCGCCCCCGGAAGGCGGCATCCAGCCCGTCCCGGAGCCCGGTCAGCTGCGTACCGCCGTGCAGCGGCCGCTCGTTGGCGTACGACAGCACCCGCCCCTCGCCCGGGACGGACCAGGTGAGCGCCAGCTCCATCCGCCCCGCCGGCCGTTCGTCCGCGCGGGAGACCAGGAGGGTGTCGGCGGGATCGCCGCCGAGGTGGGCGACGTAGTCGCGCAGGCCGCCGGGGGAGTGGAAGCGCTCGGAGCGTCCGCCCTCGGTCAGGGTGAGGTCCGCCGCCCGGTGCAGGAAGGCGAGTTCGCGGAAGCGCTCGGCCAGGGCGTCGAAGGAGAGCGCGGCGTCCGGTTCGAAGAGCTCGGGGTCGGGCCGGAAGGTGAGGGTGGTCGAGATCCGGTCGGCGGGGCCGGTGACCGTCGGGGCGAGGGACCGTTCTCCCCGCACGTACTCCCGGCGGACCGTCACCCCGTTTCGTCGCTCCACCACCGTCAGCCGTGCGCTCAGGGCGTTCACCACGCCCAGCAGCGGAGTGGACCAGATGCTCTGCGGGGGGCCGGCCGGCCAGGGGGTCTGCCGGGCTCGGCCCAACTCTCTAGCCAGGTCGACCGGGTAGCCCCCGTCGTGCTCGACCCGGACGCTCCCGTCGGGGCGCAGGGCGACTTCGACCCGGCGGGCCCGCCCCTCCATCACCTCGTAGCGGGCCGGGTCGACGGCCTCGTGGACCAGGTTGTGCAGGCCGCGTTCGCCGGTCGTGCCGATGAACATGCCGGGCCGGCCGCGGATCGCGTCGATCCCCAGGAGGTCCCGGGGGCCGTACGGTTCGGGCATCGGTCGGCACCTCCGGTCAGTGGGCGCACGGCAACTCGACTGTGCACTTCGGGTGTTCGGCTGGACAGGACTCCAGGGCGGACCGCGCGGCGATCATCGAGGCGTCGTTCGCGGTCACCGGCCGGCTTCTTCCAGGTGCCGTCGGACGGCTTCGGCGACAGCGGACCGGACGGGTTCGTTGGCCAGGAAGTCCTGTCGGCAGCCGTCGAATTCGGCCCGGTCGAGTTTGACCGAGACGATCGCGGTCAGGCCCTCGTGCGGGGTGCAGGCACCGTCGAGCAGGCCCTCGACGTGGGTGCCGTGGCGGGTGGGGAAGGAGTTGACGAAGGAGCGGATGCGGCGGTCCGGCCCGTGGGTGCGGACGAACGCGACCTCCAGGGTGCCGCCCATCGCGGGGACGTCCTGCTCGAAGGCGTGGATGTTCTGGTCCTCGCCGTACAGGTGGACCAGGTAGTCGCGCAGGCCGCCGGGGGAGCGGAAGCGTTCGGAGTGTCCGCCCCCGGTCAGGGTGAGGTCCAATTCCCGGTTGAGGAAAGCAAGTTCACGCAGCCGCTCGGCCAGGGTGTCGAAGGAGAGCACGGCGCCCGGGAAGATCCCCGGGTCCGGCCGGAAGGTGAGCACCGCCCCGGTGGCCGGAGCGACCGGGGGCGCCGGGACGGAGCGGCCGAACTCGTAGGCCAGCGAGCGGAGTTCGCCGTCCTTCCGGTCCTGGACGGTGAGCCGGTCGGAGAGCGCATTGACGACGGCCAGTCCGAGGTCGAACCAGGAGACCACGCAGCGCCGGTCGTACGGCCACCAGCGCCCGGGGAGCCGCTCCAACTGGACGGCCAGCTCGGCGTCTTCGGGATCGGTCCAGCTGTCGCCGTCGTGCGCGACCCGGACGGCGCCGTCGGCCAGCAGCGTTACCTCCACGCTGCGGGCCCGGCCGGCCAGCACCTCGTTCACTGTCCGGTCAATCGCCGTCAGCACCAGGCCGTGCAGGCCGCGTTCCCCCGTGCTGCCGATGTACATCCCGGGCCGGCCGCGGACCGCGTCAAGCCCTTCCAACACCTTGATCTGCGAAGCGTCGTACGTGTGGTTCCCCTGGCTCACAGTTGTCCCCTCCGATGGAGTCCGGCAGTGCTGCCACCCTAGGGGAAATCCAAGAAAACACCAGGTCAGAGGCTATGCGGCGAGGTCGTGTACGGCCCGGCGCGAGGGGTCGCGGCGGGGGCCCGCCGCCCCACTCCGAGGGCGCCCCGGCGGGCGGGCGGGGTACCGCCGCAGGGCCGTCACGGGGCCTTCCCGGGCGCGCGCGGCGGCACGAATTCGAAGAATTTTCCAGGCCATGGCCGTGATTCCGTGAACGACCGGACAGGCCGGTGGGGACTTCTGGGCGCCCGTCGGGTTGAGATCGCCCACCGGGCGGCCGTGCGTTGCAACCGAGGTGATGTCCCGGTCGGGCGAAGTACACGACGAGCCTGGCGCCGTCGCCGCCGAAGGGCAGTTCCGCCGGGCTCCGGCCGTCGACATGGGGCCCCGTCAGCTGCAGCGGCTCTTCCGAGTACCACTGCTCGCCGACCCAGAACCAGCGCTCCAGGTGCGGGTGCGGGCCGGTCGGGTCCCGAAGCACGACCGCTCCTCGCAGGCCCGCAGGCGACGCAGCCAGGTGGACCTGGGCCAGTTCCGCCCAACTCACCCATGTCGGGCTGTGCGTATCCGGGTACGTTTCGAAGTCCGCCCGCACGGCCGCCGAGACGTCGACCGGCAGCCCGCGCCGCCCGGCGAGCGGCTCCCACCCGGATGCTTCCACGGCCGGATGACCAACTGCCTCGGGACCCTCCTCCCCGACTGGATCCGCCAGGCCGAGCAGGACGCTCCCGCGCCGATGCGCTCGTGCGCCGGCTTCCTCCGCCACGACCTCGCCGCCGGCCTCACCCTCGAATGGAGCTCCGGCAAGGTCGAAGGCAAGGTGAACCGGGGTAAAGCGCTCAAAAGGGCCATGTGCGGCCAGGCCTCGTTCCGACACCTTCGCATTCGGATCCTGACGCGGTTGTCACCAGGGCCCCGGCCGTGGTCGGCGTGGTCATCTATGGTCCGGGCCATGACCAACCCCGCAGCGTGGACCGACGACGAGATCATCGCCAAGGTCCGCGAGTTCGCCGAGGCCAACGAGCTTCCTCCGCCTGTTCCGGTCGAGGCCGCTGTCGGCCACCCCCTGCCGCGGCTGCTGGTGCATCGACCTCAGCACACCGCAGGGCGACATGTGGGGTATCGACCCGAACGGGCTCTGCGACCGCCACTTCCTGTTCCTGGAGAAGTACACCCTGGCGGAGTGGCTGACCGACTGGCTGGAAGGGAACGACACCTTCCCCGACACCCCGATGCGTGACTGCTCCCACTGCTGACCGGCAGTCGAGTACACCCTGCGAAGGTCACGGACCTCCGGTCAGAGCCGGTCTCCGGGGCGGAAACGGCGGGCGGAGGCGGTGCTGCGACCGTCCGGAAGGTCAGCTGAAGGCCTCGACGCGGACGCCCGCGGTGGCCAGCGCTCCCCGTACCCGCCAGGCGAGTTGGGCGGCTCCGGGGGTGTCGCCGTGCACGCACAGCGAGCGGGCGGCGACCGCGACCGGCTCGCCGCCGAGCGCGGTGACGGTGCCGTCGCGGGCGATCCCGACGGCCCGGGCGATCACCGCCTCGGGGTCGTGCACGACCGCCCCGGGGTCGCGGCGCGGGACGAGGGTGCCGGCCCAGGTGTAGGCGCGGTCGGCGAACGCCTCGGCGACGACGGGGAGTCCGACGCCCTCGGCGACGGTGAGCAGCCGGGAGCCGGGCAGGCCGAGCAGCGGCAGCGGGCCGTCACAGACCGCCCCGGCCCGCAGGACGCCCGAAACCACCGCCTCCGCCTGCTCGTTGTCGTGCACGACCCGGTTGTAGAGGGCGCCGTGCGGCTTCACGTAGGAGACCCGGGAGCCGGCCGCGCGGGCGAACACCTGGAGCGCGCCGATCTGGTAGGCGATCTCGTCGGCCAACTCCTCCGACGGGACGTCCATCGCGCGGCGGCCGAAGCCGGCCAGGTCGCGGTAGGACACCTGGGCGCCGATCCGCACCCCGCGCTCGGCGGCCAGCGCGCAGACCCGGCGCATCGTGGAGGGGTCGCCGGCGTGGAAGCCGCAGGCGACGTTGGCGCTGGTGACCACCGACAGCAGGGCGTCGTCGTCGGTGAGGCTCCAGCGTCCGAAGCCCTCGCCGAGGTCCGCATTGAGATCGATCACCGCTTCGGCCACTGTGCCTCGTCCGCCCTTTCGCGCGCGGAGCGCCCCGGCCGCCCGGACACCCGGATGCCGCTCCTGGGGGTGATGGTAGGGCCTGATCGTTTCGCCGTGGGCGGTGCCCGGGGGCCGGGCGACAGGTTTTACCCGGGCGGGGGAGCGGGGCGGTCGGAGCGGCGGCCCGGGACGACCGGACCGTCCGGTCGGGACGGCCGGAGCGGTGGGCGGCCGGTCGTCAGGCGCGCGGCCAGGGCCGGCCCTGGAGCCGTTCGATGTCCCGGTTGAAGCGCTCCAGGACGGCGGCGAAACCGGCCAGGTCGGCGGCCGTCCAGCCGTCGACCACCCGGGACAGGCCCGCGATCGACCAGTCGCGGTCGGCGTGCAGGCGGCGCAGGCCCTCCGCGGTGATCCGCAGCTTGCGGGCCACCCCGCCGTCCGGGTCGGGGATGCGGTCGACCAGCCCGGCGCGCAGCATCGCCGCAGTCTGCCGGTTGACGGTGGAGGTGTCCAGCCCGAACGCCTCGGCGAGCTGCCCGATGGTCAGCGGGCCCTCGGTCTCGATCCGGCTGAGCAGCGTGTAGGCGCTGCGCTCCAGGCTGTCGGGGCTGCCGGAGGTGCGGGCGGAGGCGAGGACCTGGTGGCGGCCGAGCAGCATGATCTCCCGCTCGATCAGGGCGAGTTCCCGGTCGCGCCGCATGCGTTCCGCCTCCTCCGTCCACCGCGTCGTTTTTCGGCAGCATATCGCGCCGGAGCATCATGTGTATGGTACACATTATGTGCATCATGCACATGGAGTCGGCGGCTCGGAGCCGCCCCGCGATGCGCGACCGGAGAAGACCGGAGAGACCGGATCGCTCCGGAGAGATCCGGAGCGACCGGAGCGACCGGAGCGATCCGGAGCGACCAGAAGAGATGAGAAGAACCCCCATGAGTCAGGCACGTACCGGTCCCGTCGTCGGAGTGCTCGCCGGCGCGGGCATCGTGGTCTCGCTGATGCAGACCCTGGTCGTCCCGCTGATCCCCGACCTGCCGAACCTGCTGCACACCAGCGCCGCCAACGCCTCCTGGGCGATCACCGCGACCCTGCTGGCCGGCGCGGTCGCCACCCCCGTGCTCGGCCGGCTCGGCGACATGTACGGCAAGCGCCGCGTCCTGCTGGTCAGCCTCGCCCTGCTGGTCGTCGGCTCGGTGGTCTGCGGCCTCGCCGACTCGCTCGCCCCGATGGTGGTCGGCCGCGCCCTGCAGGGCGTCGGCGCGGGCGTCATCCCGCTCGGCATCAGCATCATGCGCGACGAACTGCCCCCGCAGAAGCTCGGCTCCTCGATGGCGCTGATGAGCTCCTCGCTCGGCATCGGCGGCGCGTTCGGCCTCCCGCTGTCCGCCGTCATCGCCCAGCGCGCCAGCTGGCACGCCCTGTTCTGGATCTCCGCCGCGCTCGGCGTCCTGGTCGCCGTCGCCGTCCTGCTCCTGGTCCCGGAGTCCCCGGTGCGCTCCGGCGGCCGCTTCGACCTGGTCGGCGCGGTCGGTCTGACGATCGGACTGGTCGCCCTGCTGCTCGCCATCTCCAAGGGCAGCGACTGGGGTTGGGGTTCCGGCAGCACCCTCGGCATGCTCGCCGCCGCCGTCGTGGTGCTCCCGGTCTGGGGCTGGTGGGAGCTGCGCACCGGGCAGCCGCTGGTCGACCTGCGCACCAGCGTCCGCCGCCAGGTGCTGATGACCAACCTGGCCTCCGTGGTGATCGGCTTCGCCATGTACGCCATGAGCCTGGTCTCCCCGCAACTGCTCCAACTGCCCACCGCCACCGGCTACGGCCTGGGCCGGTCGATGGTCGAGGCGGGCCTGTGGATGGCCCCCGCCGGCCTGGTGATGATGCTGCTCTCCCCGATCTCCGCCAAGCTGTCCCGGGCCAAGGGCCCCAAGGTCTCGCTGCTGGTCGGCGCCGTGGTCATCACCGCCGGCCACCTCTCCGCCCTCGCCCTGATGGACCACCCCTGGGGCGTCCTGGTGTTCTCCTGCCTGATCAGCGGCGGCATCGCGTTCGCCTACGCGGCCATGCCCGCACTGATCATGGGCGCCGTCCCGGTCTCCGAGACCGCCGCCGCCAACGGCCTCAACACGCTGATGCGCTCCATCGGCACCTCCAGCTCCTCCGCCGTCATCGGCGTGGTGCTGGCCCACCTGACCACCGACTTCCACGGCCACGCGCTGCCGTCGGAAAGCGGTTTCCGCACCGCCTTCCTGATCGGCGCGGGCGCGGCGGTGGCCGCCGCCCTGATCACCCTCGCCATCCCGGGCGTCCGCCGGGCGGCGGGCGCCAGCGCGAACGCGAGTACGGGCACGGGCACGGGTACCGGTGGCGGGAACGTCGGCGGCCTCCGCAGCGTGCCGGGCGGCGCCCCGCAGGACGCGGCGCCGCAGGCCGCGACCGAGGGCACGGCCGCGAAATAGCCGCCTGCGCCCGGGGCGTCCGACCCAGGGGCGCCCACCCCGAACCGGCAGCCCCGAACCGGCAGCCCCGAACCGGCCGCCGCCGAAGCGTCCTGACGGGCCGTCCGCACCCCACCCGGTGCGGGCGGCCCGTCGCCCCGACGCACCGTCCCGACGTACCGCCCCGACGCGTGACCTCGGCGCGTCGCCCCGGTCCGTCGCCGGGGTCGCCGAAGTAGGGTGCGCGAATGGCGACCCATGAACGTGAGATCACCGAACCCGTCGACCTGTGCCGCCCGGACGGCACCCTCGCCCCCGACGCGGTCGGCTGGTCGCGGACCCCGCTGCACCGCGGCAACCTCCAGGGCTGGGGCCGCACCAAGCGGTGGGAGTACTGGTGCGTCAGCACGCCCTCGCACCTGGTCGCGCTCACTGTCTCCGACCTCGACTACCTCACCCTGAACGCGGTGTACTTCCTCTCCTGGGACGAGCACAGCGTGTTGGAGGACCACGAGCGCACCGCCATCGCCCCGGGCTTCCCGAACCGCCCCACCGTCCTCCCGGAGGGCATCGCCGGCTCCGGCGGCCCGCACGGCGCCGATCTCGCCGTCGGCCCGGAGCGGCCCGGCCGCCGCGACGTCCGGGTGACGATCGGTCAGGAGCCGGGCGGCACCCGGCTGCGGGCCCGCGCCCTCACCGCGGACCTGCGCCGCCTGGAGGTCGACCTGCTGGTCGCGCTGCCCGCCGGGCACGAGACGCTGAGCGTGGTCGTCCCCTGGGACGGAAAGCGCTTTCAGTACACCTCCAAGCACACCGCGCGCCCCGCCACCGGCACCGTCCGGCTGGGCGACCGCACGTACGCCTTCGACCACGACGCCTGGGGCACGCTCGACCACGGACGGGGCCGCTGGCCGCGCTCGCTCGGCTGGAACTGGGGGGCCGCGTCCGGCCGGACCGACGGCCGCACCGTCGGCCTGCAGTTCGGCGGGCAGTGGACGGTCGGCACCGGCGCCACCGAGAACGCCCTCTGCGTGGACGGCCGCCTCACCAAACTCGGCGCCGAACTCGACTGGCAGTACGACCCCGCCGCCCCGCTCGGCCCCTGGCGGATCACCACCCCGGACAACGACCAGGTCGACCTCACCTTCACCCCCTTCCACGACCGCCGCACCCGCACCGAGACCGGCCTGATCGCCAACCGCACCGACCAGTGCTTCGGCTACTACCGGGGCAGCGTCCGCACCGACGCGGGCGAACGGATCGCCGTGGACCGACTGTTGGGCTGGGCCGAGGACGTCCGGATGCGCTGGTGAACCGGGTGGCCCCGGACCGGAAGCCGCACCGCTCCCCGCACCCGAAGCCGCACCACTCCCCGCACCCGAAGCCGTGCTGCTCCTCGCATCGGACCCGCCTGCTCGTGCTCCGTCGGCCCCTGGCGGCCCGGTCCGGCCGGCATCCCCTTCCGTGAACGACCGTCCGTGCTCCGCCCACGGCCCCGGGCTCGACCCTGCCGCGCTGGTGGGGCGGCGGCTCACCGGGGTGGTCGCGTCCTGGTACGCGTACGAGGGGGAGCGGGCCCCGGAGCCCGTGGTGGTCTGGCTGCGCGACGACCGGGGCGGCTGCACCTTCGTCGGCACCGGCAGCGACTGGTGCCTGATCGTCGAGGACGGACAGCCGCACACCGACCTGGACCTGGGGGAGTGGGGCCGCCTCGACGTCCGCCCCGCCCCGACCGGGACCCCGCTCACCCCGTACCTCGGCCAACCCGTCCTCGCCGCCCGCGAGGAGCGCACCCCGGGCACCGGCCGCACCGCCCTCGAACTCGACTTCCCCACCGGGACGGTCCGCTGCGAGTCCTGGCAGGGCGACCTCCTCCTCACCACCCGCCGACCCCCGAGGTGACCCACCCGCCCCAGCCGCCCGACCCGGTCCCGCTCCGCCCCGAACGCCGGAAGGCCCGAACACCGGAGGGCCCGCACGCCGGAGGCCCGGAACACCGGAGGGCCCGCACGCCGGAGGGGCCCGGAACGCCGGAAGGCCCGGCCGACCGCGCCCCCGCAGTCCTCCGGGCCTTCCGGCGTGCCCGCCGCTCAGGGGCAGGGCATGACCCGGGCGAAGTCGTGGTGCGCGGCGAGGGCCTGCTCCCACTCCAGCCGGCGGATCTTCCGGTGCACGATCAGCAGCGGGACGACGCCGACGACGCCGAACGACATGTCGACGAATTGCCAGAACACGGGTATGCCGCGCAGCGGGCCGCAGATCAGGGCGAGCGGGATGACGCCGCCGCAGGCGATCATCGCCCAGCGGACCACCCAGATGTTGCGGACCGGGTCGCGCAGCGGGCCCCAGAAGGCGGCGGCGATCACCAGGTGGGCGAAGGCCAGCCAGTCGGTGCCGTAGGCGAGGAAGGGGTAGCTGCCGTAGCCCGCGGCGACGCCGGTGCGGACGTGGTGCACCCAGCGGTCGACGGCGGGGAGGGCGGAGTCCAGCCCGGTCGCGTCGACGATCCGGGCGAGCAGTTCGGTCTCGGTCTGCAGCGGGAACGCGGTCGCGCCGCTGAGTACCAGGCAGACGACGAACAGCCACAGCCAGCGCTTGATACTGCGCCGGACCGGCGCGAGCCCGGCGGACGGTGCGGGGCCGGGTTCGGAGACGGTGGAACCGGCCGGGGCGGTGGCGATGTCGGACATGGGGAGTCCCCTCCATGACGCGGGTGCCGGAGGCGGCACACGGTGTCGCGGAAAGGACTCTAGACCTGAATTTGAACGCGTTCAACACGCCCGGACAGCTCGCCCCAAAGGGGGTTTTTCGGACCTGTCCGCGGAAAGCCCTAATCTTGTCCCCCGTGACCGCCATCGCAGACCAGCCCACCCGGCCCGCCCCCGGCCCGGCCGCGGACGAGGGACTCGCCCGTCGGCTCAAGGCGCTGGCCTGCACCGCGCCGCTGCACGACCTGGACAGCCGCAAGGTCAACCTGGCCGGCGAGTACGCCTCGTACACCATGGCCGAGGTCGGCCTGGCCGCGATCGACCTGGTCACCCTGAACATGGACTTCGACACCGGCGCCGACCGCGACATAGTGCTGGGCCGGCTGCTGCCGCGGATCGCCGCCCAGAACCCGGGCCGCGCCGCCGCCGAGCACGAGCGGGTGGCCCGCTGGGTGCTGGAGTCGCTGATCAACGTCGGCAGTGTGGACCGCGGCTTCCGTGCCGTCTACGGCACCTTCGGCCCGGACGGCGAGTACGTCCGCCGCGACTACGACTTCAAGCTGATCGAGGAAGTCCCCGGCCAGGACGGCGGGGTGTACCTGCGCACCACCGACGAGGCCGTCAACGTGCTGGTCGGCGCGCTCGACACCGACGTGACGAGCGCCCAGATCGCCGCCGAGGTCAAGCTGGAGGTGCTGATCCGCCGCGGCCGCCTCGCCGACGCCCAACTCGCCGCCGAGCAGGCCCGCTACCGCACCGTCCAGTACGCCGAGACGCTCCGCCGCGCCCTGGAGGCGACCCGGCGCAACGTCCGCGCGGTCGACTGGATGGAGACCGTCCCCGACCTGATCGACGAGGCGCTCGACCACATCGCCGACCGGTACCGGCACGAGAACGCGATCCTCACCAACATCCGCAAGGCCCGGGACGAGAGCGTGGACGCCGAGCACAAGCGCCGCGCCGCCGAGCTGGTCGACATCGTCAAGGACTGCATCCGCCGCCACACCCAGCTCCAGACCCGGCTGCTCGAGGCGGGCCCGCTGTTCCGCGCCGAACAGGACCGGCAGGCGTTCTCCACCCCCGCCGCGCGGATCGGCATCGACCTCTACGGTCAACTCCTCGCCCCGGTCCTCACGCTCCCGCTGGCCGACGCGGTCCGCCCCACCGACGCGTTCTTCGCCCGCGGCACCGGCCTGCGCACCCCCGTCTCGGTCCGCCTCGCCGACCTGGTCGACCTGCTGTTCACCCCGCCCGTCGAACGCGAGCACCTCGGCGCCGAACTCCCCGAGCCCGACCTGGTCGCCACCCCCGACGACAGCCGCTTCTCCGAGGCCCAGCTGGAGACCGCGCTGGAACTGCTCGACCTGCCCGCCGACGCCCCCCGCCGGCTCTCCGGCCTGCTCGCCGACGCCCGCCGCCGGGCCCGCGACCTCGACGAGGAGGAGGACCGGGACGGTGAGGAACTCGCCTACCTGGTCACCCTGCTGGCCGTGCACGCGGCCAGCCCCCCGGTCGGCACCGCCTACCGGCAGGGCGAGGAACGCCTGCTGCTCGCCGTCGACGACGGCACCCGGCTGGACGACCCCGGCTTCGGCGGCGCCGACCTGATCGTCGGCAGCGCCCTGCTGGACGCCGTCGGCATGGCCGCCGACCGCAAGGACGCCGTGTGACCCGCCCCGCCGCCCGCAGCCCCCGTGAAACCGGCCCTGCCCGCACGACCCGACCCGCCCGCACCGAAGGAGCCCTCGGATGACCACCACCAGCGAGGCGTGGACACCGCCCGAGAGCGAACCGGCCGCCGCCGCCCCCGCGCCGATCAGCCCGGCGGACGTCGCCGAGGCCGCCCGGCTGGTCTCCTTCGGCCTGCAGGCCAAGCTGCTGCCCGCCCGGGACGCCGAGTACGGCGAACTGGTGCGCCGCTACCGGGAGGACCCGCCGTTCGGCCGGCTCGCCGACGCCGTGGCGACCGGCATGGGCCTGGTGGTGCTGGAGGTCTCGGCGCGGGCCGGCATGGCGGTGGCGGCCGCCGAGGACTCGGTGTTCGCGGTCCGGATGGGCGACTACTCGCGCCGGGCCGCCGCCGAGTCCACCGACCGCTTCCTGCACGGCCTGGCCCACCTCGCGGTCGCCGCGCTCGCCTTCCCGCGCCCCGAGGACCTCGCCGACGAGGGCTACCTCGGCCGGGTCACCGTCAACGGCGTGGACGCCTTCGTCCGGCAGGCGTGCCGCCGACTGGAGGAGCGCGCCGAGGCCGCGGGCGCCAACACCGACCCGGCCAGCGACGCCCCCGGCCTGGAGGCCGCCTGGCGGGTCTGGGCCCGCCGCTCCGCCACCGGCGCCACCAAGGACGCCCGCCGGCTGGCCGGCTCCACCACCGGCATCGTCTCCAAGGCGGTGTCCTTCCTGGTCGACTCCGGCTTCCTGCAGAAGACCTCCGACGACGCCGGCGGCACCTACCGCACCACTGCCCGCTACCAGTTGCAGGTCCGCGACCTGGCCGGCGGCGCCGCGATGGCCGAACTCCTCGACCTGGGCGTCGTCCCGGTCAGCGACGGCACCGCCACCCTGGCGCCGCCCGACGAGACCGACGACCTGGTCGCCGACGCCGGCCTGCCCTTCCACGCGCTCTGACCCCCCGACCCCTGATCCACCGATCCCTGACGCACCGTCAACTCCCTCTGCACTGACCGCTCCAGGAGAACCACCGCACATGTACGAGCTGAACCGGGTCCGCCTCTACTCGATCGGACCGGCGGGCGCGCGCTACGCCGACACGGTGCTCGACCTGCGCGGAGTCGGCGAGCCGGTGCCCGAGCCGCAGCCGCAGCAGATCGGCCTGTTCGGCGAGGAGCCCGAGGGTCCGCAGCGCCGCCCCGCGCCCGCCGGCGTGCTGTTCCTGGAGAACGGCGGCGGCAAGTCCGTGCTGCTCAAGCTGATCTTCTCGGTGATGCTGCCCGGCCACCGCAACACCCTCGGCGGCGCCTCCTCCGGCGTGCTGCGCAAGTTCCTGCTCGCCGACGACTGCGGCCACGTCGCCCTGGAGTGGCAGCACACCGTCACCGGCGAACTCGTCGTGGTCGGCAAGGTCAGCGAGTGGCGCGGTCGCCAAGTCTCCTCCGACCCGCGGAAGTTCGCCGAACTCTGGTACTCCTTCCGGCCCGGCCCCGGCCTCACCCTGGACGCCCTCCCGGTCGCCGAGCGGCCCAGCCTGGCCGGCGACGGCAGGGCCCGCGGCCGCCGCCGCACCATGAAGGGCTTCCGCGACGCGCTGACCGAGGCCGCCAAGGCCCAGCCGCACCTCGACGTCACCTTCGAGGAGATCCACGACCGCTGGATCGAACACCTCGGCGCCCTCGGCCTCGACCCCGAACTCTTCCGCTACCAGCGCGAGATGAACGCCGACGAGGGCGAGGCCGCCGGCCTGTTCGCGGTCCGCGACGACGCCGACTTCACCGACCTGCTGCTGCGCGCCGTCACCGACACCCGTGACACCGACGGCCTCGCCGACCTGGTGCACGGCTTCGCCGCCAAGCTCGGCCGGCGCGCCGAACTCACCGCCGAGCGCGACTTCACCGCCGGCTCGGTCGACCTGCTGCAGCGCATCGTCGACGCCACCGCCGCCCGGGAGACCGTCCGGGAGGGCCACCGGGCCGCCGAACGCCGCACCCGCAAGCTGGCGCTGTCGCTCGCCGCCCGCTCCGCCGCCGAGCGCGACCGCACCCACGACCTGGCCGTCGAGGTCGCCGCCGCCGCGAGCGCCGTCACCGCCGCCGAGACCGACCGCACCCGGCACGCGCTGATCGTCTCCGAACTGACCTACCGGCACGCCACCCTCGGCCTGGAGGCCGCGACCGCCGAGGCCGGCCGACTGCGCCGCGAACTCACCGACGCCCGCGCCCAGTTCACCGCCTGGCAGGCCGCCGAGGCGGTGCTCCGGCACCGGGCCGCCGCCGACCGGGCAGGCCGGGTCGCCGCCGCCATCCGGGAGGCCGAACTCGACGCCGCCCCGGCCCTCGCCGCCCGCGACCGGGCCGCCGCCGCCCTCGCCCGGGCCCTCGAATCCGCCGCCGCGAGCGCCGAGACCCGCGCCGACCAGGAGGAACTGCGGGCCGGCGAGCTCCAGGAGGACGGCGCCACCGCGCACGCCGAGGCCACCGCCGCCGCCACCGCCGCGCAGAAGGCCCGCTCCGAGGCCGAACACCTCCGCCAGCGCCTCGCCGAGGTCGAGCAGGAGACCGCCGCCGCCGTCGAGGCCGGCTGGATCGACGACTCCGGCGCCGAACCCGACCCGGCCCGGGCCGCCCTGCACGCCGCCGACGCCGAGGCCGCCGCCGCCGAGGACCTCGACCGGGCCCGCGCCGCCGCCGAGCAGAGCGCCGCCCGGGTCCGCGAGGCCGCCGCCGCCGAGGCCCGCGCCGAACTCGCCGCCGCCCGCGCCGCCGACGCCCGCACCGCCGCCGAGCGGGCGCTGGCCGCCGAACAGGCCACCGCCACCCGGCTCGCCGCCGAACCCCGGCTCGCCGAACTGCTCGGCCTGACGCCCTACCAGGACGGCGCCGAGGAGAGCGAAGGCTTCCTGGCGTCCCGTCAACTCGACGCCAGTGCCGAGGACCTGCGCGAACTCCTGGACCGCTCGGTGGCCACCGCCGAACGCACCCTGTTCGACCTGCGCACCGCCGCCGCCGACGACTCCCGCATCCTCGCCGCGCTCGGCGACGGCGGGCTGCTGCCGCCCGGCCCCGACGTCCTCGCCACCGTCGAGTACCTCGGCGAGCAGGGCATCCCCGCCCTCCCCGGCTGGCGCTACCTCGCCCAGTCCGTCGACCCCGCCGACCACGACGCCATCCTCGCCGCCCGCCCCGAACTCGTCGACGGCGTCGTCGTCACCGACCCGGCCTCGCTCGACCGGGCCCGCGAGGCGCTCGCCGCCGCCGCCCTGCTGCCGCGCTCCACCGTCGCCGTCGGCACCACCGCCGCGCTGATCGCCCCGATCGAGGGCGAACCGGCGTTCTTCCTGGTGCCGCCCAACCCGGCCATGCACAACGAGACCGCCGCCGACGACGAGCGCCGCGCCCTGCGCACCCGCGCCACCGACCGCGAGGAGCACATCCGCGAACTCGCCGCCCGCCTCGGCGGCGACCGCGCCCTCGCCGCCCGGCTCGCCTCCTGGCACGCCAGCTGCCCGCCCGGCACCCTCGCCGAACTCGCCGAAGCGGCCGCGGCCGCCGCCGACCGCGCCGAGGCCACCGCCGCCGAACTCGCCACCCTGCGCGCCGACCACGCCGACGCCGAGACCGAGCACCAGGCCGCCGCCGCCCGCCACGAGGAGTGCCGGGAGACCATCCAGCGCACCCGCCGCCGCGCCGACGCGCTGGCCGGCCTCGCCTTCCGGCTCCGCGAACGCGCCAACTGGACCCGCCGGCAGCGCGAACTCGCCGACGACGCCGCCGAGTGCGAACGCCGCCAGGCCGCCTGCACCGAACGCGCCCGCACCTGCGACGAGGACCGCCGCGCCGCCCAGCGCGCCGCCGACGACGCCCGCCGCACCGCCCGCACCCTGCGCGCCGAACGCGCCGAGATCGCCGCCGTCGACACCGCCGCCGCCAACGGCCCGGTCCCCGCCTCGCTGCCCGCCCTACGCGAGGCGTACCGGGCCGCCGCCCAGCTCTACGAGAAGGTCGGCGTCGGCGCCGACCTGCGCGCCGAACAGGCCCGCGCCGAGAGCGAGGAGACCGCCGCCGCCACCGAGCTCCAGCGCCTCAGCAACAAGGTCAAGGCCCGCGCCGAGGAACTGCTGACCAGCCCCGACGGCGCCGACGGCCCCGCCCGGCAGGCCGCCGCCGCCCGCGCCGAGGAACTCGTCGCCCTCATCGAGGCCCGCTCCGACGCCGCCTCCGAGGAGGTCGGCCGCCTGCGCGGCGACGCCGAACGCTCCGCCCCCGCCGACGGCGCGGCCCACACCGAACTCCCCGAGGACCTGCTCCCCGCCGACCCCGGACACGCCCAGGCGCTGCTGCGCACCGCCACCGCCCTGCTGGCCGAACGCCGCGAACGCGTCGACACCGCCCGCACCGAGCACGCCGACCTGCAGCGCACCCTGGACCAGGCCCAGGCCGCCGCCACCGACTTCGAGGAACTCGCCGGCCAGCTCCGCGAGACGCTGCGCGACAACGGCGAGGAGACCGACCCGACCGCCGACACCTACCTCGGCGGACTCGCCGCCGCCCGCGCCGCCGTCACCGACACCCGCCGCGCCATGCGCACCGCCGCCACCGAACTCACCGGCGCCGAACTCGCCGTCCGGGACGCCGCCGACGCCCTCGTCCGGCACGCCAACGCGGCCCGCTACGAGGCCGTCCGCACCCCCGCCCGGCAGCAGATCCGCGAACTGCCCGCCGCCGCGCTGCCCGACCACGCCGCCGCCTGGGCCGCCGCGTTCGCGCCCCGGCTGCGGGTCCTCACCGACGAACTCGCCCAGCTGGAACGCAACCGCGCCTCCATCGTCGACCGCCTGCGCGGCCTGGTCGAGACCTCCCTCACCACGCTGCGCGCCGCCCAGCGGCTGTCCCGGCTCCCCGAGGGCCTGGGCGAGTGGTCCGGCCAGGAGTTCCTGCGGATCCGCTTCGAGGACCCCGACCACGCCGTCCTGGTCGAACGGCTCGGCGAGGTCATCGACGAGGCCACCCGCTCCGCCGTCAAGAAGAACTCCGACCTGCGCCGCGACGGCATGTCCCTGCTGCTGCGCGGCGTCGCCGCCGCGATCGGCCCCAAGGGCGTCTCGGTCGAGATCCTCAAGCCGGACGCGGTGCTGCGCGCCGAACGCGTCTCGGTCGGCCAGATGTCGGACGTCTTCTCCGGCGGCCAGCTGCTCACCGCCGCCATCGCCCTCTACTGCACGATGGCCGCGCTGCGCGCCAACGACCGCGGCCAGTCCCAGCTGCGGCACGCCGGCACGCTCTTCCTCGACAACCCGATCGGCCGCGCCAACGCCACCTACCTGCTGGAGCTCCAGCGCGCCGTCGCCGACGCCCTCGGCGTCCAACTCATCTACACCACCGGCCTGTTCGACACCACCGCACTCGCCGAGTTCCCGCTCGTCATCCGCCTGCGCAACGACGCCGACCTCCGGGCCGGCCTCAAGTACATCTCGGTCGAGGAACACCTCCGCCCCGGCCTCCCCACCCCCCAGGACCCGGACGGCCCGACCATCCACGGCGAGATCACCGCGACCCGGGTGTTCCGCCGCCCGGAGGCCGTCGCCGGGCCCGCGGCCGAGCAGGAGTAGCCGGGAACGCCGACGGCCCCCGTCCCGGTGCGCCCGGGGCGGGGGCCGTCGGCGTTCCGGCGGTCCGTCAGCTCCTCGTCGACACGGTGACCGAGGCGACCTTCATCGGGTGGCCCGGCTCCGTCGTCGCAGTCGGCGAACTTCCGTACGCGGCAGGCAGGTTGCCGCCGACGGCGACGTTCAGGATCAGGAAGCTCCCGTGGTGCACGGCCCGGTCCCAGGCGGCCGGGTCGACCCGGTCGGCGGTGACCTCGAAGTACTCCCGGCCGTCGCGCAGCCAGCGGACCCGCTCGGGGCTGCTGGAGCGGTCGACCTCCACGGTGTAGGTGTGGAAGGCGCCCCAGCAGTCGGCGCAGGGCTGCTCGCCGGAGCCGAGCCCGTTCGGCTCCTGGCAGGGGCCGCCGGGGGTGGTCCCGCAGTGCAGGGTGCCGAACACGCCCCGGGCGCCGACCGATTCGAGCACGTCGAGCTCGCCGACGCCGGGCCAGCCGGTGTACCCGTCGCGGAGCTTGCCGCCGAGCGCCCAGAACGCGGGCCAGTACCCGGCGGCGGCCGGTCCGTGCACGTCGGGCAGCGCCAGCTTCGCCTCCACCCGCAGGACGCCGCCCGCGGGGGCGGCCAGGTCGGCGCGCCGGGACTCGATCCGGCCGGAGGACCAGCGGCCGGCCGCGTCCCTGGTGGGCACGATCTCCAGCGAACCCTGCCCGTCCAGGCGGACGTTGGCGGTCGAGTCGGTCATCGTCTCGATCTCGCCGGTGCCCCACTGGGCGGCCGGGCAGCCGGGGTAGCAGGTCCCCAGGTCGTACTGCCAGGTGGCGGCGTCGGGCCGGGACCCGGCCGGTCCGTCGAACTCGTCGTGCAGCAGCGTGGTCCAGCCGCCGGTGCCGAACGCGCCTGCTTCGGTGAGCAGTTGGTCCAGCCGGGCGGTGAGCACCACGGCCGCGGCATTGGTCAGGTGCGAGTCGTCCCGGTACAGCAGGACGTGTTCCAGGACGGCCGGGCAGGTCCGCCCGTCGCCGGGGCAGAGTACCGAGTTGACCTCGACCGAGCGGACGCCGGGGAACTTCCCGGCGGCGATCTCCTCGGCCAGCGGGTCGGCGTACAGCCCCTCGCCGCGCGGGAAGTCGCAGGCGGCGGTGGAGTCGGGGTGCCCGGAGACGCAGACCGGGACGTCCCGGCCGGGGATCGGGGTGTCCTGCAGGTAGACGATCGGGACGCCCAGCTCCCGCAGCGGGGCGAGGGTCCGCTCCCAGCCGCGGAGCAGCGCCGCCCGGTCGGCGGTGTACCGGTTGAGCGCGGAGACCAGGATCAGCTTCGGCTTCGGGCCGGCCGCGATCCGGGCCAGCGCGTTCGCCCGCCAGGTGTCGCACTCGTGGTAGGTGCGGCCCAACTGCGGGTTGACGACCTGGAGTTCGGGCAGCGGGCAGCCCTGCTTGACGAGTTCCTCGACGCTCATCCGGTGCTGGGCGGCGATGCCGAGGACGGCGGAGAACCACTGTCCGGCGTGCGAGTCGCCGAGCAGCACGATCCGGTCCTCGCCGGTGCCGAAGCGGCACGGCGGGCTGACGGTGTCGGCCGGGTCGACCTCGCAGGCGCCGTCCGGCGGGAAGTCCTGCCGGGCCTGCACGGGGTTGGGCACGGTCGGGGCGTTGGCGGCGGGCCTGGCGGCCAGCAGGCTGTGGCCGTCCCGGGCGCCGGGCGGCAGGCCGGCCGGGTCCGGGGGAGTGGCGGGGCCGAGGCTGCGGATGGTCCCGGCGCCGACCACCAGCGCCAGCAGCACCGGGAACACCACGGCGGTCAGGCCCAGCGACAGGCCGCGGCGCGGGATCTCGCCGAGCACCACGCTGCGGCGCAGCGGCTGCTCCAGCCAGTGCAGGGCGGCCAGCGCGGGCAGCGCGGCGGCCGCGGTCAGCGCGACCTTGACGCCCCAGTGCAGGGCGCCCCAGTGCGCCTCGGCGAGCACCAGGACCGGCCAGTGCCAGAGGTACAGGTTGTAGGAGAGCCGGCCGATCGCGCGCGGCGCGCCGAGCGACAGCGCCCGTCCCACCAGGTGCTGTTCACCGGCCAGCACGATCGCGGCGGTGCCCAGGGTGGGGACCAGGGCGGCGGTGCCGGGGTAGGGGGTGCGGCCGTCGTACAGCAGCACGCAGGCGAGCACCGCCGCCAGGCCGCCGAGTCCCAGCAACTCCCTTGCCCATCTCGGTAGGTGACGGACGGGCAGCAGGGCGATCACCGCGCCGGCGGCGAACTGCCAGGCCCGGGTGGGGGTGGAGAGGTAGGCGCCGGCGCTCCAGTGCAGGGAGAGCCAGAAGGAGGCGGCGCCGAGCAGCAGGGTCAGGCCGAGCAGGGTGCGCCGGCGCCAGGCCCAGCGGGCGGCGAGCGCCAGCAGCGGGGCCCAGAGCAGGTAGAACTGCTCCTCGACGGCCAGCGACCAGAAGTGCAGCAGGACGCTGGGGTCGCGGCCGGCCGCCAGGTAGTCGGTCTGTTCGGCGATGAAGCGCCAGTTGGCGACGGACAGCGCGGAGGCGAGCACGTCGCGCTCCAGGTCGGCCCGGCGCAGCGGCGCGGTGAGCAGTGCGCCGAGCACGGCGACGACGGCGAGCACCACGGCGGCGGAGGGCAGCAGCCGGCGGGCCCGGCGGGAGTAGAACTCGCCGAGCCGGACGCGCCCGGTGTTCGCGGTCTCGGTGCGCAGCAGGCCGGTGATCAGGTAGCCGGAGACGACGAAGAAGACGTCGACGCCGACGAAGCCGCCGGCGAAGCCGGGGACGGCCGCGTGGAAGGCGAGCACGGCGAGCACGGCGACGGCCCGCAGGCCCTCGATGTCGGGCCGGAACCTCGGCCGTTCGGCGGGTTGTTGTGGTGTCCGTTGCAGGACGACGGTGAGCGGGGCGGTACTGGTGGACACGGGTGCGGGACCTTTCAGCCCAGCCAGGGCAGCATCGGGGCCGCCCAGCCGGAGGCGAGCAGGGCGATCAGGGCGAGCGTGCTCGTGACGGCGAGGGCCTCGGGCCAGCGCCGGGGACGCATCGCCGGGCGGGCCCCGGAGTCGGGGGCGGCGGCCGATTCGGCGGCGCGCGGCCGGAGTTCGGCGTACAGGTCGCGGACCAGCGGGACGCCGAGGTGCAGCTGCACGGCCAGGTACAGGCCGAGGCCCCAGGTGGTGTGCCAGCCGTACAGGGCGGTGGCGACGCCGATGCCGAGGGCGGTGGCGGCGAGCGTGCCGGCCGTCCAGAGCATCGAGACCAGCAGGACCTTGCGGGCCATCCCGCCGGAGCGGCCGGGCTTGGCGACGCCGGTGGGCACCCAGGCGGCGCTGCGGCCGCGCAGGGTGTGCCAGTAGGCGGTGGCGGCGGCGAAGCTCATCAGCACGTTGGCGCGCAGGACTTCGGAGCGCCAGCGGGTGCGGCTGACCCGGGGCAGCAGGACGTGCCAGATCCACAGCAGCGACAGCATCGGCAGCACGTACCAGGCGCGCACCTCGCCCGGGTAGGCGAACAGCATGACCAGCGGCGGCAGCGGCGCGGTGAGCACGTTCACGGCGGCGGCCAGGTAGCCGACGATGCCCTCGTCGAAGCAGCGGCGCATCCGCCAGGTCATCGCCTTGCGGGTGGGCCGGTCGCCGATCAGGTGCAGGTTGCCCATCGTCCAGCGGTACTGCTGGTTGACGAAGCTGGTGGTGGAGTCCGGCGAGGTGCCCTTGGCGACCAGCACGGGCACGTACCGGGTGGTGAACCCCTGCTGGTGCAGGGCGAGTCCGGTGTACATGTCCTCGCTGTGGTCGAGCCGGGCGAAGCCGCCGGCGGCGTCGATCGCGGCGCGCCGGTAGACGGCGTTGGAGCCGCAGCAGATGGCCGCGTCGGAGGCGTCCCGGCTGGGCTGGACCCAGCGGAAGAACCACTCCTGGGCGGAGCCGGCGGCGCGCTGCACCCAGCCCATCTCGGCGTGCGTGTCGAAGCACTGCGGGCTCTGCACGATGCCGACCTTCGGGTCGCCGAAGTACGGCAGCAGGTGGCGCAGCAGGTCGGCGCGGGGCGCGAAGTCGGCGTCCAGGATGGCGATGTACTCGGCGCGGCTCAGGGTGAGCGCGTGGTTGAGGTTGCCGGCCTTCTTGAACTCGCCGCGGTTCGGGCGGACCACGTAGTGGTAGCCGAACTCGCTTGCCAGGGCGGCGACTTCGGGCCGGTCGGCGTCGTCGAGCACCCAGACGTCCAGGGTGCCGCGGTGCTCCATCAGGGCGACCGCGCGGTAGGCGTTCGCCAGGATGTCGAGCGGTTCGCCGCAGGTCGGCAGGTAGAGGTCGACGGACGGCGGTTCGGCGGGCTGCCAGGCGGCGGCGAGCAGTTCGTGCCCGGCCCGGGTGAAGCGGCGGCGGCGCAGCCCGTTCAGGCAGGTCAGCGCGAGGGCGACCAGGTTGACGCCGAGGACGGCGAGGAACGGCCAGAGGGCCGGGGTCTGCAGCGAGAAGCTGAACATCGTGACCGCGCTGAGCACGAAGGCGAGCGCGGAGAGCAGTGGGACCCAGCGGCGCTGGGGTCCGAAGTACCAGTAGAGCTCCTGATCGGACGGCGGTGACGGAAGGTGATTGGCAGTCATGTGGGCCCCCCACGGCCGGATACTGACACCTGTCGCCGGTAGATTACCCGATTGGTATAGACCAAATGACCACCCCGGATGAACGCCGGAACAACTCCGGTGAAGGGCGCGTGACCAGGCATGACCGTGTCAGACAAGATCGCTGCCGGGGCTGCCGTGACAGGTGACGCGCACCGTGACACGACAGTTGCGCCACCCCGCGGCGGACGGTCGCCACCCCCAATGGCGCCGGACTGCCGGCTTCCTGATGATCCGTCAGTTCGGCGGTGCTGAACGTCCTCGGGCCTCAGAGCGCGCGGAGCGCCGCCGCCAGGTCGGGGCCGTACGAGCCGTGGCAGCGCGCCGTGCCGGACTCGTCGAACTCGCCGACGTACCAACCGCCTTCGGCGAACACCAGGCACGCCCCGTCGAAGTCGACCACCGCCTCGGCGCGCAGTGGCCGCCGGTAGGGGCGGCGCGGCCCGGTGCTGACGGTGGCGGCCCCCGGCTTCGGCAGCAGGCGCGCGTTCGGGCGGCCCGACAGCTCGCGGACCTGCTCGATCGTCCAGCCCCCGGGGTCGGTCACCCGACGGGCGCGGCCGGAACGGCGGCCAGGACGGACTCCAGCAGCCCGGGGAAGCGTTCGGCCAGGTCGGCCGCGCGCAGCGTGTTCATCTTCGAGGTGCCGCGCCGGTGCTGCCGGATCAGTCCGGCCTCGCGCAGCACCCGGAAGTGGTGCGTCATCGTCGACTTGGTGATCGGCAGGTCGAAGGACAGGCAGTTCAGCTCCACGCCGCCCACCGCCGCCAGATCGGCGACGATCCGCAGTCGGATCGGATCGGCCAGCGCGTGCAGCACCCGGACGAGCTCCAGCTCGGCGGCGGCGGGCTCGGGCAGCAGCCCGGGGCAGTCCTGGTCGATGGCCATGGCCCCATGGTACGAGATCCCTCGTAGTTTGACAGTTCTCGTAGTACGGTGGATATCGTACGAAGCGAAAGCGCCCCAGAGCCCACCGGACAGCCAGAGTCCACCAGACAGGAAGGGCAGGAAGCCGTGAGCGCCCTGTTCGAGCCCCTCACCCTCCGCTCGCTGACCATCCCCAACCGGATCTGGCTCAGCCCGATGTGCATGTACTCGGCCGCCTCCGAGGGGCCCGAGACCGGCGTCGCCACCGACTTCCACCTCGCCCACCTCGGCTCCCGCGCGGCCGGCGGCGCCGGACTCGTCATGGTCGAAGCCACCGGCGTCACCCCCGAGGGCCGGATCTCCCCGTGGGACCTCGGCCTCTGGAACGAGCGCCAGCAGGAGGGCCTGGCCCGGGTCGCCGCGCTGATCGCCCGGCACGGCGCCGTCCCCGCGATCCAGCTCGCCCACGCCGGACGCAAGGCCGCCACCGACAAGCCCGGCCGCGGCGGCGCCCCGCTCACCGCCGAACAGGGCGCCTGGCGGCCCGTCGGCCCCTCCGCGCTCGCCTTCGACCCGGAGCACCAGGTCCCGGCCGAACTGACGGAGGCTCAGATCGCCGCCGTGGTCGAGGACTTCGCCGCCGCCGCCCGCCGCGCCCTGGCCGCCGGGTTCCAGGTGGTCGAGGTGCACGGCGCCCACGGCTACCTCGTCCACGAGTTCCTCTCCCCGGTCTCCAACCACCGCACCGACGGCTACGGCGGCGACTTCGCCGGCCGCAGCCGCCTCGCCCGGGAGGTCGCCACCGCCGTCCGCGCCGTCTGGCCCGCCGACCTGCCGGTCTTCTTCCGGGTCTCGGCCACCGACTGGCTCCCCGACGCGCCCAGTTGGACGGTCGAGGAGAGCGTCCTGCTCGCCAAGGAGCTCCAGGCCATCGGCGTCGACCTGGTCGACGTCTCCACCGGCGGCAACGTCCCGCACGCGAAGATCACCGGCGAGCCCGGCTACCAGGTGCCGTTCGCCGAGCGGATCCGCCGCGAGAGCGGCCTCCCGGTCAACGCCGTCGGCCTGATCACCGACGCCGCCCAGGCCGAGGCGATCGTCGCCGAGGGCCGCGCGGACGCCGTCATGCTCGGCCGCGAACTCCTCCGCGACCCCTACTGGCCCCTGCACGCCGCCCGCGAACTCGGCGTCCCGCGCAACTGGCCCGCCCAGTACGGCTTCGCCGTCGGCCCGCGCGGCTGACCGCACCAGCACGCCCACCGGGGGTCCGGCACGGAGCATCCCGTGCCGGACCCCCGGCCGCGTGCTGCGCCTGCCCGCCACCCGGCCGGACGGATCGACCATGAGCGCCCCGACGGAACCGGCGGAACCGGCGGACCGTCGACGAAGGGGCCCTCAGTGCGCCCGCTGCCGCCGCTCGCGCGAACCGTCCAGCGGCCCGGCCGAGTTGGGGGTGCGGCGGCGGGAGGCGGCGACCTGCCGGGAGACCGCCACGTCGATCAGGCACCAGGCGGTCAGGAAGACGCCGAGCGCCATCAACGCCAGTGCGGGGGTGAGCAGATCGGTGTGCGCCCAGGAGGCGAGCAGCGCGACCACGAACGTCACCACCGTGAACGCGAACGCCAGTCCGGCCCGGACCGCGGCGGCCCGCACCTCGTCCGGCAGCCGACCGCGTCGACGAAACCCCACCGCGCACCCCCAGTCGGTCCCTGCGCCCGTCCGTGCTCCCCAGACCTGCCCCGTGCGGCCCGGACCATGCGGCCGCCCCCGGCAATCCACCCCTGGCGGGCGTGTCGCGCGGAGCGGGGCCCGTCCCCGTCCAGGATCGTATGCGGGTGCGCAAGAGGGCCCGGCCCGGTAGGGGCAACGGCGGTGACGGCGGGTCAGTCCGGCAGGGTGGCGTCCAGTTCCTCCAGCGCGCCGACCACGATGGTCCGCATCGCCCGCTCGGCCGCCTCCGGGTCGCCCGCGCAGATCGCGTCGGCCACCTCGCGGTGCAGCCGCACCGCGTACTCGCGCGGCCGGTGCGGCATCAGCCGGTGCTCGGTGCGGCCGGTCAGGACGGCGCCGACGGTGTCCTTCAGGTGGGCGAACATCTCGTTGCCGGAGGCGCGCAGCACCGCGGCGTGGAAGGCGATGTCGTGATCGAGGAAGGCGTCCAGGTCGGCGGCCCGCGCGGTGACGGTCAACTCGACGGCCAGGGACGAGAGTTCGCGCCGGTCGTCGTCACTGGCGTGCCGGGCCGCCAGGGCCGCCGCGGCGGGCTCCACCGCGACCCGCAGCGACCCGAGCGAACGCAACTGCGCGGAGCGCCCCGCCCCGGCCAGCCGCCAGCGGATCACCAGCGGATCGAACACGTCCCAGTCGCGCTGCGGCCGCACGGTGATCCCGACCCGCCGGCGCGGCTCGACCAGCCGCATCGACTCCAGGATCCGCACCGCCTCCCGCACCACGGTCCGCGACACCCCGTGCTGCTCCTCCAACTCCTCCGCCCGCAGCACCGCCCCCTCGGGAAGCTCACCGGAGGCGATCGCCGGACCGAGAACGGCAAGCAGACGGCCGGGCAGACCCTGGATCTCCATCCACCCAGCTTATCGGCGCCCCCACCGGGCAGACGGCGGCCGTCCGCTCCCGCTCCCGCAAGCTGTCGGACATAAAAAGTATGACGTTTTGGTTTACCTGGCTTGAATAAGTCATACCTTTGAGTCAAGGTTGCCACGCAAGCAGGCGTCGTCGCAGACGCGGGCAAGGACAGGAGCACCACCCATGGCTCTCAGCGCCGAGAACCAGCAGCCGCCCGTCATCGTGGTGATGGGCGTCTCCGGAGTCGGGAAGACCACCGTCGCCCGACTGCTCGCCGACCGCCTCGGCCTTCCCTACGCCGAGGCCGACGACTTCCACCCCGCCGCCAACATCGCCAAGATGCGCTCCGGCGTCCCGCTGGACGACGAGGACCGGCTGCCCTGGCTGCGCGCCCTCGGCGCCTGGCTGGGCGAACGGTCCGCCGCCGGCACCGGGGGAGTGGTCACCTGCTCCGCGCTCAAGCGCCGCTACCGCGACGTACTGCGCGCGAACTGCCCCGACGCCTGGTTCCTGCACCTGAACGGCAGCCACGACCTGGTCGGCGACCGCCTCGCGCACCGCACCGGCCACTTCATGCCGCCGTCCCTGCTGAACTCCCAGTACGCCACCCTCGAACCGCTCCAGGCGGACGAGAACGGCACCGTGCTGGACGTCGACGCCTCCCCGGAGACCCTCGTCGAACGCGCCGCGGCCGCCCTGCCCCACTGACCGGCCCCGACCGGCCCGCCCGGCCCCGACCGGCAACCCCACACCCCTGCGTCACACCCGTCGCCGACCGCCCGACAGCCGGACGGTGACGGCCCGTCGATGGAGACCCCCGTGACCCCCACCCTGCTCGCGGCCGGCGCCCCGGCGCTGCCGCACACGTCCAGCAACGGGCAACTGCTGCTCGCGGTGCTGCTCAGCATCGGCGCGATCGTGCTGCTGATCACCCGCTTCAAGATGCACCCGTTCCTGGCCCTCACCCTCGGCTCCGGGCTGCTCGCCGCCGTCGCGGGCGCGCCCTTCGACAAGCTGCTGGCCAGCTTCTCCACCGGCTTCGGCTCCACCGTCGCCTCGGTCGGCCTGCTGATCGGCCTGGGCGCGATGCTCGGCAAGCTGCTCGCCGACTCCGGCGGCGCCAACATCATCGCCGACACCGTGCTGGCCCGGACCGGCCCGAAGGCGCTGCCCTGGGCGATGGCGCTGATCGCCGCCGTGCTCGGCCTGCCGCTGTTCTTCGAGGTCGGCGTGGTGCTGCTGATCCCGATCGTGCTGCTGGTGGCCCGGCGCGGCAACCTCCCGCTGATCCGGATCGGCATCCCCGCGCTGGCCGGCCTCTCCGTCCTGCACGGCCTGGTGCCCCCGCACCCGGGCCCGCTGGTCGCCGTCGACGCCCTGCACGCCGACCTCGGCGTCACCCTCGCGCTCGGCCTGCTGATCGCCGTCCCCACCCTGATCGTGGCCGGCCCGCTCTTCGCCCGCCTCGCCGAGCGCTGGGTCGGCCCGCTGGCGATCCCCGCCGCCCAGGGCGCCGAGAGCACCCCGGCCGGGACGCCCGACCCGGTGAAGCGCGAGCAGACCCGCACCCCGCGGTTCGGCGCCGTCATGGCGACCATCCTGCTGCCCGTCGTGCTGATGCTCGGCAAGGCCCTCGCCGACGTGGTCGTCGACGACCCGAAGTCCACCGTCCAGCGGTTCTTCGACTTCATCGGCTCGCCGCTGATCGCCCTGCTCGCCGCGACCCTGCTGGCCATGCTGACCCTCGGCCGGGCGGCCGGCTTCGACAAGGGGAAGATCTCCGCGACGGTCGGCTCCGCGCTCGGCCCGATCGCCGGCATCGTGTTCATCGTCGGCGCGGGCGGCGGCTTCAAGCAGACCCTGATCGACGTCGGCGTCGGCAACGCGGTCAGCGAGTGGTCCGGCAAGTGGCACGTCTCGGTGCTGCTGCTCGGCTGGCTGATCGCCGTGCTGATCCGCCTGGCCACCGGCTCCGCCACCGTCGCCACCATCACCGCGGCCGGCATCGTCGGCCCGCTCGCCGCCGGCATGTCCACCACCCACGCCGCCCTGCTGGTGCTCGCCATCGGCGCCGGGTCGCTGTTCCTGTCGCACGTCAACGACGCCGGGTTCTGGCTGGTCAAGGAGTACTTCGGGATGAGCGTCGGCCAGACCCTGAAGTCCTGGTCGGTGATGGAGACGATCATCTCGGTGGTGGCGATCGCCCTGATCATGCCGCTCAGCCTGATCATCTGACGAACCACCGCGCCCGCCGCACCCCCAAGACCGCGACGCCCTCCGGACCTCCCGCTTCTCCCGGAGGGCGTCGCCACGCCCGCCGACGGACGGGGCTCAGCGCCCCAGCAGCTCCGCCACCCGCTTGCGGACCTCCTCGGTGTCCAACCCGCGCACCGTCACCGTGGTGCGCCGGCGCAGCACGTCGTCCACCGTGTACGCCCACTCCTGTTCGGCCGCGTACACCACCTGCGCCCAGATGTCCGGCCCGTCGGGGTGCACCCGCTCGCCCAGCTCGGGGCGCTCCGCGACCAGCCTGGCGATCCCGAAGGAGAGCGTGCCGTAGTGGGTGGCCAGGTGCCGGGCCACCAGCGGGTCCATCCGGGACCCGGGGTCACGGTCCATCAGCAGCCGGTGCGCGACCGCGTTCGGCGCGCCGATGCCGGGCAGCGGCACCGTCGCCGGGATCGGCGAGACGTCCTCCGCCAGGCCCGCCCCGGACGCCTGCTTCAGCTTCTCCAGGACGACCCGGCCGATGTGCCGGTAGGTGGTCCACTTGCCGCCCGCGACCGACAGCATGCCACCGCGGCCCTCCGTCACCACCGTCTCCCGCTTCGCCGCGGCCGTCGTCCCCGGCCCGCCGGGCAGCACCCGCAGGCCCGCGAAGGCGTACGTGATGTCCTCCCGCCGCAGGTGGTCCGCCCGCACCGCGTGCCCGGCCTCGTCGAGGATCTGGTCGACGTCGGCCTCGGTGGCGCGGACGTCCAGCGGGTCGCCGGTGTACTCCTCGTCGGTGGTGCCGAGCAGGACGTGGTCCTCCCACGGGATGGCGAAGGACACCCGGTAGTGGTCGATCGGGATGGTCAGCGCGGCCCGCCACGGCGCCTGCCGCCGCAGCACCACGTGCGCGCCCTTCGACAGCCGGATCGACGGCTCCGCGCCCGGGTACTCCATCCGCCGCAGGTGGTCGACCCACGGGCCGGTGGCGTTCAGCACCAGCCGGGCGTCGATGCCGAACTCGACGCCGTCCAGCCGGTCCCTGACCTCCGCGCCGGAGACCCGGCCCCGGGTGAAGCGCAGCCCCGTCACCTCGGCGTGGTTGAGCACCACCGCGCCCGCGTCCACCGCCGCCCGCACCGTCATCACGGCCATCCGGGCATCGTTCATCTGATGATCACCGTAGACGGCGACCGAACGCAGCCCCTCCGTCCGCAGACCCGGCACCGCCCGCGCCGCCGCCGCCGGGGAGGCCACCCGGCCCAGGCCGTCCCGGAACGCCGACAGCGCCGAGTACAGGAACACGCCCGCGCCGAGCTTCGGCGCCGAGTGCGGCCCGTCCCGGTACACCGGCACGAAGAAGGTCAGCGGGTTGACCAGGTGCGGGGCGACGTCGGTGGCCAGCGCCCGGCGCTCCTTGTGGTTCTCGGCGACCAGCTTCACCGCACCCGTCTGGAGGTAGCGCAGGCCGCCGTGGACCAGCTTGGAGGAGGCGGAGGAGGTGGCGCCGGCGAAGTCGCCGGCGTCGACCATGGCGACCTTGAGACCGGCCTGGGCGGCGGTCCAGGCGGTGGCGGTGCCGAGGATGCCGCCGCCGATCACCAGCAGGTCGTAGCGGGCCCGGCCGAGCAGTTCACGGGTGGCGGCACGGGGGACGACGCGGCCGGCGTCGCGCTCGGCGCCCAGGGTCGGGATGGTTGCCATGGTGTGTGGTGGGCGGGCCCGTGGGGCGGGCCCGCGTCTCCTTCCGGTCGGGAAAGTGGTGGTTCCGGCGGCCGCTCAGACCTGCTGCTGGGCGTCCCGCTCGTCCTGCTCGATCCAACCCATGGTGCGCTCCACGGCCTTCAACCAGTTGCGGTGCTCGCGCTCGCGCGTCGCCGCGTCCATCCGGGGCGTCCACTCGGCGGCCCGGTGCCAGTTGGCGCGCAGGGTGTCGAGGTCGCTCCAGAAGCCGACCGCCAGGCCGGCCGCGTACGCGGCGCCGAGCGCCGTGGTCTCCGCCACGAACGGCCGCTCCACCGGCGCATCCAGCACGTCCGCGATGTTCTGCATCAGCAGGTTGTTGCTGGTCATCCCGCCGTCCACCTTCAACGCCGTCAGTGTGACCCCGGAGTCCTTGCGCATCGCGTCGACGACCTCGCGGGTCTGCCAGGCCGTCGCCTCCAGCACCGCCCGCGCCAGGTGCCCCTTGGTGACGTACCGGGTCAGCCCGGCGATCACCCCGCGCGCGTCGGACCGCCAGTACGGCGCGAACAGCCCGGAGAACGCGGGCACGAAGTACGCCCCGCCGTTGTCCTCCACCGTGCTCGCCAGCGTCTCGATCTCCGCCGCCGTCGAGATGATGCCGAGCTGGTCGCGCAGCCACTGCACCAGCGACCCCGTGACCGCGATCGACCCCTCCAGCGCGTACACCGGGGCCTGGTCGCCGATCCGGTAGCCGACGGTGGTCAGCAGGCCGTGGTACGAGTTGACGATCTTCTCGCCGGTGTTGAGCAGCAGGAAGGTGCCGGTGCCGTAGGTGGACTTGGCCTCGCCCTCGGCGAAGCAGGTCTGCCCGAACAGCGCGGCCTGCTGGTCGCCCAGCGCCGCCGCCACCGGCACCCCCGCCAGCTCGCCCACCGCCTCCCCGTACACCTCGGCCGAGGACCGGATCTCCGGCAGCACGTTCAGCGGGACGCCCATCGACTCGGCGATCTTCTCGTCCCACTGCAGGGTGTGCAGGTTCATCAGCATGGTGCGCGAGGCGTTGGTGACGTCGGTGACGTGCTTGCCGCCGTCGACACCGCCGGTGAGGTTCCAGATCACCCAGGTGTCCATGGTGCCGAACAGGATGTCGCCGGCCTCGGCGCGCTCGCGCAGGCCCTCGACGTTGTCCAGCAGCCAGCGGATCTTCGGCCCGGCGAAGTAGGAGGCCAGCGGGAGGCCGGTCTCGCGGCGGAACCGGTCCTGGCCCACGTTGCGGCCCAGCTCCCGGCAGAGCGCCTCGGTCCGGGTGTCCTGCCACACCAGCGCGTTGTGCACCGGCTCGCCGGTGTGCCGGTCCCACAGCACGGTGGTCTCGCGCTGGTTGGTGATGCCGATCGCCCGGATGTCGTCCCGGGTCAGGCCGGCCTTCTCCAGCGCGCCGCGCACCACGGACTGCACCCGGGTCCAGATCTCGGCGGCGTCGTGCTCGACCCAGCCGGGCTGCGGGAAGATCTGCGAGTGCTCCTGCTGGTCGACGGAGACGATCCGGCCGTCCGCGCCGAACACGATGCAGCGGCTGGAAGTGGTGCCCTGGTCGATCGCGGCGATGTAGCTGGCAGTCATTCGATTCCTCGGCTCACGGACTCGGACTCGGACACGGACGTCGGAGGGGGAGGGGCTGACCCTTCGTCAGTCCCCGTGCGCGCGGGTCCGGCAAACCACACGGACGGTCCGGCCCGGGCCGACCCTCCAGCCACCGTTTGACAATGTCGATCAATGTCCGGAAGCCAACCGCAGCCGAACCCCCGAGTCAAGGAGCCTCCACCCCACCGGCCACCCGCCCAGGAGCCGGTGCGCCCCGGACTCCCGCATCCTCCGGTCGACCATGCCGATCACCGTCCCCGCACTCGATCCCGCCCCGGGTCAGGCCGCGGGCTCCGCCACCCACCCCGCCAGCAGCACCAGACCGGTCGCCCGGTGCACCGCCAGGAACGCGAACGGCCGGTCCAGGACCAGCCCCGCCCGCCGGGCCCGGAACCGCCGCGGGGCGAGCACCGCCGCGCTCCGGGCCATCATCACCGCCGTCACCGCACCGCCCTCGAACCCCTCGGCACCGAAGTCCGCCAGCGCCGCCTGCCGTGCCTCCGACACCTGCAGCGGCCCGCTCCGGTCGATCCCGGGGAAGTGATCGCCGGGACCGGCCGCCGCCCGCAGCCCGAACAGGTCCCGGTGCGCCAACAGGTCGTGCGAGGAGCGGACCCGGAACGCGACCGTGGCCAACTCCCCGACGGGGTCCGGCGCCGCCGCGTCCACCGTCTCCAACCGCAGCCCCGGCCAACCGGGTGCGCCGTCCGCCAGCTCCGCCACCGGCACCCGCCGCACCTCCCCGGAGAGCAGCCCGAACCCGGCCGCCACCACCGCCCCGGGCGCGGCCCCCGCCGCACCCAGCACCAGGTGCACGTCCACCTCGCCGGCGCCCTCGACCCGGACCTCCGTCACCGGCCCCGCCGCGGACTCCGCCACCGAGATCCGCTCGAACAGCTCCCGACCGGCTGCTGTCAGCCGCCTCGACTCCCGTCCCGCCCAAGGCCCTTCGGAGATCCGGCCGGGCAACGCGCGGAACGGCCGGGCCCACCGGGTGCGCACCGTCACCGCCGAGGCCAGCACCAGCAACGCCCGGTCCAGCGAACCCAGCGGCATCCGCGGGATCAGCCCACCGCTCTCCCGCTCCGCCCAACGGTCCAGCGCCGCCCGGTCCTTGCCGGCATCCCCGGTCAACTCCCCCCACCGGCCCGGCCCCAGCCGCGCCACCCACCCCGGCTCGACCCGGCACCCCCGCGCCGTCCACAGTCCGAGCGCCGCCCCGCACCCCTCGATCCGCCGCACCCCGTCGAGCAACTCCCGGGCCACCGGCAGGGACTGCTCCATCGGCACCCCCAACGCCGCCGCCAACTCCGCCCGCGCCACCCCGCCCGCCCCCGAGGCCAACGCCGCCAACAACGGCCACACCCCGACCGCCGTCCACACCTCCCCGAAGCCGTACCCCAACTCCCGCCCCCAGCGCACCCCCAACCCATTGACCAGCCCGACCACGTCCTGCTCCACCGTGCTTGGCCGCGCCGCGTCCTGTTCGGCCGTGCCCTGCTCCGCCGTGCCCTGTTCCGTCACGTCCCGCTCCGTCACGTCCCGCTCCTCCCGGCCGGTGGACCGACGCCCCCGACCTCGCCGTCCCGCAGCCCACTATCCCGCTGATCCCCTTACCAGCCGGGCGAGTTCGGCCACCTCCGCCGGGCCGACCCGGCAGCAGCCGCCCACCAGCCGGGCCCCGGCGGCCACCCAGCCGCCCACCGCGCCCGGATCGAAGGTTGCCGTCCCCGCCCAGTCCCGCGCCCCGGCGTCCCAACCCTCCCCGCTGTTCGGGTACGCCACCACCGGTCGCCCCGTCACCTCCGCCGCCAGCGCGACCGCCGCCGACACCTCCTCCGGCGCACAGCAGTTGACCCCGACCGCCACCACCTCCGGAACCTCCGCCACCAGCGCGAACGCCTCCGCCAGCGGCTCACCGCCCCGGGTCCGCCCACCCGCCGCCCCGAACGAGAACCACACCGGCAGCCCCAACTCCCGTACACAGTCGGCCAGTACCGATGCCTCCAACAGGTCCGGCACCGTCTCCACCGCCAGCACGTCCGGCCCCGCCGCCGCCAGCGCCGCCAGGCGCGGACGGTGGAAGTCCGCCAACTCCGTTGCGGACAGCCCGTAGTGGCCCCGGTACTCGGACCCGTCCGCCAGCACTGCCCCGTACGGCCCGACCGAGGCCGCCACCCAGAGTGCCGGCCCGTCGCCGGACGCCGCCGACACCTCCTCGGCCGCCTGCCGCGCCAACTCCACGCTCAGCGCCAGCAACCGGTCCGCCTTGGCCGCGCCCACCCCGCGCGCCGCGAACCCCGACCGGCTCGCCTGGTAGCTCGCCGCCGTCGCCACCTGCGCCCCCGCCTCGAAGTACGCCCGGTGCGCCGCCACCAGCTGCCCCGGATCGTCCACCAGCAACCGCGCCGACCACAGCGCGTCCGTCAGGTCGCACCCCTGATCGGCCAGCCGGTTCGACAACCCCCCGTCCAGCACCAGCGTCCCCGCCGCCAACGCCGCCCCGAAACCCCCGTCGGCGCCGGACGCCCCGTCCATCTGCACAGCCATCCCTCCAGCCTGCACCCGCCCCGGGCCCACCGCGACCCCGGCCCGCCCCCGTTCCCGCCCGCTCCGGCTTCGCCCCCGCCGCCTCACCCGGTCGGACTACCATCCCCTCATGACGACCCAGCCGTCCGCCCGCCCCGCCGTCTTCGGCCCGCACAGCCACTGCCACTGGTGCGGCGCGCCCTACCCGGAAGGCACCGAGGCGTGGCCGCGGACCTGCTCCGGCTGCCAGGAGATCAGCTACCGCAACCCGCTCCCGGTCACCGTCGCCCTGCTGCCCGTGCACCACCCGGACGGGGACACCCGACTGACCGTCATCCGCCGCACCATCGAACCGGGTTACGGCCAGCTCGCCCTGCCCGGCGGCTACGTCGACTACGGCGAGAGCTGGCAGCAGGCGGTGGTCCGCGAGCTGCGCGAGGAGACCGGCATCCCGGCCGACCCGTCCGAGGTCCGCCTGGTCGCCACCGAATCCGACTCGCGCGGCGGCTTCATCTGCCTGTTCGGGCTGCTCCGGCCCCGCAACCTCGCCGACCTCCCGCCGTCCGTCCCCACCGAGGAGACCGAGGGCTGGCAGCTCGCCACCGTCGACACCCAGCTGGTCTTCCCGTTCCACACCCGGGTCGCCGGCTCCTGGTTCGCCGGCGAGTACGCCCACCTCTGAACCCCTCCGAACCCCGCTGAACCGCGCCGGGCCGATCGGAAACCGCTTTCCGACCGGCCCCGCAGCAGCCTTCCACCCCCATCGCTACCGCCCGAGCACCGCCATCGCCGCGTTGTGCCCCGGAATCCCGCTCACCCCGCCGCCCCGCACCGCGCCCGCCCCGCACAGCAGCACCCGCGGATGTGCGGTCCCGACGCCCCAGCGCCCCACCGGCGGCCCGCCGTCCGCCCCGTCCAGGAACGGGAACGCCAGGTCCCGGTGGAAGATGTTGCCGCCCGGCAGCCGCAGATCGGCCTCCAGGTCGAGCGGTCCGCGCACCTCCAGACAGGGCCGCCCCTCCGCATCCGTCGCCAGGCAGTCCGCCAGCGGCTCCGCCAGCACCCCGTCCAGGGCCGCCAGCACCCCCTCCAACGCGGCCTGCCGCACCCCCGCCGGATCGGCGGCGAACAGCCGGGCCGGCACCTGCAGCCCGAACAGCGTCAAGGTCTGCGCCCCGGCCGGCACTCCGGGCCCCAGGATCGACCGGTCGGCCAGCGAGTGGCAGTAGATCTCGGACGGTGCGGGGGAGGGCAACCGCCCTGCCGCAGCCGACCGGTAAGCGTTTTCCAGTTCCGTGTACGACTCCGCGACGTGGAACGTTCCCCCGAACGCGTCCCGCCCGTCCACCGCCCCGTCCCGCAACCGCGGCAGCCGGCGCAGCAGCATGTTCACCTTCAACTGCGCCCCCTCCGGCCCGGCCCAACCCGCCGCCCCGCCCCCGTCCGCCGGCGCCGACCCGCCCACCAACCGCTCCAGCTCCACCGGCGCCGCGTTGCACAGCACCCAGCGCGCCCCGACCCGCCGCTCCACCCCGTCCGCGTCCCGGAACCCCACCTCGGCCGGGCCACCCGCCCCACCGGGGTCCACCGCCGTCACCTCACACCCCGTCAGCAACTCGGCCCCGCCCGCCCGGGCCGCCTCCGCCAGCGCCCCGGACACCGCGCCCATCCCGCCCACCGGCACGTCCCAGTCACCCGTCCCGCCCCCCACCACGTGGTACAGGAAGCACCGGTTCTGCCGCAGCGAAGGATCGTGCGCGTGCGTGAACGTCCCGATCAGCGCGTCCGTCAGCACCACGCCCCGCACCACGTCGTCCGCGAACCTGCGCTCCAGCGCCTCGCCCAACGGCCGCTCGAACAACTCGCCCCAGGCCACCGGATCGTCCACCCGGGCCCGCAGCTCCGCCCGCGAGGGCAACGGCTCCGTCAACGACGGGAACACCCGCTCCGCCACCCGCCCGGTCATCCCGTAGAACTCCCGCCAGGCCGCGAACTCCCGCTCCCCACCCGTCAGTTCCCGGAACGACCCGGCCGTCCGCCCGGCGTCCCCGGCATCCACCAGCAGCCCGCCGACCCGCCCGTCCCGCTCCCACGGCGTGTACGAGGAGATCCGCCGGCGCCGCAGCTCCACCCGCACCCCCAACTCCGTCAGGATCCGCCGCGGCAGCAGGCTCACCAGGTACGAGTACCGCGACAGCCGCGCGTCCACCCCGGCGAACGCCCGCTCCGACACCGCCGCCCCGCCCAGGTGCCCCAACCGCTCCAGCACCAGCACCCGCAGCCCGGCCCGCCCCAGGTACCCGGCCGCCACCAGCCCGTTGTGCCCGCCGCCCACGATCACCACGTCATAAGCCACCGTCATCCCGCCGGTCTACCACCTCCCACCCGCCCCCACCAGCACCCCGACCGCCCGACCCTGGACCAGCGGAAGATCACGTGGCATGGTCAGCAGCGTCAGCACCCCACGGACGGCCCGCCACAAGCCCACCCGTCCCCACCCCGGCCTGGAGACCACCACGTGAGCACCCCTCCGACCCCCCAGGACCAGCAGCACCCGCACCCCGAGCCGCTCTGGCGCCCGCACCCCGACCGCGCCGCCGCCAGCCGCCTGGTCGCCTTCCAGCGCTGGGCCGCCGAGCACCACGGCGCCCCCGCCGCCCCGCTCGCCCCCGTCGACACCGACGCCGAGGCCGCCACCCGCTACGCGGACCTCCACCGCTGGTCCACCGAGGACGTCAACCGCTTCTGGACGGCCGTCACCGAGTACTTCGACATCCGCTTCCACACCCCGCCCACCGCTGTCCTCGCCGAACCCGCCACCATGCCCGGCGCCCGCTGGTTCCCCGGCGCCACCCTCAACTACGCCGAACACGCCCTGCGCGCCGCCGAGGACCCGGCCAACGCCGACCGCCCCGCCGTCCTCCACCTCGACGAGCGCACCACCGAGCCCGT
This sequence comes from Kitasatospora sp. NPDC088134, assembly GCF_044741705.1. NCBI lineage: Bacteria > Bacillati > Actinomycetota > Actinomycetes > Kitasatosporales > Streptomycetaceae > Kitasatospora > Kitasatospora sp. NPDC088134. Next base: position 4,370 of record NZ_JBIUTD010000034.1, on the reverse strand, counting down.
CGCCACCAGCTGGTCCGAACTCCGCCGCCAGGTCGGCTCGCTGGCCGCCGCCCTCCGCGCCAACGGCGTCCGCCCCGGCGACCGGGTCAGCGCCTACCTGCCCAACATCCCGCAGGCCGCCGTCGCCCTCCTCGCCACCGCCGCCGTCGGCGCCACCTGGACCAGCTGCGCCCCCGACTTCGGCGCCCGCAGCGTCCTCGACCGCCTCCAGCAGATCGAACCCACCGTCCTGTTCGCCGTCGACGGCTACCACTACGGCGGCAAGGACCACGACCGCACCGAGGTGGTCGCCGAACTCCGCCGCGAACTCCCCACCCTCACCACCGTCGTCCACGTCCCCCTGCTGGACACCCCCGCCCCCGAGGGCACCCTCTGCTACGACGACCTGGTCGCCGACGACACCGACCCCGTCTTCGAACCCGTCCCCTTCGACCACCCGCTCTGGGTCCTCTACTCCTCCGGCACCACCGGCCTCCCCAAGGCCATCGTGCAGAGCCAGGGCGGCATCCTGGTCGAACACCTCAAGCAGGCCGCCCTCCACCTCGACCTCGGCCCCGACGACCGCTTCCTCTGGTACACCTCCACCGGCTGGATGATGTGGAACTTCCTGCTGGCCGGCCTGCTCACCGGAACCACGATCGTCACCTACGACGGCAGCCCCGGACATCCCGACACCGGCGCCCTCTGGTCCGTCGCCGCCCGCACCCGCGCCACCGTCCTCGGCACCTCCGCCGCCTACGTCATCGCCAGCCGCAAGGCCGACCTCCACCCCGGCCGCGACCTCGACCTCTCCGCCGTCCGCTGCCTCGGCACCACCGGCTCCCCGCTCCCGCCCGACGGCTTCCAGTGGATCTACGACGAGGTCAAGTCCGACCTCTGGCTCGCCTCCGTCAGCGGCGGCACCGACGTCTGCTCCTGCTTCGTCGGCGGCGTCCCCACCCTCCCCGTCCACCTCGGCGAGATCCAGGCCCCCTGCCTCGGCGCCGCCGTCGAGTCCTGGGACCCCGACGGCCACCCGCACACCGACACCGTCGGCGAACTCGTCGTCACCAAGCCCCTGCCGTCCATGCCCACCGGCTTCTGGAACGACCCCGACGGCCGCCGCTACCACGACAGCTACTTCGACACCTACCCCGGCACCTGGCGCCACGGCGACTGGATCACCGCCACCTCCCGCGGCACCGTCGTCATCCACGGCCGCTCCGACTCCACCCTCAACCGCCAGGGCGTCCGGATGGGCTCCGCCGACATCTACGAGGTCGTCGAACGACTCCCCGAGATCGCCGAGTCCCTGGTCATCGGCCTCGAAGAACCCGACGGCGGCTACTGGATGCCGCTGTTCGTCGTCCTCGCCCCCGGCGCCGAACTCGACGACGCCCTCACCGCCCGCATCCGCACCTCGCTGCGCACCGAACTCTCCCCGCGCCACGTCCCCGACGAGGTCATCACCGTCCAGGGCCTCCCGCACACCCTCACCGGCAAGCGCCTCGAAGTGCCCGTCAAGCGCCTGCTCGCCGGCACCCCGCTCACCGAGGCCGTCAACCCCGGCTCCGTCGACAACCTCGACCACCTGCGGTTCTTCGAACGGCTCGCCACCACCCGCAAGCAGGCCTAGCCGGAGAAAGCCCCGAGGGGCCGCTGCCAACCCCCACGGTGGCAGCGGCCCCTCGGGAGACCAGACCCCCTACCGGCCGGACAGCACCTCCCGCGCCGCCTCCCGCGCCCCCTCGGCGGTGTCCGCCCCCCGCGCCGCCTCCGCCGCCCGCTGGCACTGCGCCAACGTGGCCTGCGCCAACGCCGCCCGCACGTACGGGATCGACGCCGCACCCATCGACAGACTGGTCACGCCCAACCCCGTCAGCACGCACGCCAGCAACGGGTCCGCCGCGGCCTCGCCGCACACCCCGCAACTCTTCCCGACCGCCTTCGCCGCCTGCGCCGACGCCGCGATCAGATCCAGCAGCGCCGGCTGCCACGGGTCCTGCAACCGCGCCAACGACCCCACCTGCCGGTCCGCCGCGAACGCGTACTGCGCCAGGTCGTTCGTCCCCAACGACAGGAACTCCACCTCCCGCAGGATCGCCCCCGCCCGCAGCGCCGCCGACGGGATCTCCACCATCGCCCCGTACTTCGCGTCCAGCCCCACCTCCCGGCAGGCCCCCGCGAACGCCCGCGCGTCCACCCCGTCCGCGACCATCGGCGCCATCACCTCCAGCCGCACCGTCAGCCCCTCCGCCGCCCGCGCCAACGCCCGCAACTGCGTCCGCAACACCTCCGGGTGCTCCAGCAGCGTCCGCAGCCCGCGCACCCCCAGCGCCGGATTCGGCTCGTCCCCGGGCGTCAGGAAGTCCAACGGCTTGTCCGCCCCCGCGTCCAGCACCCGCACCACCACCCGGCCCCCCGGGAACGCCTCCAGCACCTTCCGGTACGCCGCGACCTGCTTCTCCTCGCTCGGCGCCTGTGCCGAGTCGTCCAGGAACAGGAACTCGGTCCGGAACAGCCCGACGCCCTCCGCCCCGTTCTCCAACGCCGCCGGCAGGTCCGCCGGACCGCCCACGTTCGCCAGCAACGGCACCATGAACCCGTCCGAGGTCCGCCCCGGCCCGGACGCCGCCGCCAACGCCGCCTTCCGCTCCGCCGCCCCCCGGCGCAACTCCTCCTGCCGCTCCGCCCCCGGCTCCACCAGCACCTCGCCGGAGGACCCGTCGACCGCGACCACCACCCCCTCCGCCAACTCCGTCGCCCCCGCCAGCGCCACCACCGCCGGCACCCCCATCGCCCGCGCCAGGATCGCGCTGTGCGAGGTCGGCCCGCCCTCCTCGGTCACGAACCCCAGCACCAGCGACGGGTCCAGCAGCGCCGTGTCCGCCGGCGCCAGGTCCCGCGCCAGCAGCACGTACGGCTCGTCCGAGTCCGGCACCCCCGGCATCGGCACGCCCAACAGCCGCGCCACGATCCGGTTCCGCACGTCGTCCAGGTCCGCCACCCGCCCCGCCAGGTACTCGCCCGCCGCGGCCAACAGCTCCCGGTACGCCGCGAACGCGTCGTACACCCCGCGCTCCGCCGTCGACCCCGCGTCGATCCGCCGGTTCACGTCCGCCAGCAGCTCCGGGTCCTGCGCCATCAGCGCCTGGGCCTCCAGCACCGCCTGCGCCTCACCACCGGCCAGGTTCCCGCGCGCCACCAGGTCCGCCGCCACCGCCTCCACCGCGGCCCGCGCCCGGGCCTGCTCCCGAGGAGCCTCCTCGGCCGGGACCTGCGCCACCGGCGGCTCCAGCACCGCCGTCCCCATGTGACGCACCTGCCCGATGGCGACCCCGTGGCTGACCCCCACGCCGCGCAGCGTCCGCTCCATCATTCGAACCCCTTCGCCTCGCCGTCCGCCGCCGTCAGTTCCAGATGAACAACTCGCCACCGGCCGTGACCTCACCGGACTCCGCGACCCCGCTCAACTGCTCCGCCGACGCCTCGAGCGCCACGATGGGCGAGATCGGCGACTTCCCCGCAGCCTCCACCGCCGCCGGATTCCACTTGATCACCGGCTGCCCCCGCCGCACCCGGTCCCCCTTGGTCACCAGCAGCTCGAACCCCTCCCCATTGAGCTGCACGGTGTCGATCCCCAGGTGCGTCAGCACCCCGTGCCCGTTCTCGTCCATCACCACGAACGCGTGCGGATGCATCGACACCACCTGCCCGTCCACCGGCGCCACCGCCTCGATCGGCTCCCGCAACGGATCGATCGCCGTCCCCGGCCCGACCATGGCCCCCGCGAACACCGGGTCCGGAACATTGGCGAGCCCGACGGCGCGGCCGGCGAGCGGCGACGTGACAGTGGTCATGGTGGAGCCTCCCAGGTACGGAGTACATCGCGGGTGGCCGCGGGGCAGCGGCTCATCGATCAGCGAGAACCAAATTACGTCAACTTCGGACATCTCATGACATAGCGACCGCGCGCCACTCCACCGAAGATCGCCACCCGCACCCACCCCGCCGCATACGAACCGACCTTCCCGCGCCCTCTCTACCGAACCCGCCGCCCTCAAGTGGTCTAGTCCTCTCGGCCGACGCGCCGCACTCTACGGCATCCGAGTGAGCCCGCACCCGCCCCGCCGACACCCCCTTCGAGCGGCCGTTCGGGTGACTCCATCCCGCCTCGATTAGGTGCTGCGGCGCGGAGCCGCTATGGTTGCTCAGGTCGCCGCGCAACGGCGGTTAACAGAGCAAGTCAGACAGGTAAAGCGGCGGTCAACGCAGCGAAAACAGTCTGATAGGCTCGAAACACGAAAGAACGAAGCGCCCGGAGGGTCCGCAGGAATGCGGTCCGAAGGAAGCGTCCGTTCCTTGAGAACTCAACAGCGTGCCAAAAGTCA